>JADZEY010000031.1 GCA_020850315.1 Armatimonadota bacterium | reverse complement strand
GCACACGCGGGGATGATCCCCATCGGAGCCACTTACTATCTCTCCACGACGGCTGTTCCCCGCACACGCGGGGATGATCCCGAAGGCTTAAAAAGAGCAAGGAATCGCCGATCCTGTTCCCCGCACACGCGGGGATGATCCGCAAGTGAGCCGCTACCTTTTTTTTCCGCTACCCTGTTCCCCGCACACGCGGGGATGATCCCGGACTTGACATCATCGGTGGATATATCGTCGGCTGTTCCCCGCACACGCGGGGATGATCCCATCTCCTGCGGGTATCGTGTCCCTGATGACCTCTGTTCCCCGCACACGCGGGGATGATCCCGGGGACGCTCACCTTCAGCTTCGGCGCACTCTCTGTTCCCCGCACACGCGGGGATGATCCTCTCCTTAGGATCGTTGGCCTTCCCCATCTGCTCTGTTCCCCGCACACGCGGGGATGATCCCCTCGAGTACTATCCACGGTTCCGCACGGCGCGCTGTTCCCCGCACACGCGGGGATGATCCCTCATCGAAACATGACTACCAAGAGTTCCAACCCTGTTCCCCGCACACGCGGGGATGATCCCTCAGCATCGCTAAGGTCTTGCACTGTCTGGTGCTGTTCCCCGCACACGCGGGGATGATCCCCCCGACCTAAAGGTCGTCCACTCCAGCTACGCCTGTTCCCCGCACACGCGGGGATGATCCCCTCGGCGGGTTCCACGCCCGTTGTGCTGCGAAGCTGTTCCCCGCACACGCGGGGATGATCCCACCAGGAGACTCTACCATGCGGATTATCAATTCTGTTCCCCGCACACGCGGGGATGATCCTGACGTGTTGACCGGTATGAGTATTCAAGAGGACTGTTCCCCGCACACGCGGGGATGATCCGTTGAGGAACCGCTCGGTGGTCATCACCACTCCCTGTTCCCCGCACACGCGGGGATGATCCTGGCGTTTAACAGCGTTCCGAATTGCGTCCCGGCTGTTCCCCGCACACGCGGGGATGATCCTACACCGTCGGGTTGACCGGAAAAACCTTCATCCTGTTCCCCGCACACGCGGGGATGATCCCATCCCAAACATCGACAGTGATGACCCCTATATCTGTTCCCCGCACACGCGGGGATGATCCCTTGCGGCACGCACAACAGCCGTTACAACTTTACTGTTCCCCGCACACGCGGGGATGATCCGAGTTCCCCGCGACCCAGCGGTGCTGTGAGTGCCTGTTCCCCGCACACGCGGGGATGATCCCACCCGAACCGATACCTTCACCGATGGCCGCTGCTGTTCCCCGCACACGCGGGGATGATCCCGCCACTGACATCAGCGTAGAGAAGGCCCTTGCCTGTTCCCCGCACACGCGGGGATGATCCCGGCTGGCGGAACTGCTCGAGCTTGGCTTCAAGCTGTTCCCCGCACACGCGGGGATGATCCCGGCTGGCGGAACTGCTCGAGCTTGGCTTCAAGCTGTTCCCCGCACACGCGGGGATGATCCCGGGCGCGTTGACAAGAGGCAAAAGACCTACTCCTGTTCCCCGCACACGCGGGGATGATCCTCCACCACCACAAAATCATATTGTTGGTTTGACCTGTTCCCCGCACACGCGGGGATGATCCTCGGGCATTGTGACGATGGCCTTGAAATACTGGCTGTTCCCCGCACACGCGGGGATGATCCTGAACGAATTGTTGAACCAGTAAAACAAGCCCGCTGTTCCCCGCACACGCGGGGATGATCCGACGGCCATTGCCAGTGAGCACTTCGGCTTGCACTGTTCCCCGCACACGCGGGGATGATCCGCAATCGAATAGCTTAAGAAGCTGTTTGGGATTTAGAAATGGGAGCGTGGTAAGCAGTGAAGGAGGGAATCATCCAAGAGTCTCCATGATTTTTCGATCACTTGCCTAGGCAACGCCCATGAATTTTGCACCAATACTGGCTCCAAAACAGCGGTTCCGGCAATGCTGTACCCCATACGCAATTGCTCCAGAGCAAATCAAAACAGCTTCTCACACCCCACAAATACTCACCCGCAACCCAAGCTCCTCCATTGCGGCGGCTTTGACAAACATTCCGGTGCGAGCCGCAGCGCGGCTTGGGGCGTAGGCAACTTGGATGTGGTTCGATTTGTGCCGCGCCATCATCTGGTCGCGGCTTACCCCCTGGATTACTGCGTGCATGATTGGCCACTGGCTGGTGGTTAGCCGCCAACGCTCCTCGGTTTCTTCCTCGGGTAACTCCACAACTTCCGCCAATCCGGTGTCGAAGTTCAGCCGCCCGTTGGCAACGAACACACGGCTCCAGACTACCCACCCCGGCTTGCTGATCCCTTTCAGCGAACCGCCGCCAAGCCGGAAGTACATCGGTGGCTGGCGCTGGCTGCTGGCACCCGCATAGCCGCCAATGAAATGCGCGGGCGGGGCGGCTCCGCTGATTTCCAACACCCAAACAAAGTCGTTCACTCCATTCCCTTTGTAGTAGCGTCCCCAGCGGAGGTCGTGCAGCGTTGTTTCCGGAGGGAACCCAAGCTGCCGCCACAGGCGATAGGTGACAAGCGCGTCCAATCCCGCGCACTCGTCCACCTCGTTAAAGTGCACCACTGCTTCGCCGGGGAACAGTTCTTCGGTGGTTCCCTCGCGATACACTGGCGGGCGTTCGCTGTTGTTCAGGATTCCTTCGGCAAGGTCGCTTGCGGGGGTAAGGTCTTTCAGCCCTTGTTGGTATTGGATGCCGATGGTGTCGCAGCCGAACTCATCGGCGATGCGGACGGCGGCAATGTACATCTTGCACTGCTCCAGCACTTGCCGTTCGGTCAGCTCGGTAGCCTCGTCGGTCCCAAGCTGAAATTGCACTCCCCGTTGCCGCAGCCAATCATACACACCACGCGCTTCAGAATCAGCCACAGTAAGCATCCGGGCGTACAGAGTTGACTGGCTGAGGCGTTCTTTAAAAACCCCGGTGGGATGAAGCAGTTCGTCGGGGATAATCGCGTTGTACATCCCCATGCACCCTTCATCAAAAATCCCCATGATTGCTTTCTGCTTGCGCAGACCCTTGGCGAAGGCGCGGCCAATGTTCACCGCTTTCTTGGGAGCTTCGTCGGCATCGAAACGCCGCACGTGTGAGGTGTCGTGCTTCACCCGACCTTTGCGTAGCCACTGGCGCAAGCCTTTGGCAAAAAATTCATCGCTGAAATCTTCGCTCCATAGTGTGCTGTAGTTCACCCCAGCTTTTGTTAGTGAGGCGTTCAGGTTCAGCAGCCCCACCAGCCCAGGCCACATCCCGCTCCAGTTAGCAAGGGTTAGGATCGGCCCCTTATGGGTGAACAATCCAGCAAGCACATGGTGGCTGTACTGCCAAACTGCTTTTGCCAGAATCAACGGGGCATCGTCGGGGATTGACCGGAAGACCTCAATCCCATATCGCTGGCTGTCAATAAAGCCATGCCCTTTCTCCGGGTCAATCGGATGAGCGCGTTGAATGCTGTGCCCTTCGCGCTCCACAACGGCAACAATCTGCTGCTCCATTGCTGCTTGGGCGGCTTCGCAGTTCTGGTTTGCGGCAAGCCGAAGGTCGCCGCTGGCAACAAGGTAGATGGTGGAGGCCATGATTGCTTGTAATTGAGTTTGGACAATCTTTTTTCAGCTATACAACGCCAGCGATTCCCTCAGTTTCACCACCGTCTGGCGGTAACCTTCCAGTTTCTCCCGCTCCTTCGCCACAACGTCTTCCGGTGCGTTGGCCACAAATTTTTCGTTGGAGAGCTTCGCCTCGGTTCCCTTGATCTGCCCTTCCAATCGCGCAATTTCTTTTTCGGTTTTTTGGCGTTCTTTCTCCACGTCAATTAATCCCTCAAGATGGACGTGAAGCTCGGTGCCGCGAACAACTTCCGTGGCCGAAAGTTTTGGCTTCTCGGAATCAAGCCCAATCTCCAACGTCTCGATTCTGGCAAGCCGTTGCAGTAGTCCAGCGGTTGCTGCAAAGAACTCCGATGCCGTAGCATTGGCCGCCCGCAACGTCACCTGCACCCCTTTCGATGGCGGCACGTTCGCCTCGCTTCGCATCCGCCGAATCGCCTCGGCACACTCCTGCATCATCTGGAAATCTTGCTCCAGCCTGGGATCGGCCTTGCTTGCATCGGAAGCCGGAAATGGCGCGACCGAGATGGATTCCCCTTCGGCGCGGTGGCTGATGTTTTGCCAGATTTCTTCGGTGACAAACGGCATGATTGGATGGAGCATCCGGAGCATCTGGTCGTACAACCCAAACGCAAAAGCGATCATCTGTGCCGACCGTTCGCCGCCGGTGCTGATGGCTAACTCGGTCTTCAGCAACTCCAGATACCAGTCGCAGAAATCACGCCAAACGAAGTCGTAGATCAGCTTGGAGTACTCGTTGATTCGGTAGCTATCCAACGCCCGCTGTACCTCGGCAAGGGCGGAGTGGAACCGGCTAAGAATCCAACGATCCGAGTCGGTGACTGGCTTCAGATCGGCGACGGATTGGGGGAAGGAAAGCGCGTCAGCTGCGGGCAGATCGGTTGGCAGGGAACCGGCAACTTCATCCCGCTTCATCATCAGAAACCGCCCGGCGTTCCAGACCTTGTTGGCGAAGTTTCGGCCAAGCTCGCAGAACTCCTCGTCGAACCTCACATCCTGCCCAGATGGGGCCAGATAGACGATGGTGAAGCGGAGCGCGTCGGCGCCGTACTTGGCGATTACATCCAACGGATCGGGTGAGTTCCCCAGCGATTTGGACATCTTCCGCCCCAATCGGTCGCGGATGATGGAGGTGAAATAGACCTGGCGGAAGGGGATGATCTCCTGCATGGTGGCGCGTGGCGTGCCGTCGCTTTTTTCTTGGCCGGGCATGAACTCAATCCCTGCCATAATCATCCGCGCAACCCAGAAGAAGATGATGTCGGGGCCGGTAATCAGAAGGTCGGTGGGATAGAAGTAGGCAAGCTCGCGCTCGTTCTTCTGGTCGCTTCCCCATCCGTGAAGCGAGAAGGGCCACAGCCAGCTGCTGAACCATGTATCCAGCACATCGTCATCTTGGCGAATCGGTGCATCGGGGGCGATGTTCAGTTTTGTGCGAGCTTCGGCTTCGTTCCGTGCTGCGGTGTGGCGGCCGTCGTCGGAATAGTACACGGGGATGCGGTGGCCCCACCACAACTGGCGGCTGATGGCCCAGTCGCGGATGTTGGTCATCCAATGCTCGTAGGTCTTGGTCCAATGCTCCGGCGCAATCTTGATATGCCCTTCGGTGACGGCCCGAAGCGCGGGCGCGGCAAGCGGGGCCATGCGTACAAACCACTGGTCGCTCAGGTACGGCTCAATCTGCTCGCCGCCCCGCTCGCTGAATCCAACGGAGTGGGTGTAATCTTCGGTTTTTTCGATCAGGTCGGCCTCCTGCAACAGCTTCACCGCCAGCTTCCGTGCCGCAAAGCGATCAAGCCCGGCAAGGGGGCCGGCAAGGTCGTTCATGGTTCCATCGGGGTTGATGGTGTTGGGCATTGGTAGGCTGTGGCGCGTGCCAACTTCGTAATCGTTGGGGTCGTGTGCGGGGGTGATCTTCACGGCTCCGGTTCCGAACGCAGGGTCGGCGTAATCGTCGGCGATAATCGGGACTTCGCGCCCAACCAGCGGGACAATCAGGTGGCTGCCAATCATGCCGGCGTAGCGTTCATCTTTTGGATTGACGGCAACGGCAACATCGCCGAACAGCGTTTCCGGGCGGGCGGTGGCCACCAGCACCGTGCCGTTCCCATCGGCGCGGCGGTAGCGAAGGGTGAGCATGGTATCCTTCACCTCCTTGTGGATCACCTCTTCATCGCTGAGGGTAGTTTGGGCCAGCGGGGACCAGTTGATAATCCGTTTGCCACGGTAGATCAGCCCTTTATCGAACAGCCGCACAAACACCTCGGTAACGGCACTGCTCAGTGCCGGATCCATGGTGAATCGTTCGCGCCGCCAATCCACCGAAACGCCCAATGCGCGAAGCTGCTGAAAGATGATGCTCCCATATTCTTCCTTCCACTCCCACACCTTCTCCAGGAAGCCTTCACGCCCCAAGTCGCGGAAGTTGATGCCATCATCGGCAAGTGCGCGCACCACTTTGGATTGGGTGGCAATGCCAGCGTGATCCATTCCCGGAATCCAGCAAGCGACTTTCCCCTGCATCCGATGCCAGCGGATATAGAGGTCCTGCAGCGTGTTGTTCAGGATATGCCCCATTGTCAGAATCCCTGTGACGTTTGGCGGCGGGATCACGATGGTGAAGGATTCGGTGGCGTTGGTGTCTTCTGGGACTTCGGCATCGTACAAGCGATGTGCGTACCAGTACTGATACCAGCGGGATTCGGTCTCGGCGGGGTTATAGGCTTTTGGAAGCTCGGCCATACGTGCGTTCAGCAGATTGAAAGTTCTCTTGGAAGTTCTGAAGTTCTACAGATGAAAGTGCGTACTCCACGCCACAATCAGGGCAGAAGATACAACGGAACGGTGGAGAAGACCGCAAACGGAGTTGATGGAGATTGTAGAAGTATACTCGGGTGAAATAAGATTGCGAGCATCCATCTCCCGCCCTGAAGGGGCAGCATACGCCAGCCCAGGGCAACGCCCTGGGAACACAGTCCCCCCACGACATCAACGCCCTGAAGGGGCAATTCAACACGCCGTTGTAGCTCATGTTCATCACATGGTGGTGATATTCTTGTGCCGCCCTTTCAGGGCTTGGAGTATTGTTGGTTTACGGCAACCCAGGGCGTTGCCCTGGGCTATGGTAGTGTGCCCCGTTGGGGCGTGGAGAGTGATGGTGTTGCCGTTGGTACCCCGATTCTGCTGCGCGACTACACCCATTTTGCCCAGATGCTGAACAACGAATACGGCATTGAGCCATCGCGCCAGCTGCGCGAATTAAAAGGGACTATTGCGGCTGGGTAAGTGCTATTGTGCTGGCAGATCAACCACAGGCAATGGACAGCTTCGTGCAATCGGGATACTTCCCCCCCCCTCTTCTCCCCGCCGCGCTTTCTCCCGTGACTTTACTCCCCTGCCTCAACTGGCGCAAACGTCACCCGCTTCATCTCGAACTTGTGGGCAAGGTCGGGGTGATGCGGAATGGCACGGACGGTTAGGCCGCCAAGCCCGGGGCGGGTAAGCGGGGCGAACCCTTCGTACAAGGCAACCCCGCTTCCAGATTCTTGCAAGGTTAGTGGCGCGCCCTCGCCATCGGCAATCAATCCTTCGGGATCAATGTTGCCGTAGTAGGCCTCCACAACCAGATCCTTCGGTGAAAGCTCGCCCAGCGCGACGGTGGCCGT
This sequence comes from Armatimonadota bacterium, assembly GCA_020850315.1. GTDB lineage: Bacteria > Bacteroidota > Ignavibacteria > OLB7 > OLB7 > OLB7. The sequence continues at coordinate 5,232 of JADZEY010000031.1, read as the reverse complement.
CACCCGCAGTTTGTCCCCAATTTTCATGTTGCTCAGAAGCTCGGCACTGCATTGCAGCACGCTTACGCCACTCCATTTTTCAGCAACCCACCGTTTCCAAGCAATTAGCTGCCGAACAGCCTGGCCGTTGTTGGCACGCAGACGGGCGTAGCGGTCGCTGCATGGGAAGTAGAAACGGGCTGCATACTCGGCCACCATTCGATCGGAACTGAACTGTGGGGCCATGGTTTTTAGCGCGTGTTTTTGCATCTCGGCCCAGCGGTGCGGGATTCCATCGGCATCGCGCTCGAAGAAGCAAGGGATCACTTGGTTCTCCAACACACGGTACAGGTGGCGCGATTCGATTTCATCTTGGGCATCGGTGTTGCTTAGGCCGCGCACGTCGCCAATCTGGAACCCGTTGTTTCCATCGAACGCTTCAGGGAACCAGCCATCAAGGATTGAGAGGTTCAGCGTTCCGTTGATTGCGGCCTTCATTCCACTGGTTCCGCTGGCTTCCAACGGACGGCGCGGGTTGTTCAGCCAAATGTCGCACCCCTGCACCAGCCGCCGCCCCAACGCCATATCATAATCTTCCACAAAAATCAGCTTCCCTTCCAGCCCATGCTCGTGGGCGATCTGGATCAGCTGCCGGATGAACTCCTTCCCCGCTGCATCTTTTGGATGCGCTTTGCCGGCAACAATCATCTGCACCGGGCGTTCCGGATTGTTGAACAGTCGCGCCGCACGCTCGGGGTCGCGGAACAGTAGCGTTGCCCGCTTGTAGGTGGCAAACCGCCGCGCAAACCCGATTGTTAGAGCATTGGGATTAAGCACGTGATCCAGATTGCGCCCGGTTGGCGAGCCAGCGTACAGTTCGGTGATCTGTTCATCCAGCCGCCAGCGCAGATAGTCAATCATCCGTTGCCGCAGCGTGTTGGTAAGCTGCCACAGTTCGTGGTTGGGGATTGCATCCACCGATTCCCACGTTTCTGGGTTGGCAATCTGGCGGGTCCAGTTAGCCCCGAAATATCGCCCCAATAGTTCCCGCATCTCATCGGCAATCCAGGTTAGCGTGTGCACGCCGTTGGTGATGCCAACGATTGGATTTTCGTGGCGCGGGACGTTGGGCCACACCCCCTCCCACATCTGCTGCGACACCTCGCCATGCAGCTTGCTCACCCCGTTGTGTTGGCTGGTCAGCCGAAGCGCCAGCACTGGCATATGGAATGATTCGGCTTGGTTGTTTGGGTCAATCCTTCCCAACCCCAAGAATTGTTCGCGGGATAGCCCCAGCTGCGGCCAATATCCAGCAAAGTATTTCTCGATCTGCTCAACCGAAAAAACATCATTCCCCGCCGGAACCGGTGTGTGGGTGGTGAAGGCCGAGCCAGCGGCAACAAGCTCGGCAGCTTCGGCAAAGGTCATTCCCAGCTCGGCCATTGTGGTGCGGATTCGCTCCAGCATCAAAAACGCGCTGTGCCCTTCGTTGCTGTGGGTGACAGTTGGCTGCAATCCGATTGCCCGCAGCGCACGCATCCCACCAATTCCCAGCATTATCTCCTGCATGATGCGGGTTTCTTGGTCGCCACCATATAAGTAGTCGGCAATGTCGCGGTATTCGGCGATGGTGTTCTCGCGAATGTTGGTATCCAGAAGGTAGATGGGGACGGAGCCGACCTGAAGCCGCCAGATTTGCGCAAAAACGGGACCTTTTGGGTAATCCACGGAAATTCTGATGGGGCGGTGTTTTTCGTCGGAAACCAAGCTAACCGGAAGCAGGGTTGTGTCGTTAAGGGTGTAGCTTTCCAACTGGGTTCCGTCGTTAGCAAGGCGTTGCTGGAAATATCCTAACTGATACATCAGCCCAACGCAAACAAACGGCAGCTTCAGATCGCTGGCAGACTTGGTGTGATCGCCGGAGAGTACGCCCAAGCCGCCGGAGTAGAGCGGGATAGATTCATGCAGCCCGAACTCCGCCGACAGATACGCAATGCACTCCTTCGCTTCCCCCCTTCCCTGCCCTTGATACCAACCTGGTTGTGAAAGATATGCGTCCAGTTCGGCCAGTGCCGCTTGGTAGCGTGCAAGGAAATCGGGATCGGCAGCAAGCTGCTGCAACCGCCCAGCCGATAACGAAGAAAGGACTTTCAGGGGGTGATGGTTGGTGGAATGCCACAACAACGGATCAATGGAGCGAAGGAACTCGCGGATGGTGGGGTTCCAAACCCAGTAAAGGTTGTGAGCCAGCTCGTACAATCGTGAAAGCGGAGCGGGAAGGGGATGGGTTACGGTGAACGTGAGAATTGGACGCATCTACGTGATTTGATTGCTTTTTGCTTGAATACCAATGTTCCAATCGAACATCTCTCTCTGGCGAAAACAGTTCCTGCCGAACCGCAAACCATCTGGGTTGCACAACAGCAGGAACCGCACCATGCGCGGTTTTCGCGGGGCCGAAGATACGAAGAGAGTGAACACACGCACCCTTTTATCACAGGGGCGTTCGGATGACAGTTTCTGCCTAACCCATGCCAACACACTACCGACACCATGCACAGTACACACGGACGGAATGCCATGAACTGCCCAGAAGCAGGATGCCCGGCGATACCAGCAGCTGGCAACAACCCGCTTACTTTAGCAACCAAACGAAAGCAGTTTGAGCGCGAAGCCCTGCCCCACCGCGACTACCTGTACCGCGTGGCAGTGCGGCTAACCTGGAACAGCGATGAAGCAGAGGATTTAGTGCAGGACACATTGCTGAAGGCTTGGCGGTTCTTCGATAAATTTCAGATAGGGACCAACTGCCGTGCATGGTTATTCCGCATCCTGCGGAACAGCTACGCCACCAGCATGATGCGCGCCTACCGGAACCCGCACGGCAATCTTCCAGACTATGTTGAGGAGTGGCGGAGTTCGCCGCAGGACAACCCAGAATATCAGTGTTGCCAACGGCATTTTGATGACGAGGTGACCCGGGCATTGGAATCGCTTCCGGCATCATTCCGCCGGATGGTGCTGCTGTGCGACGTTGAGGGGTTCCAGTACGAAGAAATAGCCAGCATGGAAGGCTGCCCCATCGGAACCGTCCGCTCGCGAATCCACCGTGGCCGAAAAATCTTGCGCGAAGCCTTGCAGGGGTATGCCGGGCAATATGGGTATATCCAATTTACGCCAGTGTAATTGCTGGAAATTGGCGATGAAGATGCACAACGATGGAGGCGAATACTGCCTCCATCGTTGTTGTTTATACCCAAGCGAAGCAAAGATTTTTTTCGCGAACTCTTTTATTCCAAGTGTAATGAAGCTGCTCCAGCATAACTGATATTGCGGATATTGCCACCATCGTTGAACGTTCACCCGCTTCTGGGCAACTCTACTCCTGAACTATGGAACTCTGGTTTGGTGCCGTCGCGCTTGGGCTGGCGTATGCGTTTTTGGGGATGGGGGTGTTTATCACCATGCGCATCTACAACTTCCCAGACATCACCGCCGATGGCTCACTGACCGCCGGGGCGGCTATCACCGCTGCGTTGCTATCGCAAGGGTGGGACCCGTTTATTACCGTAGCAGTAGCAACCGCTGGTGGCTTTGTTGCTGGCACACTTACCGGGGTGATCCACACAAAACTGAAGGTAAACGGCCTGCTTGCCGGAATTCTGGTGATGACCGCACTCTACTCTATCAACCTGCGGATTATGGGGCGCGCCAATATGCCGCTGTTGGATATCCCCACTGTTATCACCCCATTTGCCACGCTGCTCGGCTCCGATTCCGCCCCTTACTCTGCTCCCATTCTTCTCTTTTCCTTGCTTGTTGCCGCTGTGCTGTTGCTCCTTTCGTTCCTGTTCCGCACCGATTTTGGCTTGGCAATGCGCGCCACTGGCGATAACGAGACGATGGTTGCCGCGCAAGGCGTAAGCACCGACCGGATGAAAATCCTGGGGATCGGATTGTCGAACGCACTGATTGCCGCCAGCGGAAGCCTTGTGGCCCAATACCAAAACTTTGCCGACATCGGCATGGGAATTGGCATTGTGGTGTTTGGATTGGCAAGCGTGATCATCGGCGAGACGGTGGCGGGCTTGTTCCCGAAAGGGAACACCATTGGCCTGCGGTTGCTGTGTGTTCTGCTGGGGACAATTCTGTTCCGTGAGCTTGTGGCAGTGGTGCTGAAATTAGGCTTGGAGCCAAGCGACCTAAAAATTGCCACAGCGTTCTTTGTGTTGCTGGCGATTATCCTTCCACAAAGCAAGGCGTTGGCAGGCAGGAGAAAACGATGATAGAGATCACGAACTGCACCAAAACGTTTGGCGAAGGAACACCGAACATGGTGGTGGCCCTTGCCAACATCACTCTTGCCATTCCCGACGGCCAATTTCTTGTGGTGATTGGGGCCAACGGATCGGGCAAATCCACCCTGCTGAACGGGATTGCCGGGGCGTTTATCCCAGATACCGGAAGCATCACTCTGGATGGCGTGGATGTTACTCATCAGCCAGCACACCGCCGGGCACGGCACATCGGTCGGGTCTTCCAAAACCCTTTTGCCGGAACCGCACCCACCATGACCGTTGCCGAAAACCTTCGGCTGGCTGCGCTGCGTGGGCTTCCCAAACGCCCACTGCTTGGATTAAATCGGGCATTCCGCAACCAACTGCGCAGCCGTGTAGCCAGTTTGGAGATGGGATTGGAGAACCGGATGGATACCCCAATCGGCTTGCTTTCCGGTGGGCAACGCCAAGCACTCACCTTGCTGATGGCCACCTTCCGCCCCCCCGCAATCCTTCTGCTTGACGAACACACCGCCGCACTTGACCCCGGCAGCGCAACAACAGTGATGGAGCTTACCGAGCGAATCGTGAAAGAAAAAAAGCTAACAACCTTGATGGTGACGCACGATATGGAGCAAGCTATCGCCGTTGGCGATCGGCTGATGATGATGGAGCGCGGCGCGGTTGCGATGGATATTCAGCAAGCAGAAAAATCTCACCTGACAGTGGCTGACTTGCTGGCAAGATTTGCGGGGAAGAGGTAATTGGTTCGGCTTCCTCTCCCACCCTACTATGCATGAGCAGATGCCCCATTCACTGGGAAACCGGATACTGGATGTCTCATTCCTCATTCCCCATTCCACACTTTCCGGCTCCCCTCTCCCGCCGGAGTGAACCATAGCTCAGTTCAGCGAATCGGGAGAGGGGTTGGGGGTGAGGGATTTCGTGGCTCCGCTCACACCCTTCCACCAAATTC
>JADZEY010000030.1 GCA_020850315.1 Armatimonadota bacterium | reverse complement strand
GGCTACCGTTGTTGTTTCCGTAGCCACCACCTACCGAGCTATACGTTCCCCCCGATGACAGTTGGTTCGAGTCGCCACCAGCGATTGCCCCGTAGCTGGCATTGGCAACAACGTTCCGACGGCCACCACCAATCGCTCCATACTGCGAACCGTTGGTCACCGTGTTGGAATCACCACCAGCTATCACCGCCGATGTTGACGTGTTGCTCACCACATTCTTCCGGCCACCACCGATTGTGCCATACTGCGCACTAAACGACACTTGGTTCGAGTCACCGCCGCTGATCGTGGCATTGCTAACGTTGGTGATCAGATTCCGACGGCCGCCGCTAATCGTGCCATACGGCGAGCCACCGGTCACCGTGTTGGAATCGCCGCCAGCAATCACCGACGACGTTGAAGTGTTGTTCACCACATTCTTCCGACCACCGCCGATTGTGCCATACTGCGCACTAAACGACACTTGGTTCGAGTCGCCACCGCTGATCGTTGCATTGCTAACGTTGGTGATCAAGTTCCGACGGCCACCGCTAATCGTGCCATACGGCGAGCCACCGGTCACCGTGTTGGAATCGCCGCCAGCAATCACCGACGACGTTGAAGTGTTGTTCAACAGGTTCCGACGGCCGCCACCGATTGTGCCATACTGCGCACTAAACGACACTTGGTTCAAGTCACCTCCACCGATCGTGGCATCGCTAACGTTGGTGATCAGGTTCCGTCGTCCGCCGCTAATCGTGCCATACTGCGAGCCCCCGGTCACCGTGTTGGAATCGCCACCAGCAATCACCGATGCGGTTGAACCGTTCGTTAGCAGGTTCCGACGACCACCGCCGATTGTGCTGTATGTTGAAGCATTGGTGATGATGTTCGAATCGCCGCCGGAGATGGTTGACGACGTTGAATTGGCTGAGAGGGAATTGACGCGCCCACCACTAATAACCGCGTAATCAGCCGAAAGGAAGTTGCCACTGCCACCACCGATAACTGAGTACACTGCACTGGTATCAATATGGTTGGGGAATGCTGCCGATCCACCACCACCAATAACCGAGCCGTAGGAGCCAGTGTCAATAACGTTTTCATAAACCCCTCCCAAAATCATTGGGCTGGTTGGATGCGGCAGGTATCGCATAACCGAGGTGTCGTTCACACGGATCTCCATTGCCACGTCATCTGTCGTCCCCAAAAAATTCGTTCCGGCGGTGGTCCCGGCGTTGCCAGTAAGCTGCCATGCCGTACCGATCCCACTAACGGTTGCCCACTCCAACGTTGCAGCGGTTGCTGTCGGGGCTGGCACAGCCGCAACCGACAGCACTTGGCCTGAGGCTCCACTGGACGCTGGCAAGGTGTAGGTGATATCCCCCCCCTGCGTTTGTGCTTTGAACGCTGTGTAGTTGGCGGTGTTCGGGAATGCGCCAGACCCACTGTAGTCTTCAAAGAACCGGAGCTCGCTTGCTGCGCCGTCGTTGTTGGCAAGCCAGAGATCGGCGTTGCCGAAGACGGCCACATCGGGAGCTGAAATGGCCATCGGCAGTGTGCCGCCAGCGTTGTTGGCGTGGAAGCCGAAGCTGCGGTCGGCACTGGCATCAAGCCCTAAGCCACGACCGCCAGCAATCGTGGAATACTCCCCCGCTATCATGTTGCTGATACCACCACTAATCGTTGAATATTGACCCGATACCGTGTCGCTTCGTCCGCCACCCACTGTTCCACCTACCCCCGATGCTATGTTGTTCACACCACCACTGATCGTTGTCACCGTTGCCGTTGCGGTGTTCCCGTTGCCGCCACCCACCACCGAAAGAAATCCCGATGCTGTGTTGTCGTCACCACCACCCAACATTGCGAAGCCCCCCGATGCCACGTTGCTGCGGCCACCACCCACCGTTGAACGCTGCCCCGATGCTGTGTTCGTATCCCCCCCTCCTACGGTAGAGTACAACCCCGTTGCTCTGTTCGTATCGCCACCACCTACGGTGGAATAGCTTCCCGATGCCGTGTTTCTTGAGCCGCCACCCACCATCGAACGCTGCCCCGATGCCACGTTGTCAAGACCACCACCTACCGTCGCAAACGGGTGGCTGTTGGTGGCCCCAGCGTTATTCCCTGCTCGGTTGTTGTATCCGCCACCCACAAACCCATAATCATCCGTCACGCTGTTCAGATTCCCACTGGACCCGCCACCAGCAATCACTGCTCCTACCGCACCCGCCGTCACGTTGTTCCCATTGAACCCACCGATCACGTTCGGGCTGGTAGCGTTCGGCTCCAACCGCATCGCTCGCGCACCGTTCACGATCACGTTCAATGCTGCGTTGCTGGTGGTTCCCAACAGGTTGTCCACTCCATCGGTGAACGCTCCACCGTTGCCTGTCTTTAACCATGCAACCGCGCCAACCGCTGCCGCTGCTGATCGCTTCAGCAGATCGCCATTCGCATCAGCAGTGAGGAATCCATCGTTGGCGGTTGGTGCCCACGCGCTGGGGTCCGCCGCGCCACTGGTTGATCCCAATCGCACGTTTGCTGCCCCGGCGGTTCCGGCAACCTCCAACAACCGTCCTGCCGTTGGTGCAGCTGTGCCAATGCCAACCTCACCCGTGGTTGCCACTCGCAGCCGTTCAACGCTGTTAGTGCGCACCACCAACGGCTGCCCGTCGGTGGTTCCGATAAAGTTCACCGCTGGGTTCGTCCCAGCGTTGCCAAGCAACTGCCAGTACAGGCCGCTTCCGCTGCTGATGGTCACCACCGGATCCCAGATCGGTGCGAACGTGGTTCCGATGTTGAACTCAATGGTTTTCGTGTCGGTGTTGAAGATCATCAGCCCCGTTGCTGGGCTGACGATGGCGTTGCGTTCGGCGTTGGTCAGCCGTGGCATCAGGAAGCCAGCAGTGGTAGAGTTCAGATCAAGGATGGCTGATTTGTCTGGGGCGGTCGTTCCGATTCCCATGTGGCCGTAGATGTCGGTCATCGGGTGGGAACCCGGGGTTTGCGCCAGCGCGTATGGCGCGGCAAGAAGCAGGAGCAGGAGCAGGAACGAGCGAAGCGATAGGCGTAACAGGAATGGCAGTTTCATGTTGAGTCTGAGGAAGTGGTACAAGCACTACTTGTTTGGAAAATCGGCGCAAAAATGGGGGAATGATGTGAGATGGCAAAGGGGAAAATATTCGGCGATTTGCTGCCTGCCCTCACCTAAGCTGGTGATGCTACTGGTTCCACTTCAGCAGAATGCTTCAACAAGCCCAGCATAAGCAGGAGAACCGGGAAACGGCAGTTGCGCTTCCTTTGGCCTATATTGCCGCCATGAAACGACCATCAGAAATTACTGTGGAGGATTTGCTCCACATCCCTTTCCGCCAACGCTCAACGTTTAATGGGCCAACAATCAGCGGCGTACGGTTTAAGCAGTTGAAAACCATTGTGGATGGGCGTGGCGATGTGATTGAGTTGTGGAGTTTACCCTGGGTGGAATCGGAAGGGCTGGCAGTTCCGCAACATGCCTACCAATCGGCCACCGATTACGGTGTGGTGAAGTGCTGGCATCTGCACGAACTTCACACCGACCAGTTCACCGTAACCCGTGGAAAAATGCAGGTGGTGTGCGCCGATGTTCGCCAAGATTCGCCAACATTTGGGGAGGTCAACAGCTTCATTATCGGCATCCAACGCCCTGCCCTAATTTTAATCCCCCCCGGCGTGATGCACGGATGGAAAGCACTTAGCCAGCCGGAAACAATCGTCGTCAATTTCCAAACGCTTCCCTACGATCCTGCCGATGAATTTAAGTTCCCGTGGGATTCTGTTCTTACTGAAGTCTGGGAGCCAAAAAATGGATAGCGGTATCGGCAGCGCAGATGTTGGCCTTGTGCAAACTCCATTATTCCCTGACTTACGCACAATCGTGATAGAGATTGGGAATTGCAGTGTCTCGGTGTTCCACCGGAACATACCCTCTGCTTATACTGATCTCCGTTGTAGTATTGGCCAAGCCACCGAACAAGCAAGTTTTCACCGTTCAAATTCTGCGTAAGGCAAGTAATTCCATTTCCTTTTTCATTTCTGGTATCAGCCCACCGAAGCGAACAACCAAGGCATTTGCGTAGGTAAATAATTCATGTTGATAGAGCCAACGCAGCCATTTTCGAGCCTCTTCTGTGGCTACAGGAAGGATACGTTTCTGGCATGGATAGGAGTGTTGTACCATCCACTCCACACAATGCAGAAGATCACGAAAATGGAGTAAATCTGTTGCTTCCACAATTTCCATTTTCAATTTTTCTATGATAGCTGTTTCCAGTAATGGAGTCAGTGCTGTTGATTGAAATACAGCTGCCACAATTATGTATAAATCGTTCTCTTCTTCTGATGGAGGAGCAAGCTCAGTAATGGCATAGCTATCATGACGAACAGTGGCAAAATAACGGAGTACTTTTGTATTAGCCTGTTTTTCTACTCTCGGCAGCAATTCTTCCACCTTATGCTGATCCTCGATATTGTACGATAGGATAGCAGTTGTGGCAATGGCAGTATCAACAGCCATGTTCGGGAAACTAGGGGGGACATCACGCAACAGCAAGGCAGCATTTTCTATGGTCTTCTGCAATGGTTTTCCGATCATTCCCTGCGCCAAACACCATGACCCAACAGCACTGATGAGATGCACAAATTGTTGATTCTTTTGCAGCCTACCGAGCACTTGCTCCAATATGCTCAATCCTTGTACTGCTTGGCCTGCAATAACAAGTAGGTGTCCTTTGGTTGCCAGCAACGTGGTTGGTAGCGGGCCAAACGATTCCAGCCGCTGAAGGGTTGCTATGCGTTTCTGGAATTCAGCTTCCGAACGTCGCACGAACAAAATAAACGGAAGGGTTTCGGTGTATTCCTCTATCTCTACCGGATCATGCAAGTCTAATGACTCCAGCACTGTTTCTAAATGCTCGGCAGCCCAGTAGATTACTTCATGATGGCGACAGCGCCTTGCTAATGCCAGTAACGCCACAAGCGTAGTTTTAAATCCGACGGGATACTGCTGGCCACGGAGGTGCTGCGACTTCCATTGCCGTGCTTCGTCATATAATTCATTAATCGCTGCAAGCAATTCTTCCGGTTGGTGAAATGCTATATGTCGCGCCTTTGCAGATTTCCCAACAAGGCGGTAATGCTGCAACGAAGCAGGAAGAGTGGACGATGTTAGTCGTATCAGATCAGACATCTGATCGCTATACAGCTGAAGATCATGCAGGCGTGAGCTACGTTCCATCTGCAGCATTACCAACGAAATTCGCGCTTCTGTTAGACTGATATTATTAGGGTCATCACGAATTGCAGCCAGCACTTTCTCGGCAGCTAACAACAAGAGTTCGGAAAGCCGCCAATCATCCGATGCAAAAATTGACCCTAAATAAAAATGGATCCCTTCCAAAGCCTGTAGTAACAGCTCCGATGTCAACGTATTCAGGTCGGTAGCGGCTGCGATCAGAGAAAATGGAGTTGTGGAGTATAACGGAGTTTTTGCACCAAAAACTGCAAGCAATGCTGCTGAATCTGGCGTGGCATCGTTCAGAAGTTCACGATGCAATATCGTATGGCTGAAAGCCAATAGTTGAGGGAGTGAAGAATGGGTAGGAATCAATGAGGTATGAGCTGCAGGAGCAACAGCAAGTATTCCACGCTGCTGAAATTCCGCTAACAAGGAACTAATATTCGATGTGACAATGTTGGCTGCCTCAATGGAAAAAACCTCTCCCAACGTGGCTAACGCTTGGAGTTGCCGCAACGCACCTTTTGCAAGGTGTTGAGTAATCACACCGGAGATCGAGCGGGTGCTATCCAGTAGCAATTGCTGAAAATCTTGCAGGTGTACCACCACGGCAACCTGCTGAGGACGAATTATGGGGGAGATTGCGTTGTTGTGTAATGCCCGCAGCAACCCTGAGCGTATCACTAATGGATTTCCTACCGTGGCGGCAGTGATGGAGTTTACAATGGCTGATGAGGGGTATTCACTAAACAGCCGATGCCACAGCGTAGAGACCTCTGCAGGCTGCAATCCATGCAGCACAATTGTGCAATCCACCACTGCCGATAGTTGCTGCATTGTTTCGATCGGCAAGGGGCGCGATAAGCACAGCAGAGCCAGCGGTGTTGTGCGTAGCGTAGCAAGCAATGCTAATAGTTGGCCAAGCCCTTCATCTGATAGCAAATGAATATCTTCCAAAACAATCAGTAGCCGTTTGGTTGCGGCTATTTCTATCAAAGTTTCGCTAAGATCACTTGCAGGATGCAGCATTCCACCCGAAAGGTAGCTGGCCACTGCACGCGCTATTGCCCGTATTGGGGAGGTGGATGCTCCGGGGATAAATCGAATATGAAGGAGGGTGCAGTCATCCCCTAATTCGCTCAAAAATTGTTCTAACAGCGTGCTTTTTCCTATCCCTGCTTCTCCTACCAGAAGCCCAACTACCAATCGCTGTTGGGATTCTACATCCTCCCAAAACTGATGCAGCTGGGCACGCTCTTCCTCTCTGCCAATAAAAGGGAGCTTGGCGTTATGAACAAGATCAACTAATGGCGCGTAGTGCATGGCAGGTTACAAGGATATTTACGGCAACAACATAACAGATTCAGCGACACTCCTGCGTATCCTTGAGCGGAGTATCTTGCTGAAAATAGCACGGAACATAGGCGTAACCTTTACAGAATGCTTGTAGAAAAGTAAGCAGGTAAATTCTGGTACGGCTTATGTCTGCCGCTGCCGTATTGCTTTTTCAGGCAAAAATCCAACAATCGCTACTATGAACAACCTCAGCTACAACGATTTTGCCCGCCAGTTGGTGGCCACCAATATCATCAGCGACCCTTGGTTGAACGGTGTGGAGAGGTTTCAGTTATCGCCAGTGGTGCTGGATAGTGTGATGTTCGACCGGCTTTACCTTGCCGCAAAAGCAATCGCCCTGATGCACGATGAGTTAGCAAGAATTGTCTGGAACGAACCTGAATTGCTTGATAATTATTTCCACTTAACCCCATTTCAACGTGGCATGTGGCTGGCTTCGGGGGGACGTTGGCACGGCATTGCTCGGATTGATTGTTTTGTGTTGGAAGATGGCAGCATCAATTTTTGCGAGATGAACAGCGACACCCCAAGCGGCGAAGCGGAAACCGTTATTATCAATCAATTATTGCACCATTTTCACCCAACATTACTTAACCCGAATGCTCAGTTTGAAGAACATTTTGCTCAGATGATTGCGACCTGTGCAGCATCATTGCATCCCACTGCGGCTTCGCTACCGCCAACCATCGGAATTTTATATCCGACCGATCTCCCCGAAGATCTTTCAATGATTGCGCTGTACCAACAATGGTTTCAAAAACGTGGATATCGTGTGGTGCTTGGCTCACCCTACAATTTAGGCCGATTGACTAATGGGAACATTACTCTGTTCGGTATTCCAATTCAAGTGATAATTCGCCATTACAAAACCGATTGGTGGGGAGAACGATTACCAATTTGGCTGGATGAAGAACCATTTAACGATCCCGACCCGCTCAGCAAACAGCTGCTTCCGCTATTGGAAGCTGATGCTGAAGGATATGTTGCCGTAATAAATCCGTTTGGATCGGTGCTGACACAGAATAAATTATCAATGGCATTTTTTTGGGATCAGATAGAACGATTTTCCGAGGCCACGCAGCAGGCTATCCGAACATATTTGCCGGAAACACGACGCTTAGATGATATGCCGCTTGGAATGCCACAACGCGACGACTGGGTGCTGAAATCGGATTATGGATGCGAGGGCGATGAAGTGATAATTGGGCCGCAAGTCAGCGAAACTATCTGGGCAGCATCGCTGCGGGAATCGGTTCCTGAGCGTTGGATTGCACAACGGTATTTCCAGCCCCAGTTGGTAGATCAGGCAGTGCCAAACTTTGGCGTTTATGTCATTGCTGGCCAGCCCGCTGGGATTTTCACCAGACTCAGCAAACAGGCCACCGACTATTCTGCCGTTGTTGCACCAACGTTTGTGCGGGTGTAGCGATATCCAAACTTCCATCCATCATTCAATATCCTTCATTCCCGAACACACACTCTCCTTTCCCATGCCTGCTCCCTTCGATCCCGTTGCCTACCGCTACGATGCTGATTTTACCGACACCCCGCTGGGGCGGCGGCAGCGGGAGCTTGTGTACCGATACTTGGAGCCACTTATCCGCCCCGGGATGCGTGTGTTGGAATTGAATTGCGGAACTGGCGAAGATGCACTCTGGATGGCCACACGCGGCGCGAACGTCACAGCCACCGACATCTCCATCGGGATGTTGGATGTTGCTTCCGAAAAAGCACACTCTGCTGGGGCAACCATCACGTTTCAGCAGCTTCGGCTGCAGGATCTAAGTTCGTTGGAACTGCCGCCGGGCCACCCAGGATTTGATCTGATCTTCTCCAATTTTGACGGCCTAAACTGCCTTCCTGATCTCAGCTTTTTCCCAGATGCCGTTGCACGGCTGCTGCGCCCGGGTGGTGGGGCGATGGTGGTGCTGATGAACCCGATCTGCCTGATGGAGCTTGTTGGCTTCGCTTTGCGTGGGCGGTTCAAGATGGCGGTGCAACGGCTGCGGCGCGGGGGCGTGGCGGCGCACATTGGCGATGGAGAAGCCGTCCGAACGTGGTTCCATCCAGTCTGGAAAGTGAAACGGGCGTTCGGTAAACGCTTCCGGTTCCGTACCATTGCAGCAATCGGGCTAACAACACCGCCAACGCTGATGCGGAATTGGTACCACCGTCACCAGCGGTTGTTCCGGTGGTTGTTCCCAGCCGAGGAACGATTGATGGGGGTTTTCCCGTTTAATCGGCTTGGCGACCACACGTTGCTCCACTGCTTGCTGAAGGATGATCCTCAAGGATAATCTTCAAGGATAACCTTCTTCGAAGCACCCAATAAGCCACAATCCCGAACGCTTGTCGGGGAAGGCTGATCGCGTATGATGAACTTCTGCACCTTCCGGCGGCATTGGGTTGCCGCACTTTTTCTACTGATTCCGGCGGCGGCCAGCGCGCAGGAAACCGTTGTTGGTTTCACTGCTGCTGGGAAGCAACACCTGATTCGCGTTGCGGCGCAGCGTGCGGCGTTGCTGAAGCCCGCGCGCGAGGCGGCCATTGCATCGCTGGAACGCTACGCAAAACTCTGCGGCCCAAACTGGGCAATGCCCACGCTGTTCATTGATCTGGTTGATGAAAAAGCGGACGATGACCACCCAGAACTTGAAATCGCCCGGGATCGCGAAGCCGAGCTTCCCGAAACCAGCGACGGGGGCGTGGCGGCCCAAGACGAAGCTGACGTTTGCCGAATCACCCTGCGCCGCCACCCCAGCGGACACGAGGAGTACTCGCAAGGAAGCACTCGCTACTTCATTACACATGCGACCGCCATTGGCGTTCAGCAGTGGAACGATCACGATTTGACCGAAGAAGGGCGCTCCACCATCGAAGAATCCCAGTGGTACACCAGGGGCATTGCCGATTGGATGGCCAGCAAGGTGTACGAGCTACCACAGTGGGGGGAACGGCTGCCAAAACTTCAGATTGGATTTGCCGCAGCGTTGGGGAAATCAATCACCGAAATGGGGCCGCATACTTACTACTTCTGGGCGTTTCTGGAATCGCAAGGGAGCAAGCCGATGGAGATTCTGCGCGGAATGCCGATAGCCCCCGATGAGCAGATGGAGTATCTGCGCAAGCTCTTCCCCGACCTGCAAGATTTGATGATCCGTTTTGCCGTTGCTATCTCCAAACGCACCCTTTCGCCCCTTCCCGATCACGGCTCAATCTGGCGGAAGAATGAGTATGAGTATTTCATGCCGCGTGGCGGAACAGCAAGGCTGGAGTCGGCTCCGATTGCGGTAAGTTTCCATACCATCACCGTGCAGGAAATCCCCGAAGGGGGCGTTGTGATGGTGACACCAAACAACCTTACCGGAAGCCAATCGTGGGCCGCGCTGGCCGATGGGACGGTGCTGCGCGATGGCCAAACAATCCGCATCTGTGCAAAAGATATTGAGCAAGCAGTGCGGGTGATGGTCGCACGCGGCAATACCAGCAACCCAACCGAATATCCCACCATAACGATTACGCTGGACACCGCCCCCTGCCCGTACAAAACGGCTTCACCCAAACCAGCCCCGCCGCCGAAGCCGAAGCCAAAGAAAAAGAAGAAATAGTGAAAGAGCGTTGAGGGAGGAAACGTTGGAGGGAGGAGTGGGGTTATTGGGGAGTGGTCAGTGGTCAGTGGTCAGTGGTCAGTTGCAAGGAGAGGGTTGGTTTTGGGGCATTGGTCCTTCGTCATTGGTCATTGATCCTTCAAGGGTGTTGTCATTGCCCCGAATGGTCGGGGTCTTCGACAAGGAGTCTTCGACGAAGCACCGCGAAGCAGCGGCGGCAGCCCATCTCCCAATGTTCCTGAGAAATCATTCGACCTCTAATCCCCAACTCCCGAAACCCGATTCCCGACCCACGCCCCCCTTGATCTTGCTGCAAGCAGCAGATCGTTCCCCCCAAGCGTGGTGGGAAAGACAGCACATTCTGATCCCAGACTACCGAAACCCGAAACCTGATTCCCGACCATGTTATTAACCCACGGATATTTTTTGGCCGAGGATCAGCGCGAGCAGCGGATTATGAAGCCGTACCCTCCGCTGGGCATTCTCTCCATTGCTGCGTGGTTGCGCCAGCGTGGGGTTGCTGTCGAGCTGTTCGACACCACGTTCGCAACATGGCCTCAGTTCCAGCAGCATCTGCTTGACAATCCCCCCGATGTTATCGGCATCTACACCAACTTGATGACCAAGCTGAACGTGCTTCGGACTATCGGATTCATCAAGGGAACGCCCGCGTTGCGTGGAACAAAAGTTGTTCTGGGTGGGCCGGAAATCCGGCACCACGCCGAACGGTTTTTGCAGCATGGTGCCGACGTTGTGGCCATTGGCGAAGGGGAGCAGACAATGGAGGAACTGCTGCGGTGCATGAAGGGAGGGGGGGAGTTCGATCAGGTTGCGGGCATTGCGTTTCTGCGCGATAACCAACTTATCCAAACCGCCGAGCGAACGCTGCTCCGTTCCATTGACGATCTGCCGATTCCGTTCCGCGAAGGGATTGACTTGGAGCGGTATCTGGAAACGTGGAAGCAGCATCACGGCGCAAGCTCTGTTTCCATCAGCACCATGCGGGGCTGCCCGTACACCTGCCGTTGGTGCAGCCGTGCGGTGTACGGCGGAACCTACCGGCGGCGTTCGCCACGGGTGGTGGCCGATGAGATGGAGCAGATACGCGACCGCTACAACCCCGACGCGATTTGGTTTGTGGACGACGTGTTCACCATCAACCATCGCTGGCTGGAGGGGTTTGCTGCCGAGCTTTCGGCGCGGAATATCCGCATCCCCTACGAGTGCATCACCCGTGCCGACCGACTGAACGAGCGTGCTGTGGAGTTGCTAAAAACCAGCGGCTGTTTCCGCGTTTGGATTGGTGCCGAAAGCGGATCCCAACGGGTGATTGATGCGATGGACAGGCGAGTGACAGTGGAGCAAGTGCGCGAGATGATCCAACTAAGCAAACGCCACGGCATCCAGACCGGCACGTTCATCATGGTTGGATATCCCGGGGAAACGGAGGCGGATATTTTGGAGACGATCCACCACTTGAAGGTGAGCGACCCCGACCACTACACCATCACCGTTGCCTACCCAATCACCGGAACACCGCTGTTCAACCAAGTGCAGCCGATGCTGATAAGCCCCCCCGAATGGGCCGCCAGCACCGACCGCGATCTTGAGTTCCAACGCCCGTATTCGCGCCGCTACTACCGTTTTGCAATCAGCCGCATCAGCCATGAAGTGCAGGCCCACAAGCTGGCCAACGGCCCCATGCTGGCACGGCTGAATCACCAAGCACGCGCCGTTGGCGCGGCCATGGCAATGCGTTTGGAACGCCGATTTGGAACGGCGACTTCAGCAAAGAAGTGATTATCGGACTGCTTCTAAAACTTGATGCTGAAACTCCCCTCGTTCACCACAACAATGTCACCGTTAGCATCCTTGTTTCGATATCCTTGGAAGGTGAAAATCCCCACGGCTCCTTTGTCATCGAACTGCGAAAGCTGCACGCTTCCTTGCACCGTGTTCACCGTGTCAATGCTGGTGAAGTACTTCCCGGGTGCGCGATACTCGGCCACCACTCCGCCATTTCCACCAATCACCAGCGACCCAGTCCCCTGGATTTTTGGCATATCAATGATGAGCGTATCCGAAGTTGCGGCCTGCACAGCAGTGAACCGTAGCGATGAAGTAGCGTGAAGATGCGTCACGGCCTGGGAGGTAAACGCCACACCATCAACTTTTGCGTTGACGACAGTGGTTTCCGGCCCAGTTTCCTCGCTGCATGATGCCAATGCAAGGGCCAACAGGGAGCAAACAGCATAGAGAGTAGTTTTCATCAGTTTTCTGGCAGATTTTGTCGGTTGATAGGTGCTGGCCAAAAATTACGGGAATAGTAGCTACTGCACGCTTGGCCTGGCAAAAAATATCCACTGCGGGGGAGGTAGCCCGGAGAGTGTATTTCGGACAGGGCATAATTTTTGCCAACGAAGCCTGTACTTGGTACAGGCAATTAATACAAAGACCCTGTTGATGGTACACAGCATGGTCTTCGCACAGGCGGCTATCCGCACACTTTTTACCCACTTCCGCTGAATTTCTATAACTGAAACATATAACGTTCACAATTGAGGTACACACGAATGAACTTTCGTTCACTGCTTGCACACAGTGCTATTGCCACCGCGCTTGTGGTAACCACCGCCACGGCCCAAGTTCCGGGCCCGGCAGCCAACAGCGATGTTTACGGCCATGTTGGCATTGGAACAATCGCTCCCAACCGCTCGGCACTGCTTGACCTAACCGGAACCGACGTGGGATTGCTGATCCCACGGCTGACCACAACCCAGCGCAATGCCATTGCGCTGCCGGCAAAATCCCTGCTGATTTTCAACACCGATGCCAACGAGTTCCAGTACAACTGGGGGACCCCTGCGGTGCCCGATTGGCGGCCAATTCTGGACGGAGCCAACGCGGGGAACACCGCCTGGATTCTGACCGGAAACAACGGTCCGTTCACCGACGGAACCAACAACCTGCTGGGGACCAACGCTGGCGCGGGCGACCGGCAAGTGAACATCCAGGCCAACGGCCAGCGCACCATCCGCCTTGTCCCCAATGCCACAAGCCCAACAATCATCGGTGGGTTTAGCGGCAACACTGCTTCGGGTGCGGGCGTGACGATTTCTGGTGGTGGCCAGGCAGGGAATTTGAACACTGCAACAGGTGATTTCGCTACAATTGGTGGTGGTTCCGGGAACATTGCCAGTGCGTTAGCAGCAACAATTGGCGGCGGCGATGATAATGATGCTACTGGTGCTCACAGCACTGTTGGCGGCGGCGATGATAACGATGCCGATGGCGATCACAGCACTATTGGCGGCGGCGAAGAGAACGATGCTGATGGCGAGCATAGCACTATTGGCGGCGGCGATAATAATGAGGCCGAGGGTGCTCACAGCTTTATTGGCGGCGGTTTGAATAACGATACCGATGGCGATTTCAGCACTGTTGCCGGCGGCGATGATAACGATGTCGAGGGCAATTACGACTTTATTGGTGGCGGACAAGAAAACACCACAGCAGGGGGGGAACACAACGCCATTGTCGGTGGTGTTGGCAATACTATTACCCCCAACGATGGTGGAACCATCACCTCCTCCTTCATTGGCGGTGGGGATGATAACCGTATCCAATCCTTCCCGGGTAGCGATGTAAGTGTGGCAACGATTGGCGGCGGCTCGGCAAACATTATCCAATCCAATAATGCTGCTGTGACGACAGCGTCCACCATTGGCGGCGGCGATAACAACGGTATCTACAACAGCGGAGCCGCAACGATTGCTGGCGGACGGGGGAATGTTATCAACTCCGAATTGGATGTCGTGGATTACTATCCCGGTAACTCCATTGGTGGCGGTACAGATAATTTTATCGGCCCTGGGGATGGAGGGTTTGCCGCAATGAACACCATTGGTGGCGGGAACGAAAACTCTATCCGCGCCAATGGCGGGTTGATAGAGAAAAGCACCATCGGCGGCGGTGAAAGCAACTTTATCCGAGCTGGCATAGCTCCCCAAACCAGCAACACCATCGGCGGTGGATTTGATAACACCGTTGACCAGTCCGATTACGCCACGATTAGCGGTGGCAATACGAACATGATTGACGGCGCCAATGGCTCGGCAATCGTTGGTGGCCAGAACAACACCGTCACCGGCGATAACTCCATGGCCTTCGGCAACGGAGCCAACGTGTCCCAAGACAACAGCGTGGTGTTTAACCACACCACCGGCACACCAACCCGCGTAGGCGTTGCAGCAAACAATCCACAAGTGGCAATGGATGTTAATGGTGGGTTGGCCGTGCGGAACGCCAACGTATCGTTCCCAGCAGGAGCGTCACCAAAAGTGCTGAACGTGACAGTTGGCGACCGCTCGTATATCCGTGTAACCTCCGATGGTGTGGCCTGCACAGGAATTGGATGCGTTGCAACTGGACTGGGCACAACACAACGCTCGATCACCTTGACCAGTGGTAATCAGGTTGGCCAAGTGCTAGTGATTGAGTGCGTCGAGACAGCTGCTGGTGATGGCTTCCGCGTGCTTGATGCCGATGCCAATGTGAATACAAACATTCTTGGCCCGGTCTATTCGATGCAAAACGAAGACACCTTGATCCTCATGTGGAATGGCACGAACTGGATTGAAGTAGGCCGCTCGAACAACTAAATCTGCTGCACTTTTCTCCCTCCCGAAGCCCCCGGCCAACACCGCCGGGGGCTTTTTTTTGTGGCTATTTTCTCATCACCTCACCACCTGCAGATTAAAGTTCGGCGTTCCCAACGCGCCCCACAGCTTCAGCCACAGAAGCATCTGCCCTTCGGTGGCGCGCGCGCCGGTGATGTCGCCGATATCCAGAATAGATTCCCAGCCGAACCACTCCCGCAGCCAGCCGCTAACCTGCGATTTCGCTTCGGCATTGTTGCCGCAAATAAACAGGTGGTGATGGCCCGAAAGCATCCCTGGGTTCACCATGATATTTGCGGTGACGGTGTTCAGTGCCTTCACCACATGCGCCCCCGGAACCCGCCGCTGCACCTGCTCCCCCAGCGAATCACCGCCGCCGCTGATGTACAGCGTTGGGCCGATCCCACGCGCAAAATCTGCCTTCGAAAAGTCAAGCGGGTTGGTGATGTCAATGATGATTTTATCATCCACGTTGTCTTCTTCGGCAAGCTCCAATGCTTCCAATGTTCCCGCCCCAAGCAGACAAAGGAAAACAACCTGGCCAAACGCTGCGGCATCGGCAAACGTCCCGTGCGATCCGTTCTCCCCTGCCGATGCGGCCCATTCAATGGCTTTTGGATTATCGGCACTACGCGATCCCATCCGCACGGAATGGCCAAGCTCAACAAGTTTTGTGGCAATCGTTCTGCCAACAACTCCGGTCCCAAGCACTGCAATGTTCATGGTGGTTTGTGGTTAGTGGCCAGTTGCAAAAAGAGAGTGTGTGTGGAAGTTGTTTTGAATGGAGTTTGTGGTAGAGGTAGATGTTTCAATGCTTTGGCAATCTCAGCACCCGTCACCTCCTTGTCATTGCCCCGACCGATGTCGGGGTCTTCGACAAGCAGCGGCGCAAGCTCATCTCGCGAACTTCTCCGAAGGATACTGATCTCACTGTCGCTCGCAAGAATGCTTCGACAAGCTCAGCATGAGCGGGTGAGTGGGCTCACCCGCCAGTCCCATCTCCGTCACTCCCCCCGCCATTGCACTTCCCCCAAGCTCAGCATGAGCGGGTGAGTGGGCTCACCCGCCAGTCCCATCTCCGTCACTCCCCCCGCCATTGCACTTCCCCCAATTACCAACTTACCCCCACAGCAAACCGATACTTCACCCCTTCTTCACGAAGCAATGGTGAGCTTGCCCAGAGCGGAAGGTGCAGGCTTAGGCGAACCGGGGCGGGGGCATCCAGCGCGGCAACAATGGCCGAGGGAAGGAAGAGTTCATCCAGAAACTCCAACAGATCTACCGATGCAATAACCCCTGCTTCAGCATGGATGGTGTTGAACGCATCAAGCCTCACTTCGCCCGGGAACAGCCACCCCGCCGCGCCATACGCCGAAACGTCGAACTCACGCAGGTACGGGGTCGGGATCAGCCAGCTGAATGGGTTCAGATTGCCGAACGTCACCCTGCCGTTCAGCAGACTGCGGCCATAACGGGAAGATGCCGAATCGCTATCCAACAGCGAAAGAAGGAAACCTTCCGTTGGAAGCGCAAGATGATTCCGCGCCGCAAACTCGGGTCGTGCGTTCATTGCCAACCGCTGAATCAGATTCTGGTGCATCTGGCCCGAGCGCGCCCCCGCTGCGTTGAACAACCGCTCGGCTGGCGGCTGGCCGTCGCTGGTTCCGGCAAACAGGTCGCCACCAAATTGCAACCCCAACCAACGCCACCCGCCACGGCTTTGCAACGTCCATTGGGCAAAGCTGCTGCGGCTGGCAACGCTGGCATCGAAACTTGCATCGGCGCGGAAGGAGTTCCCCAACCGTTGCCGCGTGGCAAACTGGTAGCCAACGCTGATGATGTTGGTTGATTGATCCCCCCACGGCGCAACGGCGTTTGGATAGTTTCCCCCAACCAGCATCTGGCGTTGGGCGGCAAGACGGAAGGTGTGAGGTGAGTATTGCCCAGCGGTTGGTTGGGGAATTTTTTTTGTGAGCTGCACCCCCCAATCCCCCACGCCATCGTTGTTGGTGGCCCACAGCTCCACCCGCGACTGGCGGCCAAGCAGGCCGAACGTGCTGTTGTACCGGAGGTCGTAATCGGCCCGCCCCGATTTGAGGTTGTAGTAGATTCCTGCTTTTGCGTTGTAGCGGTCGTAGATGTAGCCGCCATCGGCCACAAAACCAG
Source organism: Armatimonadota bacterium (assembly GCA_020850315.1). GTDB lineage: Bacteria > Bacteroidota > Ignavibacteria > OLB7 > OLB7 > OLB7. Next base: position 82,242 of record JADZEY010000030.1, on the reverse strand, counting down.
GCTGAACTCCATCGGCTTGGGAATACCAGAGCGTTGGGCGCAGACGAATGGCATACTTATCCAGCGGCTGCGCGTAGTCCCAGCGGGTCCACCAGCCGACACTGCTTTCCGGCAGCAGATTTCCCAGAAACCGTCCGCTGGCAGTGTTGTTGGTGCGATCCACATCAAGCATGGCAAGCGACGGGTCCACCACGGCTTTCACCACACGCTTTGGGGTGGCGAAGGTGGTGGTGTACTCACGTTCCATCCATTTCCAACGGGGAAGGTTGAAGGTCACCCCGGGCTTCCGCCAAAGCTCCACCGGGATGTTGGCGGTGGCCACCGTTCCGTCGTCGTAGTAGAGTTGGATATCCAACGGCATCACAATCTGGTCGCGGTTGGAAAGCTCCAGCGTCGTCTGCCAGGTTCCGTTTGGCGATTGCTGGGAGCCAAGCGCGTCCATCGCATAATCGCAGGTCACGTTCCGGATTATCCACTGATTGAAGAACCAATCCAGCCGCATCCCTGTCGCATCCTCCATCACCTTCTCGAAGTCGCGGTAGCCCGGGTGACGGTATCGCCAGCGGCTCACGTAGGTTCGGAGCCCGTGATTGAACAGCGAATCCCCCACCATCCCGCGCAGCATCCGGAGCACTGCCATTCCTTTGTAATAGACCTCGCCGGCGGTGCGGCCATCGCTGTGCCAATCGTGGAAGGTGGAAAGGGGTTCGATAAATCCGCCAACGGTTAGGCCGTAGGTGGATTCTACGTCGTGCCACGGGTGGTCGTCCCAGGGGTAGATCATTGCATCCAGCCCAGTGTAGGGGCTTCCCTGCAATGGGAACAGAGCGTTCCGCATGACCTCCTCGGTCATGAACTGCGCAAACCCCTCATCCATCCATGCTTCTTGGGTTTCGTTGTTGCCAACCATTCCGTAGAACCACTGGTGCGCAAGCTCGTGGGCAATCACCGATGCCAGCGATTGCGGGCCACGGTAGCCAGTGATCATCGTCAGCATCGGATACTCCATCCCCCCATCCCCCGCCATTGCCACGGTGAATTGCGGCCACGTGTATTCCCCAAAATGTTCAGTGAAGTATTTCATCGAGCGGATGGTGTATTCGGCTGCATCACGCCAAATGGAGGCAATGCTTTGCTTCACCAAAAGATGGACGGTGATGCCGTTCCATTCTGCGATTTGGTGGATGTAGTCGGGGTCGGCAACCCACGCAAAATCGTGGACGTTCTCAGCACGGAATCGCCAGGTCTTCAGCCCCGTTTCCCCTTTTGCTGGTTGGGTGATGGTGGTGTCACGGTAGTCAATCCTGGATGGGATTGGGTCGGCGAGTGGGTCAACAATTCGTGTGTCAACGTTCCCCGCACGCGAGCCGCGAATGCCCGATTCGGACGCGTTGCTGTTGGGGAATTTCACCTGGTAGCCACAGCGGGCTTCTTGCGGGTTTGTCACCACTCCAGTCCCGCCAACAACGTACCGTGCCGGAAGGGTAATCGCCACGTTGAAATCCCCCCAGACCCCGTAGAATTCGCGCCCGGCGTACTCATCGTTGTGCCAGCCGCTGGCATCGTACTCACACAGTTTTGGATACCACTGCGACATCGAAAACTCCACCCCTTCGCGGCTGATCCAACCGCCGCGCCGCGTCAGTTGTGGGATGCGTGTGCGCCAGACCATGGAAAGCGTTGTGGCCCCGCCCGGGGGAATCGGCTGCGCTAACTGAACCCGCAGGATGGTTTCCTCCACACTCCAAACCACCGCCTGCCCATCCTGCGCCATTGCCGAAACCTTCACTTCCCCCTGTTCATCGGGAAGCAAGTCGCCAATGCGCAAATGGCCATCGGGAAGCGCGGCGTTGCGCCGATCCATCACGCTTCCGGGTTTGAAGGCTTCGTAGTAGAGGTGATAGAAAACTTCGCGGAGCGTATCGGGTGAGTTGTTGGTGTAGCGCAGCGTCTGCTTCCCATCGTAACTGTGGGCCGGCACGTCAAGCGCAATCTCCATGGTATATTCAACCCGCTGTTGCCAAGCAACCGCAGCCGAAGCCGGAAGCAGTGAAAGAAGAATCAGCAGGGAAAGAGATCGAAAAAGAAGCGGCATTACCGGAAGGGATGGAACGTTATTGTGTGGAGTTCAAGGCTTTCAACATCACTCACTTATTCATCAACTGATGCTTACCAGCATTCCTGATCCTGAGCATTATTCCGCCGGGCGCAGCGGCACGGTGTTCGTGCGGTTCCAGCGTGGGGTTATCCGCGGGACCGGCACCGACCGGCTTGACCTTCTGCATCGGCTTTCCACGAACGCCGTTGGCCAGCTTCAGCCTGGCGAGGAAGCAATCACGATACTCAGTTCCGACAAAGGGCGCGTTGTTGAGGTTCCCCGGGTGCTGGCGTTCAGCGATCACCTGCTGATGGTGCTGCTTGGGGACGACGTAGCTGGCGTGCGGGCGTGGCTGGATAAATATACCATCATGGATGACTTCACCACTGCCGATGCAACCGCCGAAGTTGCGGTGATTGGCGTTTATGGCGAACAAGCAAAATCGCAGCTTGCCGCCATGTTTGGGATCGCACCGCCGGATGCCGGAACGTGCGCCGTTTCCGAAACAGGAGTCATCATCTTGCGCGACGCACGATTGAACGGCGCGGGGGCGTTTCTGCTTCTGGTGCCAACGGCTGACCTTCCCGCTGCGACCCAACAACTGCATCAGCAAGGCATTGCGGAAATCAACCCCGAAACCTGGCACACCTTGCGGATCGAGGCCGGCCAGCCGTGGGTTGGCGCGGAACTTAGCCAAAACTACAACCCGCTGGAGGCCGGCCTTTCGCAGTTTATTTCCTGGACTAAAGGCTGCTACATCGGCCAGGAAATTATTGCCCGGCTGGACACCTACGATAAAGTCCAACGCCACTTGATGGGAATGGTACTTGAAGGGCTACAAAACGGAGTGATGGAGAATGCAGCGATGGAGCTTGAGGTGCACGACCCGGTGGAAACCAAGAAAATCGGCAACATCACCTCACTCACAGCATCACCAGCGATTGGCAAAAGGATTGCGTTGGCGTACATCCGCACGCAGTATGCAATTCCCGGGTATCAAGTGGAGCTTCGCTCGGTTGGCGAAGAAGGGGGAGTAGTGGGGCGCGGGGAGTTGGTGAGTTTACCGTTTTCGCTGTAACCATATCGGCCAAACGTTATGCAGAACAACACCATTGTTATCACCGGGGCGGGTCGCCGAATTGGGCGGGGGCTGGCGTTGCGGTTTGCGCAGCGGAAGTGGAACGTTGTGATCCACTACGGCAGTTCAGAAGAAGCCGCCCAGCAAACCCTTCGCGATGTTGAATCGCTTGGCGCGCGCGGGCTGCTGGTGCAGGCCGATGTTCGCGACCGCGCCGCGTTCCGGAACGCCATTGCCACCGGTGCCAATCATTTTGGCAGCCTTGATGTGCTGGTGAACAACGCAGCAATCTATCCCCCAACCCGCCCCATTGCCGATGTGACCCAGGAGTTGTGGGATCAGGTGATAGAGACCAACCTATCCAGCGAATTTTTTGCGGCACAAGCCGCCGCCCAGATCATGCAGCAGCAGCCGATAAACCAGCGCGGGGAGCAGGGGCGAATCATCAATTTTGCATCGTTGGGAGCCTACCAGATCTGGCGCGACCGACTGCCGTACAACGTTGCAAAAGGGGCGGTGCTTCAGCTAATCCGCGCTTTGGCGCGGGCGTTGGCCCCCACCATTCCGGTAAACGGCATTGCCCCGGGAACCATTGAGATACCCGAAGACCCAGCCCCCGGCACGTTGCTTTCTGCCGACCGAATCCCCGCCCGCCGCTACGGCACGATTGACGACATCTTCAACGCCGTCTGGTTCCTTGCCAACGATGCCACCTACATCACCGGCCAAACGCTGCTGATTGACGGCGGGCTGAGCATTGCCCAAGAGACCTCGCAGGAGTAGGCCGCACTGGTGATTCCCAACGGCGGTAACATTCCACCGCGAACCGAGTGTGAGCGCACATTCATGGATAACTCAATCCCGTGGCCACACACTCTGGCTGCGGGAGTACGCATCATAACACACACACAATCAACAAGCCGTAATGAAACGCATTTCCGCAACGCTCCTTCTGCTTTGCTTAACGATTGCCGCCTGTGGCAAAAAAGCCGACGAGCCAAAGAACGCTGGCGACACCACCAAGATGAAAGAACCCGCCGCCGAGGCAACAGCCACAACAACTGGCAGCGGGAAAGGGGATATGAAAATTAAATCTGGCATGATCGAAATGGATATGAAAGCCATGGGCCAGACCATGAAAATGGTGATGTACTGGGACGACAACGGCGCACGCAAATCCGGCGAAATGAACACCGAAGTGATGGGGCAGCAAATGAATATGAGGATGATCGAAAAAGATGGCACCCAGTACAGCTACGATGCCACAAAAAAAACCGGAACCAAACTGCCAGCACAAGGTGGGCTGATGGGAGATGGAGCCCCAGATATCACGAAGCTGAGCGACGCAGAGAAAAAAGCCATTAACCTTCAGGAGATTGGGGAGAAGGAACTGTTAGGGAAGGCGTGCAAAGGCTACAGCTTCACCAAAGATGGCATAGCGGCAAAAGTCTGGATGTGGGAAAACATCCCGCTGCTGTTGGAATCAAGTGCCAACGGAATGACCATGACCATGACCGCCACAAAATTGGAAACCGACATCAGCATCCCAGCTGAAAAATTTGAGATCCCTGCCGATGTCAAATTCACCGAAGCCGGCGCGCCCACAATGGCTGCCCCCAGCGCACCAGGCGCACCGAATACCCCCGGCGCGCCAGCACCAGCAACAGCCCCGGCCCCCCCAGCTGCCCCAACGAAATAGTAGCCAGTTGCAGCAGATCAGCAGAAGGGGGAATCATCCATGGATGATTCCCCCTTTGTTGTTTTTAGGGCTTACGCAAAGCCTTCAGCATTTCCCCATTCGCCAAAGGAAGTCAGTGGTCAGTGGTCAGTAGTCAGTAGTCAGTAGTCAGTGGTTATTAGTGAAGAGGATGTTCTTCACCCTTCATCCTTCACCCTTCACCCTTCACCCTTCACCCTTCACTCTTCACCCTTCACTCTTCACCCTTCACTCTTCACCCTTCACCCTTCATCCGGTCTGTCCCCCCCTCCAGTTACGGCGTAATCGCCACCGTTGCGTGCAGCTGCCCTACCGGGGATTGCACCGTCACCAGATAGCTCCCCTCCCCTATCAGCCACGTTTTCATCCAAAACATTCCAAACCCTGTTGCCCCTTCCTCGTTGTATCGCTGGCGAAGCGTCACCTCGCCAAGTGTTTGCACCTTGAACGTGCGCAGATTGAGAATTGTGGCACTGCATGGAGTGTCGGCAGACCACTCGCCAAGCGGCACACGCAGCCAAGCAACTGCCCCGCCAGTAGCGATCTTGGGAAGGATAGAAAACGTCATCGGCTCCTTCGGCGCGTCGGGAATGCGCGCAACCATTGGGTGCAGCCCAACCCCCGTAAGCCGTGCAAGAAACAGCCCCTGCGTGCGGTCGCTCCATTTGTGAGCAATGTCGTTCACCTGGCGGCTACATGAGGTGAGATACCAACGCCCCTCCCACTCCACAATTTCACCCGCGTGCGCGGTGGATAAAAAGTATTCGGCGCGGTCGCGGAAATCAAGCGGGGTTTCGCTGATGATGTACCGCATCCCCGACCCGCTTTTGTAGAACAGATAGTACAAGCCATCCTTCTTTATCACACATGGCGACTCCGGGTGCATGTAGCTGAAGGCATCGTAGCCGTTGGTTCGGCGAACCATCACCGGGCCGTGGTCGGTCCAATTCAGCAAATCGGGGGAAGTGGCCGCAGCCACGCAACTGAACTCCTGATCGGTACGCCCCTTTGCTTCATCCTCACGTAACCGTGCAACGAAATACATGATGTAGCCAACCCCCGGCTCGAAATAGATATGCGGATCGCGCTCGGAAACCCGAATGACTTCGCCGCTGGCATTGCGAAAAATTGGGTTATCGGGATGCTGAACCCAGGTTGTTAAATCGATCGAGGTGGCCAAGCAGAGATGCTCCCCCGCCATTGGCGAACCTGGCGTTCCGGTGTACAACATGACATAGACACCGTTCCGCTCAATCACGTAGGGCGCATAGACATGGCCCGCATTGAACGACCCCGCAGGGCCCGTGCGGAACGCCGGCGACAGCACCTTCCACGCCAACAGATCCGGACTGACCGCGTGGCCGATTTCAGCTTCGTTGCCGTCGCGATACCATTTCTTGCTGCTGATCTGGCCAGTGGTGTAGAACAAATGCCACAACGAATCTTTGCGGATCAAGCAATGGTCGTTGATGTAGCCGCCGGGGATTTCCAACACCTTGCGGAACAGCAGGCTGTCGTTGCGAAGCGCGGCAGGATCAATGGCTTGGGCGGCAAGCTGGCCAACACCAAACAGCAGGAACATCAGGAAGGGAAAACAGCAGTGGATTAGCATATTTTTTACGTCAGTCGTTCGGCTGCAAGCAGCCCCGCCCCAATCACCGCGCTGTTGTGACCCAGGGCTGCGGGAAGAACTTGAATGGAGGGAAGTGGGATGTAGAACACATGGTTGGCAAGATTGCGACGCACGGGATCCAGCAACCCTTCACCCGTTTGCGCCACCCCTCCACCCAGCACAATAACCTCCGGCGCAAGAACGTGAATGATGCTCCCCAAACCAATCGCCAGATACTTCGCGGTTTCTTCCCACAGTTCTTGGGCAAGCTGGTCGCCGGCAGCGGCGGCGGCAAACACCTGCTGGGCGGTTGGCTGCGATTGCGCCCCCAGCATCTGGCGCAACACTCCGCCCCGCTCAGGATAGGCAGATAGAGCGTGGCCGGCACGGCGTGCGATTGCGGTTCCGCTTGCCATTGTTTCCAAACATCCGTGATTGCCACAGGCGCAGCGGGGGCCATCGGTTTGCACGGTGATATGCCCCATCTCGCCCGCGCCGGAAGCCACCCCGTGATGGAGTTTTCCGTTGACAATCACCCCGCCACCAATCCCTGTGCTGATGGTGAGATAGACCATGGTGTCCGCGCCTTTCCCCGCGCCCAAACGATGCTCGGCCAGCGCGCCTAGATTGGCATCGTTATCCAACCAAGCGGGCGCGCCGAAGGCTTCGGAAAGCTGCTGCCGAAGGGGGATGTTCAGCCAGCCGGGAAGGTGAGGGAAATTGAGGACAGTTCCGGTGAGATGATCCAGCGGGCCACCGATGGAGATACCGATTCCAGCAAGTTGGCCATTGGCGTTGGCAATCAGCTGCCGGCCAATTTCCATCAGCCGTTGGACAACAACATCTGGCGTTCCCGGGGAAGGGATCGGCTCTTTCACCAGCATATCAAACGTTCCCGTTTGGCGGAACTGGGCAATCTGCGCAATCCCCACCGCCAGCTTAGTCCCGCCGATGTCGAAGGCAAGAAGGAGGTTGTGCGGCATAGGATTACTTCGGCTTATCCCCGCCAAAATCTTTGTCGTTGCTGGGGGATAAGGCTTTGTCTTTGTCAATATCACCCTGGGGCGGGGCATCCGGTTTTTCGTTTCCACCATCAACCTGATTGTCTGGGTTTTCGGTGGCATCGGTGCCCAACACATCGGTTGGCGGGGCGGCGTTCTCAATCGGCGCGTCGCCCGGGGTTAGGATTCCGCCGCCGCCGGAGCTTTTTGCCGCACCGCTGAACTCGCGCACGTCGTAGGGCAAGCGGTCATCTTTATACACCATCGCCATAAACCGCCCCCAGACCGGCGCAGCGGCTTTCCCCCCCTGGCCGTACCACCCCGTGAACTTGATCCGGTGGTCGTCAAATCCAACCCACACACCAGCCACCAGCTCCGGCGTGTAGCCAACAAACCAGGCATCGGCAAAGTCGTTGGTGGTTCCGGTTTTTCCGGCGGCTGGATAGTTGAACCATTGGCGAACCGAGCTTGCCGTGCCGCCATCCACCACGCCACGCATCATCGAGACCATCTGCCCAGCGATTTTGGCTGGCAAGGCTTCGTGCAGCACACGCGGTGCTTGGTAGATCACCCGCCCCCAACGATCCTCAATTTTTGTGACCAGAATTGGCTCCACTGCAACGCCATCGTTGGGGAAGGCGGTGTAGGCTGCGGTGAGCTCCAACGGGGTGACTTCTGCGCTTCCCAACGCAATGGAGGGAAGCTCCGGGATGGGGGATTTAATCCCCATATTTTTTGCCAGTCGCACCACCTTTGCCGGGGTTGTCCGCTCGCAGATCAGGCGGGCAGCAACGGAGTTGACGCTGAACTTCAGCGCGCTGCGCAGGGTTAGCGCGCCGCCGGTTCCCAGCACTTGCCAAGTTTCGCCGCCGGGCATTCGATAGACGAAGGTTCCTGCGGAGACCCCCGAGCCTGGGTTCATCCCTTCCTCCAATGCCGAAGCATAGACGAACGGCTTGAAGGAAGACCCCGGCTGGCGGCGGATTTGGGTGACGTGGTTCAGGCCCATTCCGGTGGAAGGGTCCCGCCCGCCAACCAAGGCGCGGACGTATCCGGTTTTTGCTTCCATCACCACAAACCCTGTCTCAATCTGGATTGCTTCTTTTTTCACCGAGTCAATAAAATCGGGGCGGCTGGCCAGTGCCTTCAAGATTTTTGCGCGGTGTTCATCGTTGATTGCGGCCTTGTACTCCTCGGTGTTGCGGGCTGCGCGCTCCACAATCTGCTTCAGCAAACGCTCGCGCCCGCGCCAACTCCATCCGGATTCAAACTGGCGTTGGAATCCTTCCAGATGTTCGCGGACGGCTTGGTTGGCGTATTTCTGCATCCGGCTGTCAATCGTGGTGTAGATCACCAAGCCGTCGCGGTACAGGTTGTAGCCTTCCAATTTTGGTTCTTTGGAAAGGATTTGGCGAACGGCTTCCACAAAATGCCCGGCAACGTTCGGAACCCGTTTCCGTTTTGCCAGCTTGATCGGCATTCCGGCAAACTTGCTGTACTCGCTTGTGGTGATGTAGCCCATCTCCTGCATCAACGCCAGGACGGTGTTGCGGCGGTCAATGGCGCGGTCGTAGTGCTGTTCGATGTCGTAGTTCTCGGGCCCTTTCAGCACGCCAACAAGGTAGGCGCATTCGTCCAGCGAAAGGTCAATCGGGCGTTTGCCGAAGTAGATTTCCGCCGCCACCTGAAGCCCGTAGGCCCCGCGCCCAAAATAGACGGTGTTGGCGTACATCTCCAGAATTTCATCTTTGGTGTAGGTGCGTTCAATCTGGACGGCGGTCAGCTGTTCGCGCAGCTTGCGGGTCATGGAAACCTCCTGCGATAAGTAGAGGTTCCGCGCAAGCTGCTGGGTGATGGTGCTGGCCCCTTCTTTGGTAAGGTTCATCGAAAGGACGTTTTTCACCAACGCCTTGATAATCCGCTCAAGGTTGACCCCCCAGTGGTCGTAGAACTTCTGATCCTCGGTAGCAATCAGCGCGTGGATGAAGTTGCGGGGGATGGAGTCGAAGGTGATGTACGTTCGGTTGTGAACAAAGAACTGATCCAACTGCTGGCCGTCGGCACTGTAGATGCGGGTGGAGAGATCGGGGCGTGGGTTTTCAAGCTCTTCCAAGTCGGGAAGGCCGCTGAAAATTTCCACAGCAAAGACCCCCACCACCAACAGAATAAATGCGGCCACCACCAACGTGATGCCCATTGCCGAACGGAAATAGGAACCACGAAGACCGGGAGAAGATGTTGGTGTATCGGAAGGCATAATTACGCGAATCGGTTGTCTTGAAAAGGGATTTGGGATCATATGAAGGTAGCGAGTGCCGATACTCCAACCCTCTTTCTTCTTTCTCTCTTTCTTCCCTCTGTGCTCTCTGTGTCTCTGTGGTTCTTTCTCTTCTTCGTCACTGAACATGAGGAGAAACCACAGAGGCACAGAGGACACAGAGCGGGGAAAAGAAAGGTCGGTGCAATCCCGACATTCACCAAGCACTCTGTACACTCCACTTCACGGGAAGGAATCGGCTACCCGCAAACTGCTTTTTTCATCACTCATATCCCACCGTTGTCCCGTTTTCGGTTGTTGCTGGATTCACAATCAGCTTCCGTGGGATGCGTTCGCGAAGCTCGCGGACGTGGGAGATAAGGCCAATCGCACGGTTGGGGGAATGAAGCTGCTCCAACTCATTCATCACAGCATCCAGCAGCTCGTTGTCCAGCGTGCCGAACCCTTCATCAAGGAAGAAGAACTCTAACGGCGCGTGGCCAAGCTGGATAGTGTCGCTAAGGGCCAATGCAAGGGAAAGGGAAACAAGGAAGGTTTCCCCACCCGATAACGTGCCTGCTTCGCGCTGAACGCCGCCGTCGCGGTTGTCAATGATGTAAAAACCACTGTTCTGGTCGCTGCGAACCTGGAACCGATGCTGCGTTGACCGCGACAGCAGCTGGCTGGCGCGGCGGCAAACGTCGTCCATCCGCTCGTTGGCAAGATAATTCACAAACTTGCTGCCGTGAAGATATTTCGATAGCTGCCGGATTGTGGCAATCCGCTTGGCGGCGGTGCTGTTTGCGGCTTGCAGCTGTTTCCACTTCTGGTTCTGTTCTTGGCATACTTGCAGTGTGCTTTCGGCCACCCCTTTGCTGCTGATCCCCTCTTTCACCGCATCTTCTGCGCCCCTTTTGGCTTGCTCCAAGTGTTCCACTTCTTCGGGAGCCACCGTTTTGTTGGCAACTTGCTCGCGCAACTCAGCTTCCCGTTTCCGCACATCGCTTATCTCCCGCTCAATCGTTGTGATTGCTTGGGCAAGTTGTGCAATATCGCCCGGCGGTAGCAGTGCTGCGGTGGCTTCTTCCTCGCTGGCAAAGCCTTCGCGGGCAATCACGGCGCGGCAATCGGCGGTGGCTGCGTCGCGCTGTTGTTCCTGGCTACAGAGTTTGTTGTAGGCTTCGTCGGCAGATTTCTTCAGATGGCGTTGCGTGGTCTGGGCCACATCGTAGGCCGATTTGGCAGCGGTATGCTCGCTCTCAATTCGCTCCGCCTCTGCTTCACGATTGCTCAATATATGCTCCACTGCTTCCCCCTCTGCGCGGTTGGGGGCAATTTCGTTCAACCGTTCAGCAATGGATATTCTGCTGGTCTCGGTTTCGGCGTTCAACTGGTCGTGTGCGGTTTTGGCAGCGGTCAGCTTGTTTTGGGAATCTTGCTCGGCAGCACGCGCTTGTTTCTCCTCTTCGCGAGCGGTGTTCACCTGGGCCTCCAACGTTGTGCAGAGTTTGTTGATTTCATCAATCTGCTGCTCGCGGTTGGCAAGCTCACGCAACTCTGTCTGGATTTCCTCCAGCGATTTTCTCCCACTGTGTTCGGCCAGCTTCCGCTCGGCTTCGGCTAACTGGGATTGCTGCTGGGCGATGGCATCGCTGAGCTTCTGGCAGCTTTGTGCAAGGCTGGCCACCCTTTCTTCAATTCTTGCCAACTCATTCTGTGCCTGCCCCAATCGCTGCTGGTTCTTGCTGATCTGTTCCTCCATTTCTTTCCCCTCTTTCTGGGCCGATTCTTGCTGATGCCGGATTGCTGTTCCTTCCCCGGTAACGTCTTCAATCGCTTTTTGCAGTTCGCTTGCTGTGGCTATCACCATCGGGCGTTGCAACTCTATCAGCCGATTGTGAAGGTGTTGGAGCTCGGTAGCGATGCTGTTTTCTGCCGTGGAAATACCTTGCTGGATGCGCTGCACTTCACTTTCGGCGGTGGCAAGCTGCTGAGTTGTTTTCTGCTGGCGCTCCTTTGCCTGTTTCAGCGCAGTCTCGCACTGCTGTTCGCGATTCCGTAGCGCGGCGGCTTGCTCCTGTTCGTCATCCTCGGGATGGTAGGGGGCGGGGTGTTCGGTGGCCCCGCACAGCGGGCAAGGCTGGCCATCGTGAAGGTGAGCAACGGCGGTGGCAAGCCCCATTTTTCGCTCCAATTCCTCACGCTGGCGGCGGGCCGTTTGGTAGCTGGTTTCGGCTTGGGCCGTTGCTTCGCTCTCCGTTTCCAACTGCTGGCGAAGGCGGTTCAAGGCTGGCCCCTCCTCCTCCTGTTGCTTCCGCAGGTGATCTATGCGATAGGTGGCAATCACTTTGCTTGCCGTTGAAAGGTGGCCATGCGCAGTGCGCAACTCCTCCAATGTAGTTGCCAGCTTCGCCTGGTGGTTGCGCTGTTGCTCAAGCAGTTGCTTGGCATCATCAATGCCCGATTGCAACGGCTGAATGTTGTGGCTGATACGCTGTCGTTCTTGCTGAAACTCCGCGTGTTGTTGCTGCGCCGTTGCAAGCTCTGTTTGTTGTTTTTCAAGCTCCGTTGCCGCGTTGTTGCGCTCCTTCAATCGGTCGGCAAGCAACCGCATCCGCTCCCGTTGCTGGGCATCCAACTCCAACGATTTCAGTTTCAGCTTCGCCTGGGTGTGGTTGGCTTCGGCATCGCGGGTTTTGGTTTCGGCGGCTTCGCGTGCGTTGGCTGCGGCTTGGTGCTGATTGTTTGCTTCAGCAAGATCAGTTTCGCAGCTGCGCAGTTTTTTGATGTCGTGTTTCAGCTTCTCCTTCTGCTGCCGCAGCAATCGCAACATCTCTATCACCTGCTTCCGTTCCTCTTGCGGTTTGAAGGCTTTTTCGGCCCGTTCAAACCGTTCACGGACTTGCGTCAATGTCGGCTCGTGGGCCTTCAGTTGCTTGATTATTTCTTGGTAGTTGCCTTCGGCTTCGGTGTGCCGCTGGCGGGCCGCCGCCGCGCTGTCAATGGCTTGGCGGGTTGCTTCGGCTTGCTGGGCGCGCTGCTGTTTGGCCTTGTGCGATTGCAGCAATTCCTCCTGGCTGGGAACCTTGGCAATGGAGTGATTCAAATCGGAGAGTTCCTCAATCAAGCTCAACAAGGCGCGGGCGGCTTGGGCGGATTCTGTTGCTTGGCGCAGTGTGGCCTCGGCAGCGGTCAATGCTTCGGCAGCGGCTTGGGCTTGGTTGTGGCAGGCTTCCAGAGCTTGGTCGTTGTATTGCTCCAGCATTTTCAGCGATCCTTCAGCCTCTGCATTTTCCAACTTCAGTGCCTGTTCCATCCGTTTCACCTTTGCCTCCAACTGGTCGCCATACTGTTGCAATCCGAACAGGCGTTGCAAGGTTTTGCCCCGCTCGCCGGATGCCAATGCAAGGAAGCTGGCAAACTCCCCTTGCGGAAGCATCACCGCGTGCTGGAAATCTTGCAGGCTGATGCCGATAATCTTCTGGATTGCCTGATCCATCTCCCCTTTTTTTTCCGCCAGCGGAACGTCACCATCGGGGGTGTGGTGGATCAAGCGGACTTTGCGGACTTGGACACTTTCTTTTTTCTGAGCAGCCTCTTTTTTCTCTTTTTTCTGAACAAGGTGGCGTTCGGCGGTGTAGCGTTGGCGTTGGGCTCCGTGGCCAATTTCGAAGGTGAATTTTACGGAAGCATTGTTTTCTTGCTCGTTAATCACCCCATGAATGCTATGCAAGGCGCGGCGGACTTTGCCATACAACGCCAGAGTAATGGCATCCAGGATGGAGGACTTACCGCTTCCGGTGGGGCCAAAAATGCCGAACAAGCCATCGGCCAGCAAGCGATCGAAATTGATCACCTGCTTCTGGCGGAAGCTGTGCAGGCCAGTGATTTCTAGAGTGATGGGACGCATGGTTAGATAGCAGAAAATAGAGTTGATACTACGCCTACAAGCAGCAGCGTTGGGGCGATGCTTGTGCGTTGCTGGAGCGTGCAGCAATATACGGGAAGCGAAGCCCGCGCCCACCAAAAACAAACGCCCCCTTGCATTGCTACAAGGGGGCGATTGCTGTGCATCAATGACTCGCACCTACCCGTGTAGGAGGAATACTGTTGACGACGAGCGTTCGGCGTTACCGGGGAGAATACTCACCTTCTGCTCCTCACGCATGGTAATGCACGCAACGTCGGATGTGTGATGCACGGTTCTACTTGACCACCTTCAGAAGGGTGGTTACGGTGCGCCCGTCCAGCGTTCGGACGGTGATGATGTAGCTGCCATTGGCTAACTCATCGGTTGGCAAGGGGAGCGTGTGGTTTCCGGCCTGCACTGGTTGTGCGTTAAGTAGCTGCCGGATTTCTTTTCCCTGCATATCGGTCAGCGTGATGCTGACAATCTCGCTCCGTGCTAACCCAAGATTCACCACTGCATTGGTGCTGGTTGGGTTCGGTTGAATATCCAAGCTCATCCCGCCACCAATCGGCTGGATTGCTCCGGCAGGGGCATCGCTTGGCAACTCAAGTTTGATCCCTGCCACCACATCCTTGTCAGTAAAGCCTATCAATCTCCCGTCTGCATCGTAGAATCGTACCGATACCGAAAGACTATCAGGGGCCTTAGGATCCTTCTTGATTTTCTTCGGATCAGGGCGATACACCAGACGTAGTGTGCAACCAGGCATAGAGCGTGGCCAATTCCGTGGTTTCGGTCCCAAGCCTAAGCCCTCCGACTCTGCTGGGAGGTAGCAAGCAACGTTTCCAGCTGTTTGCACTTTCATCCATGCGGGCACGGAATCGGTGCTGTGTCCCGAGCTGTCTTTGGTGCTATCCCCCGCTGGGTACGGTGCCGATACTGCAAGGATCGTTGCCTCTTCATCACCCAGCACAACGCTCATTGAGGCTGCGCTATCGGGAGGATCAACGCTGAGTTCAAAGATGTGTGGATTCAGTGAACGGATGCGGTCTGGACCAGAGATGCTGATAGCGCTGTCATCCCGAATACGGCGCGGCGGTTGCCACAAGTACTCAACCTCGCAGGTATCACCATCGCAGTAGCCAATTTTCAGCTTGACCGTGCCTGTGTAGTTCAGCGTGCTATCAACGCCCAGATTGAACTTCACGTAGCTTCCCGAAGCCGCACCGTGGGTTGCTTGCGCGCCATTGCATCCCAAACGAATTTGGGTGTATGGATCAATCGCCCCGCCAGAGTTTGCCACGGTCCACGAACGGGACGTTGGTGCCAATAACTGTCCGCCATTGTGGTGCAGTGCTGGCTCGTTCACAAACTTGATGTCCACAAACGAAATCTCCGATACAGGCATCTTCACATTGCTGATCGTGAAGGTACGCCAGTCGGTCTGGGTGCCAGCAAAGTTGTACGGCGTAACTGTCAGCGGATTTCCGCAATCCTTCGGCATCCGGCGGCATTGGATGCAGCTTTGGGTGCTGCATGTAAACGTCTGGTTCCCCTGCTTAAATGTCCCAACCCACGTAATGCAAACGTTTCCGGTAGCATTTGTGGCAGTGGTTTGGATACTCAGGCTCATCGGGTTCAACATCGTGCAAGCCGTGTTGAAATTGAGCGTCCCGCTGGTGGTTCCGTTAATGTTTGCTGGCACTGTAGAAAGAATGCCGCATACGGACGACGATGCTACCGAGTTCACTACGCCACCCGTTACCGTGTAGCTCAGCGATTGCAATGAAGCACCATCGGCATTGCTGATATTCAACCTTGTTGCGCAGCATTCTCCTTCCTGCTCAGGAACGCTGAACAGCTGTTCGCAGGTTGGTTTCTTACAATTCAGGAAGGAGTATGAGTATGCTGTATTTGGCTCCACACTGACGACGTAACCGCTATCAGGTGTGCTTGCTGTCCATCCTGACTGCTGCGTCTCCGTAATGAAGTATGTGCCTGGTGCTGGCACATCAACGGTTTTGCAGCCACCCTTGGAAGTCGTCACCGTTTTGTTGAAGCTGGTATCGCTTAGCCCCTTGATATTCATTGTCCACCCTGGCACTGACTCATCGCCATCATCAATAATCCCATCGCAATTTTTATCCCAGTATTTGCAGAGGCCAATTTGAGCAGTAGCGTTGCAAGGGCACTTCGGTGAGGTTAAGGATAGATTGTTGCTGCTGACAGAGCCTACTACTTGAACAGAGGTAGGAGAGCTGTAATTTTGTACTTGTACTTGCAAACAATATTCATCTGGTTGTAAGTACACCGTAGTGTTGTAATGCCGATAGGTCCACCAACCTATCGCAACCGTCATTGGAGCAATAGTTGCCACTACTGCTCCTGTGCTACTATTCAACAAATTGATGCTGGCTGCATTGTCAGCAATAATATCTATATCAATTGTTATGCTGTCGGCTTTGTTTACGCATATTTGGCAGCGACGGTAATCGTAAATACCACCAGGTAAAAACGAGTTTGCAGCCATGTTCTGTACTGGCTGTAGCGTACGTGCTCCAGCCCCACTGTATCCAAATGATGAGACCCAAGGATTGCCGTTGAATTGATTGCTATTCGGACTTGCAACGATATTCCAGAACAGGTCTTGTGTTATCGCCGGAACCGAAAGTGCTTGTCCAGCAACGGGATATAGCATCCCTGTATTTGCATTATACCCCGTGCTGATATTCAGTCTATTGGTAGTGCAGCTATTAATTGAATCAGGCCGACAATCAATGCCGATTTGTGTTTTTGCCACCTCATTACCCCGAGAATTTAAAAATTGAACAGTATAGAGTGGTAAGACAGAGCCACCCTTTGGTGAAATTGCTGCCAATTTGAAATTAGATAATGAAGGATATACAGCAATTGGTGTGCGATAAAATTCAATAGATGAACCTATCGGTAATGCTGAATATCCAGAAGCAACCGATGTCACCAGCGTTGTCATTGCTGGATTAGGCGGGGTAATGCGTATTGCAAAAACATCAGTTCGGTTATTGGTGATATACAGTTCGGTTGCGCACCCAAATTGATTTTGGGTGTATTGAACCGATACTGAAACCCTAGAAGATAGCTGCCCCCAAGTCTGTATGCTGCTACATATAGCCAAAGCGAAGATGGCCATAAGTAGATGAAATTTTCTCTGTTTAAGCGAGAATAACCTCATCATTTTTTTAGTAGCTGTTTGCTGTTCCATTGCGTTTGTCTCCTTTCCTTTCGTGGTTTTGTACTGAGATTCATTTCAAGCAAAGTTCTCCCATTGATCTCCGGAATATCAGCGGGATCACAATGCTATCGTGGTGGTAGATGCCGAATCAGAGTGGTATAATTATACTGTTCTGATGTTCCCTATTATTTGAATAATAGAGCGATTTTCCTGGATGCAGTGTGCTTGGTATCGCACGTCTGTTTCCTTTTCTCCGATATACAAACATCGTTGTTTTGCAATGCCGTTGGCAATACTGGGTGGTACTGTTTTTTGCTTTTGGGCTGTGCAGGCTTTTATTCAGTGGTGGTTGTGTCTGTGTAGTTTTTCTGGTGCAAACATCGTTGTTTTGCAGTGCCGTTGGCAATACTGGGTGGTACTGGTTTTCAAAGTTTTTTTTCTGGCGTGTGCTGTGGCTGGCTTGGCACAAGTGGAATAAGGTTTCTGCAAAAAAACGTTCCTGCTCGGTGGCCCCGCTCATGCTGTGACTAAGCACAGCATGAGCGGAGGATTATCTCACCGAATATCTTGTGCAATCCCTGCTGAGTTAAAATCCTGCCGACTTTGGCGAGCCGACTCCCCTGCCATTGGGATCTGGATACTGAAGTTTGATTGCAACACACTTCCCATCGTTGATAATGGGTGTGACGGATAAGATGCAAGTATCCCCAGGCGCAATTGGCTCCGTTGCCCAGAAGCAGGCGTTCCCAATGCCCTTGCAATCTTTGCCCTTCGGGTTGGTCCCCCTGAAGGTGAAGGATGATCGGCCACGTATTTTTTCTGCAGAGACAGGTTCAGCCAGCGTGAGGGTTATTTTCCCACCTGCTTCCGGGGTTGATCGCTCCACACGATAGATGCCCTTGGCAATGACCACCTGCTTCACGCCAAGATATTTGCAGAACTCAGGGTTGTCAATCGCGAAATCCGTATCGTACTCGAAGTACCTGATCGCACCAGTTTGCGGAACGATGTAGTGCATTTTGGGATTGTTGCGTTTCTCTTCACAGCAGAGGATAGAGTCGTGGTGGTCAGAACGACGAAGAATTGTACCACAACAGTGGCATTCAGGGGGATCACCACCAACAATTATCCCATGCGGCGTTGGTACCGCAAGAAGGGGCTTGCCAGTATCGCTAATTGCAAACTGGAAGCTACCAGTGCTTTTGTCCAATGGGTACGTCCCCTTCTGTAGCGTCAGGCTGGTGTAGCCCAACAGCGCAGCAACTTTGCTATCGAGAACAACATCCTGTTCCAAATGAATTGGTTCATCCTTGACATTCGGTGTAGTAGGGCGATACACAAGCACACTGGAAGCACCAGTAATCACCTCTGCTTGCCCTGTCATCACAGTACTAACCCCTACCTTATCAACTATCCAAGTATCATCTGGAGGAAACATCACAAGACAGCCGTCACCTTTCTTCTGGCATGACTTGGGCTCAGCCGGGTAGCAACCAAGCGAAACCAGTTTTGGTTTTGGTGTTGGTGTTGGGTTCGTTGTTGGTACGGAACGAATGGAGCCGCTGTCGTTTGGAAGTACCCTCATGGCATTATCTGTTAGATTTTTATACCATTTGCGTAGCCCGGTGCAAACTGCGTCACAGCTTGCCTCATGATCCCGCACCCATACTTCGCAGTAGGGCGTTCCTGTGCGAGTATTATAAACACAGCACACACAGTATTCAAAGCCGCCGATGACAATCGCCTCTGGTTCAGTGACAGTACCCTCTAGATAGATCTGTACGCGCCTCCCATTGATACTGCTCGTATAGGTGATGACGCTTCCGTTCGGTGTGCTTGGTGTGATGATACGATGCTGCGGTGTTTTTATGCGTATAACGGGGCACAGCCATTCAGTATCAGGTGGGAACGTAATCGACGGGTTATCGAGCGGGAGAATTCTGTAGCAAAATTTAGTTTTCTTCCCGGAATCGCCGCCTGCCTGTTTCGCTGCGGGTTCTGGTTCCCACACTCCGAAAGTCTTGCCTATGTCAGCATTGTCCCCATCCGGGGCAAATGCATTCAGCACGGCTTGAGGAATGATCAGCAGATCACCATTCTCGGTGCCATATACCGCGGGGATAAAGGTCATCTGCTTCCCGAACGTTGCTGCAATGGTCGCCTCAAGCTCCTCGTCGTCGGTTTCGATCTCGATGGTCCGTACCTTGAACCTGGCAATCTTGCCGGATGTGACTCCCCGCTCCACTTCGTCACCCTGTAGATGGCGGATACTTTTCTGCGGTGAACGATCAATGCCGTCTCGGTTGGTTGCATCGGTGAAGGTTGGTGGGGTATCATCAAACGGAATTAGCGGAATAGCACCTGGGTCACGTAGCATTGCTGCATCAGCCATAGTATGCGCCCCACGCCCCAACGAAAAACTCCGTGGTTCTGCCCAACCATCTTTTGGTTCCCCCAGTGGATCCCCCGCATCATCCAATGCCCGCACGCTCCAGACGTAGGTCATGGGTGTGTCGAGCGCAACATCGGTTGGCCAGATCATCTGTGTTGCTGATTTGATATCCCGTGTAAGGATCGGTCGGTTCGCACGGAACGCCTGTGTTGGTGTCTGCCCGCTCCGCACCTCCATGATAACAAGCTGGTACTGCTGGTTTGGCGAGTATGCTGGTGCCACGGGGCTCCACCGGAACGTCTGACGCATGTATGGTGGTGGCACCGTTGCCGACGCTGCCGGGTCAATCAGCCGCGGCCCCTGATAACTCTGTATTTTGAAAGGACGACACTGTTCCTCGCCAAGCGGGGCAAGCGTAGCAGCGTTGTGTAGCCTTAGGCAGAACTGATATGAGCCGGAAGGAAGCCTCCCCGATCGTACCACTTTCTTGTCCACATCCCCGTAGAACGTCACTGCCGATTCCGGGACAAGATTCTCACCATAGAAGGTGTTGACACCGGGGCGGACTGTGAAGATTGGCAGCTTGTCGAGCTTCGTATCCACCTGCAGCACCCCATCACGAGATATCCGCGCAGCAAGTTTGACCTCGACCGATTTTGCATCGCTGTTAACAACGGTCAGGATTACCGTCTGCTTTCGTGTCGTCCAGTCCGAGAGATAGGGACTGGGGTTCGATGTGACGTTCAGAGAAATGCGCATCTGTTGTCCATGCGCAATGAACGGCAAGAGAAATAGCATCAGTAACGCGAATGTTTGTTTCATGTGCGTGTTTGATAGGACGTTGAATGATGGTTGTATTTGCAAATAGATCTGTTGTCGCCAATCAGCATTACCACTGCCATTGCAGCGATGCCCGAAGCAAGTTTTCCCGGAACGAGACACCCGGACGTGAGTCGCCGTAGCGATAGCTGATGGTTGATGCCTGCGCCCGAAACTGGAGCGATTCCGTGATCCGCCAGGTACTGGTTAGCCGTAGCATGAGGTCGTTGTCGGGAGCGATATTGCCCAGTGCTGTCTGCGTTAGCTGTGCTGAGGCTCCCAGCGTCACATCGTTGCCCAACAACCTGTAGCCCGCGCCCAGCCCAACCCCTGTGACCTCCATCTCGCCAATACTTAACTGGTTCACCAGCCACGAGCCGGAGAGTTCCAGAGAGAGGGGAATGGAGGCGAGTGATGCTGAATAACTGGTCGAGAGGTTCCGCGTCTGGCTCCGTCCATCCGCACCGCTCACAGGATTGAGATCGGTGTAGGTGTCGAAACCTACGCTGGCCGTGATGACGTGCGTAAGGTTCTCGGTCGGCAGAACCAGAACCGGTGTCACGCTGAACGACTGGGAGACCGTCTCCACCCTGAACGTGTCGTTCCTGACTGGTGTCCTTATTCCGTAGTTGGCATATTGTCCGTTGATGCTGAGGGCATCGCCTATGCGTGCATCAATGGTTGCAGAACCAAGCAACTGGGTTGTCGTCGCCTCCTCCTGATCTGCCAGATTGTTTCTGCGCCAGCCGATTGTTCCGCTTGCCCGAAGCGCATCATCGAAGAGCGCTATGTGCGGTTCCATTGTGACATCAACTTTGTCGGCCTCCATCCACGGATAAGCAAGGGTGTGATAGCCCGGGCCGATATAACTGGATTTAAGGTTAAGCCCCCAAGCCTCCTGCTCCAGCATCACGGAGAAATTCCCAGCAAGATCGGCTCGTGTGGATAATCGTTGCGCCAGCAGAGGTTCGATGGCACTGATAGGCTTGGAGACAGGCTGTGATTCCATATCCCGTGTGAAAAGCGAGCTTGCCACCTCTGCTGCCACACGAACACCCTTGGTGATCGGGAACTGAACGTTGAGTGTGGCCGTGAAGCTCTCCTCCGGCACAGGCATCAGCGGGTCGCGCTCAACAAGGGTGTCAAGAATCGTCGGGTCAAACCCATCTGGCTGGATGACCCGGGATTTCATAACCACCGGAATGGACGCGCCATCGTCGCGAACACGGACAAGGTTCAATCCGATCTCTGTCAGGCTATCAACATATGCCAGCTTTCCCATGTAGGCGTGCCGTGCATACTCACCTTCGGTTCCCGCCACGGTATCGGTCATCACACGCCGCCCCACGGCCCCCGCCGATGCAACGATTCTGAAGTGGCCCGGGGAGAGGTCAACACCAGCACCGAAGAGTTGGATGTCACCACCGGAGAGCGGCGAGAGCTGCGGTGTGTGTGTTCCCAGATTGAACCGTGCCCAACCGAACGTCGGTGTAATGCCGAAACGGTTCGCAAGATTCTGCACAAAGTCGCTGACGCTTGTTGTCGCCGGAATTGGAAACAGGGTTGTCGTCTCTGGAAATGTCATACTGAATTCGAGCGGCAGCGTGAGGACATCGCCGAAGGTGATTGTCGGCGCGACAGTCAACCGCACAAGCGAACCGGGACGGCGTGTCGGAACTGCGTTGCCGGGTGTTGACTGAAGAGAGTAGAAATCGGACTCAATTGCCGTGCTACCGCTGATCGTTATTGCTGAAGAGCTGTCTTCTTGGCTTCGGAGTTCTCTGCTAGATATAATCAGCAGAAGGAGAAGCATCCATACCATAGACTGATCCCTTCGTGATCGTCTGGTGATGTTATTAGCTTGCATTGCGGTGTCTCAATTGCGATGTAGATCTGTACGATTTCTGCCGATCATGGCTCTTGACCCTCCCTCCGCGCTTTTGCGTGGGTGTTGTTCGCTGAACGGGCAAGGCGTACTGCTCTACCTTGCGTAAGTCGTTAGAATTCCATTCTGAGCATAGCTCTCCCGTGATCTCCGGATATCAGCGGGATCGCAGCGGCGGCGTTGTGGTTAAACGTCGGTGTCGTCGGTGGCCGTAATCAGTAGCATTGATAGTGTTGGCTACTGTTATTTCTCCATGACTGTGAAATGGAGTTTTTTTATTGGTAGGTAGAACATTCCTGTTCCCCTTCCGTGCGTTGTGAACTTTCTAACTGGCACAAACATCGCTCTTGTGAGCGCCTGCAACTGGTACTGGGTTATACTGGGTTTTGCAGCTTTTTTTTGCTGCGCCATGCTCCCCCTTTTTTGAACCCCAACAAACATCGCTCTTGCTGATGCCGCTGGGGGGTACTGGGCTATACTGGTTTTGCAGTTTTTTTTACTGCCCCATGTTCCCCCCCTTTTTTGAGCCCCAGCAAACATCGCTGTTCCTAATGCCGCTGGGGGGTACTGGGCTATACTGGTTTTGCAGATTTTCTTTGGCGGTGGATACTGGTAGCATACCGCACTAACAGATATAGCGCAATCAAGGTCAGCGCTGCCGATACAATCATTTCCTGCCGACCTGTTATCCATTGGTAGCCTTGTGCTACCAGAATACTCACAGCTGAGATTGGTATAAATACTTGCTTAGTATCCATAGTTCTTTCTTCAGAAAGCGTTCTGTATAATTTTCTTCGTTCAACCTCTTGCTATAAGCAAGGCTACGCAGTACTTTTGGCCAGCGACGGTTTACAGCGGCTCGTCCTTTTGATTCTTTTGCTTGACTGGTGGTGATACAAATCCCTTGTTCAAAACTCGGAGCAAACATCGCTGTTCCTGATGCCGCTGGGGGGTACTGGGCTATACTGGTTTTGCAGATTTTTTTTCCTGCCCCATGTTTCCCACTTTTTTTGAACCCCAGCAAACATCGCTGTTCCTAATGCCGCTGGGGGGTACTGGGCTATACTGGTTTTGCAGATTTTTTTTCCTGCCCCATGTTTCCCCCTTTTTTGAACCCCAACAAACATCGCTGTTCCTGATGCCGCTGGGGGGTACTGGGCTATACTGGTTTTTTTAATAGAAAAAATTTTCGTGGCGATTAGACATTATGCTCATTCGCCATTGTGATGAGAGGGGCTTCGCGGTGCTTCATCGCCGACTCCTTGTCGAAGCCCCCGACATCGGTCGGGGCAATGACGGGGGCGAGGTGAACTCACCCGCGCTTCTGTGCTGACGGGTGAGCTTGCTCACTCGCTCATGCTGAGCCTGTCGAAGCATTCTCGCGGGGGGCTGTGAGAACACTGTTCTCTGAGAAACCCGCCAGATTGGCTTGCGCCACTGTTTCGCGATGCCTCATCGCTGGCTCCTTGTCGAAGCCCACGACCCGTCGAAGTAATTGGCTGATTAACCATACGAACTCAACTCCAACCAGAATACTCTCTATTCAATACCACTACAGGCACAGCAATGACAATCGAGCAATTACAGGGACGGTTGCAGGAAGCCAAAGAACAGAACAGACAGGGGCAGTATGCCAAGGCCGAAGAGATTGCACAAGAAGTGATGCAGCAGTGTGGTGAATTGCAGGGAAAAGAAAAGGAAAAAGATATTGATCGTCTGCGCGTTATTGGAAATCTTCTTATCGGGGAAACGTTGTGGCGGCGTGGACATTCTAATGAGGCAATACCGTTTGCCGAGGCTGCACGCACTTGCAGCGAGAAGCTAAAAAGCATTGAATACAGCATCCACTATAGATTGCTGTTTGCCACCATCTATCTACGAATATCAGAATATAAAACAGCCTTATCATATATAGATGAAGCCGAGGCTATTGCTACGGAGCATGGTAGAGAGGAAGATTTAGTAAGGGTGAAAAGCATAAAAGGGGAATTTTATCGAGAAGTTGGTCCCATGCAAGAAGCTGCTACCATATTCAATGAAGTAATCGAATCGGCTACGTTGTACGGAATGGATGACTATGTAGCTGTCGCAACAAAAAATTTAGGGGTCTGCTATATATTTTTAGGAGAGTATGATAAAGCTCTGGAGTTATGTGAGAGTTCACTGGAGATGTACAAGGCTTTAAACAATGTCATTGGCCAAGCCACAGCTATGGCAAATATAGGCGCAGTATATCTGGTACAAGGTGAATATCTATTATCCATGAAATGGCTACAAGAAGAGCTACAGCTTATTCAGGATATTGATATTAAGCCATTTAAAGGTATTATCTATGTGAACATGGGGCACTGTTATCGTGGAATGGGTGACTTGCAAAAAAGCCTTGAATATTACCAGATTGCTTTAGAGATTCAACAGCAGTGCAACGACCAAAGAAACATATCAAATATATTGGGGAATATCGCCATCCTCTATCGCCAATTAGAGCGTTATGACTTGGCAGAGGTATATTTTGAAAAAACATTTGAAATTCTTATTCGTAAAAATGGAAGCAATGGCGGAGAGTTTCTTGGCAACTATGCAATTATGCTGTATGAACAAAAACAGTATAAAAAAGCAGAAGAATACTTAACACAAATAATCAGTTCATTTCAAGAATCAAAACAAGTTGTTCAAGAATGCCAGTACAGCTTTTATATATGTCAAATTTACATTCATAACAACGAATTCGATAAAGCCAAAAGAATAGCACTCCGTAGTTACCAAGTATTTTGCGAACACAGCCGCAATGATGAAATCCCCAACTCATTACGCCTGCTTGGCCAACTGTATGCCAACCCAGACTTTACTGAGTACAATGTTGCATTAGCTGAACAGTACTATCTGCAATCCATAGAGAAATTTCTTGAAGTAGGTAATAAACATGGAGTTTATACTGCTACCCATCACATCGCCCAATTCTACAAGCAGCAGAACCGATGGGAGGAGTATGCTGCGAACATTGAAAAAGCAATAGAGGTGTACAAGGAAGTTCAGACTGAAGCGGTACAGAAGCAGGCAGATCGTTTTGGTTGGGAGCAGAAAATTGCTGAGATGGAGAAAGCGAAGGAGATAGAAAAGATACGAGCCGAAGCCGAAGCAAAGAAGTTAGAACAACAACTTGCTTCCCAACAACGAGAAGTAGAGATAACCGTTCATGAGCTTGTCAATAAAAACAACTTACTCCATGAGGTACGTAAGGATGTTCGGGAACTTTCCAAGCATATTGTGCGGGAAGGGCACGATGTGGTAGAGCGGTTGATAGGTCGCCTTGAACGGAATATCATTCCGCTGGAAGACAAATTAGACCTTGAACAACAATGGTCTGAAGTTCACGGCCAATTTATGAACTTGCTTAAAAAACAGTACCCAACACTAACAACCATGGAGTTGAAAATTTGCGCGCTACTGAAGATGAAACTCACTTCCTCAAATATCTGCTCCATCCTGTTTTTATCGAAACGGACGATTGAGTTCCACCGATTGAATATCCGAAAGAAAATGAGGTTGGGTAAGCAGGATGATCTTTACTTGGTGATGAACTCACCTGCAGAATCGTAACCCACCTTACGCAAAACCATGCTGGATATAGCGAATTTCAATGCTTCGTTTTTTCACCGGACACCACCCTCCGCTCATGCTGAACCTAGCAAATTTCAATGCTTCGTTTTTTCACCGGACATCACCTTCCGCTTTTCACCGGACACCACCTTCCGCTCATGCTGAGCCTGTCGAAGCATTCTTGCGTGTGGCAGTGAGAACACTGTTCAATGATGAAATAGCCACCCAAGCCCGCTACGCTCCCCCCGCGCCGAACTCCTGATTTAATGCCCCGTGAACCGTCAGCGCGTGCGATGCGGTCTGTTGGGCAAGGGCGCAGGATTCTTCCTTGCTGCGACCTTGCACCACCCCAGTAATGAATCCAGCGTTGAAGGCATCGCCGGCACCGGTGGCATCCACTACGCGGACATCGTTTGGCGGAGCGAACCACTCCAATATGCCGTCGTCCCAAAGCGCGCAGCCGTTGCCGCCAGCTTTCATGCAGATGGTGCCCACCCCCTGCTCGGCAAAATGCCACAACAGGTTTTCAATCGCTACCCCTTGCCAGGCGGCTTCCAAATCGGCTTGCGACGGCAGCAGAATATCCACGTGGGGAATTATTTGCCCGATACGGCGATGATACTCCTCCGGCGAACTCCACAATCGCGGGCGGTAGTTGGTGTCCAGAACAACCGTGACGGTATCGCGAACCGCTTCCAACAACGCAATCAACCGCGCTGGCTCCTTCATCACCGCAAGGGTGATGCCCGAGACCAGCAGCATCCGTGAAGAAGAAACAAACTTCGCTAACCGCTCGGTGGAGTAATGGAGCAACGTTTCGGTGGCGGCTGAATCGTGCCGCCAATAGTGGAAATGATGCTCCCCGGTTTCGTCTAATTCAATAAAGTACAGCCCATTGCGCCGCCCGGGAAGCCGCAGTGTGTGGGTGATATCAATCCGTTCGGACTCTAACCCGCTAACAATCATCTCAGTAAAAAGGTCATCGCCAACAGCCGAGATGAACCCTGTCCGCAGACCAAGCCGTGCGCCGTAGAAAAGCGTGTTGGCTGTGTCGCCAGCAAATGCCGGACGGAACTGGCCGCTCGGCTGCTGTGAAAATTCCACCAAACACTCGCCAATGGAAAGAAGATCGAATAACGGAGTAGTATCCATGGGGCTGCAAGCTACGCAGCAATAACCTACGGTTAGCACGGCATTGTGCCAGGACTTGCGGCGCAACCTTGCGATGTGGATTGTGGCGATTCTTTGGTTGCGGTTGTGGCCGCCGTTCGCGTATGTTCCCACTAACTATGAAGGTGATGCGGCAGCCTGCAAACGTTCCCCTTCATCAACAACTCATTCTTTTCTTAACCGCTTATGCCTCCACAATCAGGAACCTCATCCGACTTGCCCGCCATCTTCATGGATCTTACCCGCCGACTATCCGGGATGCTGTTGATCCTGATCGCTGCGGTGCTGTTCTTTATTGATTACGACTACCGCACCCACGGCGGCGGCGGCGATGAATCCTTCAGCATCTTCGGAGTTGTGGCGGTGGTTGCCCTGGTGATCGGGACGCTGATTGCCGCCTGGACCCGCCCCGCAGCCGGACGCGCACTGCAACGCTACGTGAAAACCTTGTCGGAAGGTGATCTGGAAATTGCAATGCTCTACGCCCCACCCGATGCAACACGGGATTGGGTGATTGATGAGGTGATACTTCCACACCGCCACTTCCTGATGTACCACCGTGGCAGCAGCGTGCGAACCCAGCCAGCAGACGAAGTAGATGGACAAAAACGGAAATCCGTGACCGGAAGCGTGAGCTACGGGAAAGCAGGAAATGGGAAAGTGGAAGCCGTGCTGGCACAGATGCGCGATAAACGGTGGCGCGTGATCTCCATGCAGCTGCATGAACCGGCGCGCTAACCAGCCGCCAAGCTCAGCCGCTGATGCTGGGGAACAATGGTAGCAAATCCAATCCTTCCTCTGCTTCGTATCTGCTACCGTTCAAGGAGAATTGAGAGAGAGAGAAGCCAGCCCTGCCTAACAAGCACGCGGCATCTGCAAGTACAAGGATTAGGGATACCGACGTACCGCGCAGATGCCGCTGTGCTGTTGTTCATCATTGACGTTTACTTCAAAAACCGGATGCTTAACGGGTACTTCCAGACCTCACCATTGCTAGACCTCACCCCCGCAATGATTGGGAAGATGATGCTGAGAACGAAAACGATGACAAGGAACGGAATGCCAATCAACAGGAAACTGAGAACACCAAAGATGATATAGTACAAAACCTGCGAAATAATCCAGTTGGCAGCATTCCGCCCGTGGACCTCAATCCCCGGCAAGTCGTTTTTCTTAGACTGCCAAATCACAAACGGGAGGATGAAACCGGCAAAGGGGATCACAAATCCGGTAAGCATGGAAAGGTGCAGGAACATCCCCCACCGCTGGGTTTCGGGGTCGGTGATGGTGTCGGTGTCTTCATCCATCAACATCAGGCTATCCTCCGATCGCGTCTCTACATGATCGAACAACGCCTGCTTTGCCAGCGCGTATTCTTCATCGGTCAGCCCGCCAGCAAGATGCAGTTGCTGAAGTTTCTTTAGTCCTTCGGTGATATCCATTGTATGTCGGTCGTGAATCTGTTGTTGTGTGTGGCCTTTCCGCCGTGCTGTTCGCGGCTGCCTTCTAAAGGTTGCGCCCATTTCCGGCCCCCCTTCCCCCAGCCTGCTTCGGGCAAGCTCCCCCTCTTCTACTCTCTTCTCTTCTCCGCGTTCTCTGCGTTTCTTGGCTCTGCGCCCTCTGCGTGAACACCCACTCTGCAATCGCACGAAGCAACCACTCACCATTCCTTCTCTGCCAAAGTTGCCACTTTTTTTCTCTTCCTCTCCAATCTTGGCATCATTTGCCGGAAATCTTGGTGCGCGGCGAATACCTTGAAAGCAGGTGGTTCTCCCATCTGGCAGCCAAGCCGATGTGGCGATTTCTTTCAGGCGATTTCAGACATCGAACGCACACCATGCAGACTTTCCGGTACTTCTTCCAGAGCTTCGTCACCCTTGTGTTGCTGACAGCCGCAGCCGCAGCCCAAAGCAAACCCATTGTTGTGAACGTGACGGTGGTCCCCCCGTATGCAGCCACGCTATCGGAGTGGGATCGCCACCCGGAGCGGATCATCATCACGATGACCAACACCGACCCCGCAACAAGCTACAGCGTCCGGCTTTCCGGCACGTTGCAGGATAACTTGGGGGGGATAAAAGTCACCACCAACGACGATTACCCGGTCGCAGCAATCACCGTCCCAGCCGGCGGAGTCCGAACGGTGAACGGAAGTGAGTTGAAGATTTTCAACGCCAACGCCGTCTCCATCAGCGGCTCCGACAAAGGAACCGTTGCGCGGTCGGGACAGCTGAACGAAGGGACGTACACCATCTGTCTGAAGGCACTGGATCACAGCACAAAAGCTGAGCTTTCCCCGGCAAGCGGCTGCGCCAGCTTCACCATCCGCACCATCGAGGCCCCAAAGCTGACAGCCCCGCCATGCAACACGAAAGTGACGCAGACGGTGGATCCGCAACTGCTGCTGCTGCAATGGACTCCGCCAGCCGGGGCCACCGGCGGAATCACCTACACCCTGACGATGGCCGAGGTGATCCCCGACGACCGCAACCCGGAAGAAGCACTGCTGACCGCCGTCGCCCCCACGCTTTTCAAGAAAGAAGGGCTGACCGCACCCATCTATCAATATGGAGCCGCCGACCCGCAGCTGAAAAAGGGAAAAAAATACGCCTGGCGGGTGCAAGCCATTGACCCCACCGCCGCCACTAACTTCCGCAACAATGGCAACAGCGAGGTCTGCACGTTTGTCTATGGCGACAGCACCGAACCGAAACCGGAAGACCCCGACTGCAAGAAACCGACCTACATCACCGCCGCCTATCCAAAGGACGACATCCGCATTCCGTACCGCTTTGTGCCGGTGCTTGTGCAGTTTGCGCCGTACTGCCGTGACCTCACCAAATTCACCTCCACCTACTCACTGAAGGAGAACACCGGGAACAGCGCTGGCAGCAAGGAACGAATCATTGAATGGAAGCATGGCCCGTTCAACAACGCGACCCGCCAACCGGATATGTTCGAGAAGAACCGAGCATCCTACGTGGTTGTTGGCCCAGACCAGAACGAGAAAATGGGCGAACGGAAAGATCAATTTCTATCGCCACTGAAAAGCTATTCGTGGACGGCAGATGTGACGATCACCAAGAAAGAGGGGGAGAAAGAAACGGCCACCAAACGGAAAGTGACAGGGCGGTTCAGCGTCGGGATGGGCGCGCCGGTGCTGAACGAACCCGCCAACGGAAGCTCCGTCCTTCCCGATACCGTCACGCTCCGGTTCCTGACCAGCGAGCCAGTAGATAAAAGCGCGCTGACGTTGCCGCTGGACCTGAAGGCCGAGCCGAAGGCAGGGGGCGCGAAGTTCTACGCGATGACCGTCAACGAGAAATGGGTGCTGGAAATCTCGCGCACGCCCGACATGAAAAACCCGCTGTTCCGCGACACCGGGCGCGTTGGCGGAATGCTGCTTGATGCCATGTCGCCAAGCACCTCGGCAGCGTTGTTGCAGAAGGAGATTTACCGCCAGGAAACCGTCAGGCCAAAACTGAGCAAAGCCGGCGAATACTACTGGCGGGTGAAATGGATGGTTGACCCGAACGACGGCAACGACACCACAGGCCAGTTCTACAACAGCAGCCCCGTGCAGCGGTTTGTGGTGGACCCGAACGCCAACTGTTTTGCGCTTGCTGCCGAGTTCCCGAAGGATAAATCGGCGATTGAGGAAGGCCGCCCAACGTTCAAGGTTCGGGTCTCCAATTCGGTGAAACCAACTGAGGTTCTGGAGGGTGAGCTTCGGGTGTGGCGGGGCAAAACCGCAGCCGACACCACACAAGCAAACTTGGTTCGCGACATCAATTTTTCCCGCACGCAAAAAACCGCCGGCGCGGCCCTGCGCGACATGGACGGCAGCGGAGTTCCATATCTGAACATCGTTGGCGACGTTATCCATTTCCGCATCAACGATGCAGGGGTTCCGGTGGAGTTTGTGGCCAACGACAAGCAGGACTACCTGTGGCAACTGACGCTGAAACACACCACCGCCATCCGGATGGATGGCCAAGCCTGCGCCCGGACCACTACCGCCAGCCCGCTGTTCAGCTTCCGCAAGGATATGGGGTGCATTGCACTAACCAACGTCTGGCCAAGCAACGGAACAATGGCTGAGGATACCACTGATTTGCAGGTAGCATTCAACAAACCGATCCGGCTTGCCAACACCTCCAAACGGACATGGGAGATTTTCGCGCTTCGCCCCGGCGAAGACCCACGGAATGTTGTACTAAAGGATGGGCGTGAGTATTTCATCGTAGATAAACTAACCGACGATGTGTTTGCCCCGGAAGCTAGTACTAAAAGCATCGTCTATAAGATTAATGCTATCAATAAAGCCCTTGATGAAGAAGGGAAATCCTTAAAAATTGGGCAACGCTACGGCTGGCGTGCACGCCTGACCTACAATGGCAACGCGATTTTCAGCGACGGTAGCTCCTGCGGTGAGCCGGAGGCCACCGTAGAAAGCACCCCAACGAGTTTTGTGTATGGCGGTTGTGTAACGATCAAGAATATCCTTCCTACCGACGGCGCAGCCATCAATGACCGCGATGGGGATCTGCAAGTGCAGTTATCAAAGGCTTACCGTGCTTCCAGCAGCTACTTGCGTGAGTGGGAAGTGTTTGCGTTGAAAGCTGATGAAAAAGCCGACATGGTAAACCCAAAAGATGGACGCGAATATCACAGCATAGTGATGGCCACCGATGATGTCTATTCTCCTGATGCAACATTCAGAATTATAGCAATGAGCGTTCGGTCACTTTTTGGCAACCTGGCAAAGCAAGGGGAATCATTAAAGCCAGGACAACGCTACGGATGGCGAGTACGGTTAAAAGCCAGCGCTGCCGAACTTCTTGCCGATGGTAGCGACTGCGGCGGCGGCGTTAGCACATGGGAAAGCATCCCCACCAGTTTTATGTATAGTGGCTGTATTACAGCCACTAATACACTTCCCGCCGAGGGTGAGGCCATTACCGATAGCACAGGCGATTTTAGAGTAAAGCTATCGAAGAAAATTCGTGCGGGTTCAGTGAAACGTCGTGTCCTTGTCCTATGTGAACTAGAGGAAGGGGAACAAGCGAATAGCGTTGATTTCAACGACGGGCGATATCAATACGAATCTGAGATCCCCTTTACTACACAAAGCGATCCTGCAGCTTATCGGTCTCTATTTGGGGTATATCTAAAGGACCTTATCAAGGGGATGCCATCTAGATTATCGCTGGTGGCTGGCAAACGATATGGTTGGAAGATGAGGGTTTATTTCGACGGCGATAAAGCAATCGAAGGTGGAGAGTCGTGCGCAAAGGATGCAGTGGTGGAAAGCACCCCAACCAGTTTCATCTACGGTGGATGCCTTACAGCACGGAACATCGCGCCTGTGGGGGGGATCACTGCCGCCGATGGTGATGCTTTATCGGTTGATTTCTCCGAGCTAATCAACGCTGCTAATGTTGACGGGCATATCTACGAGCTGTGCGAGTTAGTTGGGCAAGAAGATTCCCTTACTCTTCTGATGAAATCCCCAATGGATCTGATCCGCTACGATGCCAGCATCAACGATCTGCTGTATGCCGGAAGCAAAACAATATCCTATAACCTCCCGATCAAAAATTTGAATCAGGAGCTTGCCAAGCAAGGAAAGTCGCTGAAAATCGGCGCACGCTACGCCTGGCGATTGCGCGTTCAATTTGATGGTAATGAAATCTTAGAAAAGGGCGGCTCCTGCGGCGGGAAGAACGAGGAGCTTCTGACACGGCCAACAACGTTCGTCTATGGCGGCTGCTTTGCCGTGGCCGGATCAACACCAAAAACTGGCGACACCGTCAGCGGCGTTCCAACCTTCACCTTCCGCACCGCACCGGGCGTGGACCCCGATGATTTTACCAGTGTCAGATTAAAAATCTGGAAAAAGAAATCGGGGCAAAGCGCCGACGACGCAGCAAAGGGAACACCAATCTACGACCACCTTGCTGGCGACAGCCGCGACATCGGTGTGAAAAAAGACTTGGGCGATGGAATCAGCGCGACACGCTTGGCGTTCTACTTCCAGCCGGTTGACAACACCCAGAAGCGCCCAACCGAGTGGCGCATTGTGATGGGCGACGACAAATACAAGTTCCGCACCGAGGCCGAGCAGGAGTACGTCTGGCACGTCGAGACCACGATCTACACCCCCGATTCGGTTGCTTGCAAACGGGACGCAACCTCCAAATTGATGAGCTTCATCGGCGGCGGCAACACCTGCCTGACGCTGAACAACGCCTTCCCCCCCGACGGTGCAGTAATGACCGATGCCGAGGAGTTCAAAGCACGATTGAACACCTCGATGAAAACCGCAGCGGTCAGCAAACGGGAGATTCTGTTTGCGGCCATGAAGGATGGAGAGAACGTAGAGGATATTGATTTCGAGCAGCCTGATGGCCGGACGATCATCGCTTATGAGATACCAATTGACCACACCAAATCTCCTGAAACTTTTAATGTGCTGAGAGGGATGGTGGGCAAATACAACGCCGCGCTTCCAGCTGGCAAAAAGCTGAAGCAAGGGGAACGCTACGCTTGGTTCTACCGCATCACCTACAACGGCGAAAACGCCTTGGCCGACGGTAGCAGCTGCGGCGACCCAAACACGATTGTGGAAAGCGACCCCACAACCTTCATCTACGGCGGCTGCCGCTACATCGTCCCGCTGACACCGAAGGAAGCGGAGAACGTGGAGAAGCAACCGAAGCTCACCGTCCGGATTTCCCCGGCGGTTGACCCGAACGATTGGGGGCAAGTGGAGTTGTTCATCTGGAAGAAGAGCGCGGGGCAAACCGCCGCCGACGCAGCAAAAGGAACCCCGATCTACAACAAGCTGTTTGTTGAGCCATCGCGTGCTGGCCAATCAAAAAGCATGGGTGGCGTAACCGTCACCACCAGCGGCGATTACGTGATTGCCCCGCTGAATTTGGCCGACGGCAAAGCCACCGATTGGGAGCTTCGGATGACCCAGGACAGCAGCCGATTCAAGCCGGAAGAGGGGATGGAGTACGCTTGGAAACTGACAACCGACCAGTTCACAAAAACGGGTGACACTTGCAGCAGCCAAGTCGAAACCAAGCTGGCCACCTTCGGCTACAAGAAATCCGCCGACGACCAAGCCTGCCTAACCGTGAAAGCCGGAACCCCCGATCCCGGCGGAGTTTATGACCTGAACGACAAGCCAATTTTTAACGTGATTGTGCAGGAAGGAATCCGCAAGGAAGGGATCACCGGCGGGCGGCTGCAGGTGTGGAAATTGGCGCAGTTCCAGAAAATGGATTCGGTGGTGAAGGATACTCCAATCTTCGACGAATCGTTTGCCGGGAACGACTCGGCCAACGTCCGCATCATCTCCAACACCGCCAACACTACCGGATTGGAGCTAACCTTCGTCAACACAAAGGATGCAAAGAAGACCTTCCAGCTGAAGGACTTTGGGGCAACCTACGTCTGGCGGTTCACGCTGAAGATTGACGGAAAGGAAATCCTGCAAGACCGTTCGGCAACCTGTACCGAGGACGCAATCGTTGGGAAGCTGGCGGCGTTCGAGTATCAGGCTCCATCCAACAACAACTGCGACGACGGCGGCACCGGAACCGAAGCGCCCGACATCAGCGACAAGACTCCATCGAAAGCGCCCAGCTTTGTTGGGACCCAGATAAAAGTTGGATTGTTCCGCATGAACGTCACCGAAGCCAGCGGCGACGGCGCGGGCCTGACGGGGAAAGGGACCATCCAGATGAAGAGCGTGAAAGGGCCGATCAAAGTGGAGTTCAGCGGAATCAAGGTCAACGCCGACAACGCCATGTACGACGGCGTGGTGAAAGCGGTGATGGACGTAAAGAACAGCACCATCACCTCGCTGGTGAACGCCGTTGGGCGGAAAATGGATCTTGACCAGGGGAAGGCAGAAGCCATTGACCAAGCAATCCAAAGCGGAAAACGGTTGGTATCCATGCTGGCCAGCAGCGACCCGATTGGCCTGCCGATTGGCTTCGATGCGAACGTGGAGGGGAAGAACTACACGTTGGGAATTATCGGCATGACCTTCACCCCCAAAAAAGGGACAATGGCGTGTGCCTTCCGATTGGAAACACCCGATTTGACCAACGGCCAAAGCACCAATTTCATTGACTTCGGCGCGCGCGATCTTGTCTTCACTCCAAGCTCATTCGGCGCATCCAACGGCACGATGAAGCTGTACGTTGCCGGCGATTTCACGCTGCAACTTGGCGGCGGAATGGCACTGAAGCTGAACGCCCCAAAGGATACCGAGCTTGACGACGACAACAAGGGAACCTACGTGAAGCTGAAGTGCGGAAAGTTCGATGGATTGCGGATTGATGCCTCGGCAATCTTCCCACGCGATTGGCTTGTCCCGCGCAACGCGGACGGCACCCCGAACAGCGACGAAACCAAGCAGGTGCAAGCCAACTTCGTTGCCCAAATCCGCGACTGGAACAACTGGATTGCAAAGGTCAATCTTGATAAATGCTTCATTGCCAGCAACGACGGCTTCGGCCTGGAAGTGCAGGAAATGGCCTACGACCACAGCGATGTTGTGAACCCCGAAGGGATCAAGTTCCCCGACGGCTACGCCAAGGACAAAAGCAATCTGTGGCGCGGTTTCTACATCAAGCGTGCGGCAATTTCGCTTCCCACCGCGTGGTCTGCTACCGATCAAGAAGGGAAAGGGATTGCGTTCGCGGTGGAGCATATGCTGGTTGACAAAACCGGACTGAGCGCGAACTTCATGGTGGAGAATGTGGTGAACTACGGCAAGCTGGCCGGGTGGGGCTTCACGTTGGATAAAATCGGCGTGGAGATCGTCAGCAGCAGCTTCAAGAAAGGGTATCTGAACGGCAGTTTCAAAACGCCGATTGCCGATGAATCCATGTACTACTCGGCACTGATTCAGCAGGGGAAAAACGCCGCCACCGGAAAAAGCCAACTGCAATGGCAGTTCCAGTTGAAGATCGAAGAGAACAAGCCGCTGAAAGCCACGTTCTGGAAAGCCGCGTTGCACCTGAAGCCAGGAAGCAACATCACCATCGGCAACGTGGCAGGGCAAGGGAAGTTCAACGCAAAAGCCGATCTGATAGGCTACTTCAGCATTGATTACGAGGAGTACAAACTGAAGATGGAGGGCCTGCGGTTCGAGAATCTTGTGGTGCAATCGAACCCACCGAAAGGGGAAAAACGCTTCAGCTACAAAGCCTTCAGCTTCACCTCGCCGCCGAAGAAAATGGGGGGATTCCCACTCTCCATCGAGAATATCGAGTTCGCAACCGACGACGCAAGCATCGGGCTGAAGTTCGACATCACCCTGGCACTTGCTGGCGAGAAAACCAGCATCGGCGGGAAGATGGGATTGATGGTGAAAGCCAAGCTGAACCTTGATGCAAAGGAGTGGGGCCAGAAGTTAGAGTTCGACGGGATTGACCTGACGAAAATCGCCGTTGAAGCCGACATGGGGGCGGTGAAGATCAAGGGGTTGATTGAGTTCTACAAGAAGGATGCCACCTTCGGCGATGGCTTCCGTGGCATTGTGGAGTGCTGGATTCTGAAGAACATCTACGTTGGCGTGACCGTGCAGTTCGGCACCAAGCCAAGCGAGGTGAACCCGGGCGAGGATTTCCGCTACTGGTACGTTGACGCAATGGCGCGATTCAATCCGGGGATTGTGCTTGGCCCGGCAATCGGCATCTACGGGTTTGGCGGCGGCGCGTGGTATCACATGGCCCCAAAAAATCAACTTGATCCAACCTTGTTGATGAAGGTTCCGGAAAACAGCGACGCTTCCAAAAGTGGATTGCCCAGCAAAGTTGGCGCAACCCTTAGCGGCGAAGAATACGTGCCGAACGAAGGGACGCTGTTCGGATTCAAAGCATCGGTGACAATCGGGACCGTCCCCGACCCGAAGCCGGTGAATGCCGACGTGCAGCTGGCCATCAGCTTCACCAGCAGCGGCGGACTGGAGCGGATCCGTTTCGACGGAAGCCTGTACATGGCCTGCGACGTTACCGAACGGAAAGACCCCGCGCTGAAGGCCAGCGTCTCGATCCTGTACGATAACGTCAACAAAATCTTCCATGCTGCGTTCGAGGTTGATCTTGATTTCAAGGTGGTGAAAGCGCATATCCCAGCGGTGATTCACGTTGAGCCAAAATGGTGGCAGGTGAAGTTGGGCGAGCCAAAAAACCGGATGACGCTGGAGGTGAATTTGGCGATCATCAAGATGAAGTTTGCATCCTACATCATGGCTGGCGACAGCCTTCCGCCGCTTCCCGATCCGCCCGATCAGGTGCTGAGCAAACTGACCGAGGATCAGCGGGCAAAGATCAAATCGAAGCCGATGATTGGCCGCTCGGCAAGCGGGTTCATGTTCGGGACAATTTTCCAAGTTGGCCCGGTTGGTGGTGAGTTCCTGATCTTCTACGGCAGCCTTGATTTGGGCGTTGGGTTCGATGTTGAAGTCAAGCAGTTCAAAGGGATGTCGTGCGGGAACTCCGACGGCGGCGGGCAGATTGGATTCAACGATGGATGGTACGCCCAGGGGCAAGCCTACGCTTGGATAGATGCCAGCATCGGGATCAAAATCAAGCTGTTCGGAGCCGAGCGGAAGTTCCCGATTATCGCCTTCAGCGGCGCGGCACTGCTGCGGATGGGATTGCCAAACCCAACATGGTTTGAAGGCTACCTGGCCGCCAAATATGAAATCCTGTTCGGGTTGATTAAAGGGACCTGCCATTACGAATTTTCGGTGGGCGACCAATGCCGCCCGCGCAAGGGTGATCCGTTCACCGAGTCGGTTCCGATGATCGAGGACATTTCGCCAAAGGCGGGGGCCACAAATATCCCGGTGCTGGTAACGCCCGAAGTCAGCCACAATTTCCCATTGGGCACACCGTTCGAGCTGAAGGATTTGAACGATGAGAAGATTGTGCACACCTACCGGATACTGGATCGCAATCCGGTGATGACCTACAACCCGCCCAGCGGCGGAACCGTCACCGAACCGACCTCCATCTTCTGGACGCAGGGAAGCCGGGCATCGCAGATCAACCCACAGAATATGCTGAACGGGTATCAGCAGTACAAGCTCTCGATTGCAGCGTACGCCGAAGAGTACGCGCCGCACCGGACAACCTTCGGTGGCGTGTGGGCCCCGGCCACCTACCCGAACCCGAACGACCCAAGCAAGCTGGATCCGATTGCCGACCAGACCAAAGAGACCTACTTCACAACCGGCCCGCAGCCGGATTACATCCCCTGGGACAACGTGGAGTTCTCGATGCCAGGTGCGCGCCAACGGTATTACTTGGCAAGCCATCCGGGGC
This sequence comes from Armatimonadota bacterium, assembly GCA_020850315.1. Classification (GTDB taxonomy): domain Bacteria; phylum Bacteroidota; class Ignavibacteria; order OLB7; family OLB7; genus OLB7. The sequence continues at coordinate 44,138 of JADZEY010000030.1, read as the reverse complement.
CGTACAACATGGGGACCAATGGCTTCATCCAGCTACGGCGCGACCAGGGCTACTTGCTGACCGAAAAAAGCGATGGAGTTGTGCAGCAGAAATTGCGAGTGCGGTTTATCCCGCGCGGCGGAACCGGAAAGGATACGGTTGTGGAAGATGTGAAGTACTACCCAGCATTCGACCGCCAAAAAGCTGGGCTCAGCTTCTCGGTTTCGCAGCTTAGCACCTCCACCCTCTACCGGATGGATGTCTTCCGCGAGACCAGTTACCTTGCCGGAAAAGCAGGGCAAACAAGCCAGCTTCTGGATAAAATTGACACTACAACCTTCACCGCAGTGGTTCAAGAAACTGGCGGCGCCGAAACCGACGCGCAAACCCGAATCGTGCAGGCAACGCTGGAGCGTGAAAACCGCAAGCTGGGCGGGGTGCGGGTGAACCCAATGACCGGCGCGCAGGAGAAGATGCTGTGGTACAACGACTTTGCCACAAGCGCCTACCGCGACCTGCAGACGAAGATGATGGGGGTCCGCGCCAAGCGGGTTGATCGCCAAAGCGACCGCCGGTTGGTGTTCCACTTCGATAGCTTCGAGCCGTTCGATGGATACGACATCGGCCAAATTGCCGTGGAGGCCAACGTCCCGGGGGATTGGAACTACAACATGTTTATGCGGAACATCCAAAACCGGATTCTGCAATACGACGTTCCCAAGCCGCCGGCCTACACCGGATACTTCTACCACTTGGGCTACTACTACACCAACGGGCGGCGGGTGGAATGGAACCGCGTGCAGAACCTTCCGATGACCCGCTACATCGGCGAGAACCTTCAGGATGCGGCCTATCAAGTGCCGTCGTGGCTTGCCTACATTGATCGCTCGGCAGCGGTGGAGCCAATCGCCGATTGGGAGCTTGCCGGTGGGACACTGAACCCGAACCCACGCTCGCGCTGGTCCTACGGCCAGGGGGCATGTTGGGAATGTGGTCCCGAGCGATTCCCCGGCGGCGCGCCCGGCACGCTCTGGGTCCAGTACCGCTACGAAGAACACGCCTGGAACCTGGGAATGCGGATGGTGAACGCCGCCAGCCAAGCCTACTCAATGGCGGTTTGGGGTGAGTATCAGTGGTTCCGCGCAGCAAGCGGACGGACGGAGCAGTTGCTGATAAAAACCGAGTACTGGGATGATTTCCTGAAGCCCTACTGGTATCTGCATCTGGGCCAGCTGGAGTACGACCGCTCGGCGCTCAGCCGTTTCTACTCACTGCCGCAGGGGTGGTATCAGATGAATTTCTACGAATCCCGTGGGGAAACTTTCGAGTCGGTGACCCGCAACCCGCGCTCAATCATGTGGCAGTACAACGGGACTATGCACAACAATCGTGCGGGAAGATTCTGATAAAAACAGCGACGCAAAGGAAGGCGGGGGGAGTGAGTTCACTCCCCCCGCCCCGTTATCGCCCTGACAGGTTGGAGTTTTTTTGAACCTTGACGAAACACCACAACGCAGCCATGCAAGCCGATCTTGCCGATTTTTGAAAGAACGCTACGCTCGCTGCCTCGCATGGTGCGGGCATCGGATGAACTCCATTTTCGCGATTTACTCGTAGGCTTCCTATCAATCCCACCTCACTTTCTTCAATCTTGGCATCCTTCCCCAAAGATCTTGGCCTTCGGCGTGTAGATTGGTTGGTGTGGAGAAGGCTTCTCTCTCCGTTCGGCATCAATTCTTCCGTTTAATCAGCGGATGAACACCATTTTATCGCGAACCTTGATGGCAATGGAGATGGCTTCCCGCTTCGATATCCATCGTTTTCCTTTTTAGACCAGCGTATGAACACCATTCTGACAGCTTCACGGCAGGTACGCGCACTTTTTCTGGCATTGCTGTTTGCGATGCTGGCGGTTGCTTCGGCCCAGGCCCAGCGTGGCACACCGCCCAAGCCACCAACCAAGCCGCCACAAAAACCGACCGATCCAATCCTGAACGAAGCCCCAATGAAGGTTCCGGCAGGGGTTGACTCGATTGTGCAGGCAATCAGAAAAATGAAGGAGGACAGCGCAAATCCGCGCGCCGCCGCAATCGTGCTGACCACACGGAACTACAAGGACTCCATCGTCCTGCGGTGGGGCATCACAAAGCCGGGGGGATGGGTGATTGCCAACAAGGATGGATTTTTTGTGGAGCGTGCCGAGCTGGACGACAGCCTCAGGATTGATTCCACAAAAGGCTTCACGCCGATCACCCCCGAACCGATCTTCCCCTGGCCGCTGGCCGAATGGGAGAAGCGCGACGCAGCAACCATCACCATGCGGGCGGTGGCGGCCCACGCCTTGTACGGCGAATCGTTCCAGCCTTCGCAGCAGGGGACCGTGGCCTCGCTTCGCAACCGTGCCGACGAGCTTACCAACCGCTGGAGCTTTGCCCACCTTGCTGCCGATGTTGACCCCGTTGCTGCCGAAGGCTTGGCGCTTCGGATTGTTGACCGCAACGTGAAGCCGGGGCAGCACTACCTCTATCGCGTAACAAAAGCATTTTTCGACAGCACCTACACCGTCGCCTCGGCATACATGGTGGCAGCTGCCGTTGATGAGAAACCACAACCAGCACCAACCAACGTCGCAAGCCAGGATAAGCAAGGCCGGGTGCTGATAACGTGGGATGCCCAAACCCCGAACGCCCCGCCATACTCAGCGTTTGTTGTCGAGCGTGCCGAGCCGGGAAGCAACCAGTTCCGGGCTGTCAGCAGCGAGCCGATTGTGGGGTTCCAGAATGAAGGGGCGCAGGATAGCATCCCGATAGAGATGCGCGGGAAAGTTGCTTTTGGCGATAGCATCCCGATGTACAAGCAATACCGCTACCGCGTCCGTGGGCTAACGCCGTTTGGTGAACAAACCGAACCATCCAGCGAGGTAGCGGTGATGATCCGCGACCACGAAGTTCCACCCCCGCCAGTGGTGTTGGGGGCGCAGGAATCGGGGCCGGGCGAGCTGACGGTGACGTGGCGTGCCGAGGCGATCCCCTCCGATTTCAAAGGCTTTATCATCGTCCGCAGCACCTCCTACGATGGCCAGTACAAGCCAATCCACACCGGTGTGCTTCCGGCCACTGTGAACGCTTTTGTTGACAAATCACCCCGTGGCGACACCACCAATTTCTACATGGTTCAGGCATGGGACACAGCGGGGAATTTCTCGGCATCGGTGGCCACCTACGGCTACCGGGTTGACTCCATCCCCCCGGCAATTCCTGCGGGGCTGAAAGGGACAATTGACACCAACGGAATCGTGAAACTGAGTTGGGCAAAAGGGAAGGAGCGGGACTTGCTTGGATACCGCGTCTATCGGACCAACAGCACAGTGAAAGGATATGAGTTTATCCAGATCACCAAGGAGCCAATCGCCCAAACAACGTTTGTGGATACGGTAGTGGTGCGGACGCTGACCACCGAAGTGTTCTACAGAGTGGTGGCGGTGGATCGGAACTACAACAACTCCGAATTTTCGGATCAACTTCGGCTGGAGCGTCCCGATCTTCTTCCGCCGGTTGCGCCGATGTTCACCGATGTGCTTGTGGCCGACACCGCCGTCTATCTATCGTGGGTTCCCAGCAGCAGCCGCGATGTGCAATCGCACATCCTGTACCGCCGCATGGCCCAAAGCCGCGACACAACGTGGAAGCAAATCGGCAAAACAATGGGGCGAACCGATAGCACCTTTGCCGATCGCGACGTGAAAAAGCGCGTGGTGTATGAGTACACTGTGGTGGCGTTGGACAGCACAGGGTTCCGCTCGCCGGAAGCTGTCTCCTTTACCGCCCGGCCCTACGATGATGGGGTTCGCCCGCCGGTAACGAAGGTGGCAGTGAAAGGGGACACTGCCGCCCACACCGCAACGCTAACGTGGGAATATCCAAAGCCAGCCCCGGGGGTGAAGATGCGGTTTATCATCTACCGCGCGGTGGGGCTTGGGCCATTGCAGCAGTACAAAGCAGTCCCCGGCGACAAACGCCTGTTTGTTGACACCGCCACCGAAATGGGGGGCAGCCACCAGTACGCAATCCGCGCCCTGTTCGACGACGACGGGGCCGAATCGGAGCTAAGCCAACGCGCCGAGCTAAACATGGGAGCGCCACGGCTCAGGTAAAGACGGAAGCCGGAGATCATCATCCCCTCCTACTCCGTTTTGTGATTGCAGTAGCTTGGTGTTCCACCGGAAAACACAATCCGCTCATGCTGAGTGTTGAGCTTGCCAAAGCACCGAAGTAAGCACCCGAACGGGCAATCTTTCACTCTTCAAGTTCTGCGTAAGGTGAGTTATTCATGCGCGGCCAGCATCGCACGAATCCGCTCGGCGGGAAACTGGGAATGCGTCAGAAGCTCGTAGGCCTGCGCAATTTGGCGAATCAGAACTTCTGCACCGCTGATAATGGTTGACCCATTGTCGGCAGCTTCGGCCAACATTCGCGTGATTGCTGGACCAAAATTCACATCCATTACCAACTGGCGATTGTGAAAGATATCGGGAACCGTGATGGGGGATTGATCTATGCTGGTGATGGTTCCGATTGGCGTAGTGTTGACAATCAAGCGAGCCTCGGCAAGAAGCTGGGCAATATCGGGAGGGAACAGCTCGTGCGCTTCGATTCGCGCGCTTGGATTGGCCATCTCGCTAAACACTTGCCGCAGCAGTTGTGCCTGCTGCAACGTCCTGTCGGCAATGGCGATATTTTTAACCCGGAAATGGCGCACCAACGCATACAACACCGAGCGAGCCATCGCCCCCCCTCCAATCACAACAGCACTTCCGCGGGCGAAAATATGCTGGTACGGTTCCAGCACGGAAATAATCGCGCTTGCTTCGGTGTTGTGTCCGGTGGTGCGGTCTTGGTCGAAAGTGATGGTGTTGATAACCCCTGTTCCGTGCGCTTCATCGGAAAGGTAATCGGCAATGCCCGTAGCCGCTGTTCGCAGCCGGCCTGTTAGATATACGCCGGTAGCCTTCAAGGCATGAAGCCCAGCAATCACCCCGCGCATATCCTTGGCCTGGGCATCGAACTGCAAGCAAGCTGCATCGGCATCGGTGATCTCCACACCCCATGAGAATATCTCATGGATTAACTCCTCGGCAACCGGGTGGCATAGTATCCCAACTAATCTGGTGTTGTGTGTTGTACGCATGAACAGCTTTGGTCATAAGAAGCGGGTGGCAGTGTGCGGTCATCCCTTTCTCACGCAGTCGTTTGCCAGCCAACCCGATAGCAAGTGTTGCAACGGGTGCAAAAGTACATAGGTTTATGGTTTGGCCAGCAGTACACGGCATTTGTGTGATGGCGAATAAGAAAACCGTAGCCATTCCCGGTGAAACCAAAGAACAGCTACGGTTCAATATCAGACCAACAGCCGCAGAATTTTACGCCGCCGGACGGAGCAACTGCTTCAGTGCCGTCACCGTTTCAGTCGGGTCCACCGACAACCCCTGTTGTTGGTGGACGATGATGCCAGCCGGGTTGATAAGGTGAATCACGTTCGAGTGGTCGAAGCCGCCATCAGAAAGTTTTTTCACCCGCACTCCCAAGATGTTCGCCATTTCCATTGTCGCATCTTCCGTGCTAGAGATCAGCGTCCACTGCGTATTCAACTGGAATTGCCCTGCAAATTCCTGCATCCGCTCTGGGGTGTCGCGCTCAGGATCCATGCTGATAAGCAAAAATTGCACCTGCTTCCGCTCCTCAGCCGATAACGCTTTCTCGATTCTTTGAATATCGGCCACAATTCGCGGACAAGCCGAAGCGCAATGTGTAAATACCATTGCCGCCACCGTCACCTTCCCCCGAAAATGATTAAATGGGAAGGACTCACCTTGTTGGGTTTTCCACGTTGAGTTCAGGTTGTACACCGACTCGTCAGGAAGTTTTGCCGATGCTGGCTCATCGGCTGATGTTGTGCAGCATTCTTTCGATTGCTTTTCACCAACTTTTTCGCTAACGCTGCTTTCGCACGAAAGCAGCACCATGCAGAGCAGCAATGATCCTATTATTGTGATTTTTTTCATTGTGACCTCACGCATCTAAATCCCAAGTTTGGCACGCAGTAGCGCGCCTTCACGCTAGAGCGAATTGCAAACCGCATAAATGCCGGATAATTGTCCACATCTTTTGATGCAAACGATCCACCGCCACAAAACAGAGTATTATCTAAACTGCTGTTTCCTCTAGATTCACCGGTTGTCAACGCGCTGTTAAAATCGTACGTCCACTCCCACACAAGCCCGTGCAAATCATATACTCCATAATAATTCCGTGGCGTTTGGCCGATTGATGGAGTACTGCTTCCGCTTGGTTTCGACAACACCCCAACAATCCACTGGCGGAAGGCTGTGTCGCGACTTCCGTCTTTGTTGGTTGGGCTGGCTTTTGCGGCTAATTCCCACTCGGCTGTTGTTGCCAATCGCTTCCCTTCGCATTCGCAATACTTCTTTGCCGCAAACCAAGAAACATTCACCACCGGGCTGTTAGCAAGATATTGCGGGAATGCTGTATCATTTGCCCAATGGCGCAAATAGCTGGAGTCAGCATACAGCCGTTTTACGGAATTTTTCTTCCAGTCAGGGTATTTTTTAACGAACGCTAAAAAATCGCTATTTGTGACCGGATAAGCGTCCATCAGAAATGGCTGCACTTTTACTTTCTGGCTGTCCAAGGAGTACAGGGGGGAATACATCCCCCCCTGTATCTCTACCATTGTTCTTGTTGCAGGCTCTTGATGTGCGATACCCGCAGCAAAACCAAACATTAAAACAAACCAGATCATAGTCATATCCTTACTGTGGGATTACCCTCTCTACTATTTCCGCAGCTTCGTCACATCCTCGGGGTTCACCTCGCCGCCTTTATTCCCAAAATTATTGAGAACGTAGGTGATTACTGCTGCGGTTTGAGCATCGCTTAAGTTTTGTTTTGGCATCACGCCGTCAAACTGCTTTCCGTTCACCGTAATTTTTCCGCTTAACCCATGCGAGACAGCCATAATTGCTTTTGATGGGTCGTTGGCGAAATAATCCGAACCGGCCAGCGGCGGGAACGCGTTGGGAATACCTTTGCCATCGGCCTGGTGACAGGCTTGGCAGTTGCTGACGTAGATATTCTTCCCTTGCGTTAGCTTTTCCTCTTTTGTCATCGGCTTTGCTTCTGGTGCTGGCTCTTCTGGCATTGACTGAATTGCACCACCTTCTGGTTGATAAATGCGGTCATCTTGTTGCCCAGAGAAAATCAGCTTGTTCGGATCCCCTTCTGCTTGTAGTATTCCCAGCGCACCTTTGTTAAATGCTCTGAAAATCGAGTGATCTACAAGAATAAACTCCCCGGGAGCATTCAATGTAAATTCGGTGATTGATGCACCACCAGCAGGGATTAGAGTCGTTTGGATATTGTGATCCGGCACGCTTCCAGCTTCGCGGAAAACATTGTCGAAAATCTCGCCAATAACATGGAAGCTGGAAACCAGATTAGGCCCGCCGTTGCCAATAAATATCCGTACTTTTTCTCCAACTTTTGCTTTTAATGCATTAGGGCCAGTAAGTGCCCCAACTTTTCCGTTGAACACCACATAATCCGGTTCTTCGCGCACTGCTTTTGCCATATCAAACGGCTGTAATCCAGCATCGCCGTAATTCCCTTTTGTGTAAAAATCGCCTTGGCAGACATAAAATTCGCGATCAACTTTTGGCAATCCTTCTTTCGGTTCCACCAAAATTAACCCGTACATGCCGTTGCCAATGTGCATACCCACTGGGGCTGTTGCGCAGTGGTAGATGTACAGCCCAGGATTTAATGCTGTGAAAGAAAACTGAGTTTCGTGCCCAGGTGCCGTGAACGTTGCTGCGGCACCACCACCTTGCCCGGTTACAGCATGAAGGTCAATGTTATGCGGCAATTTATTATCCGGGTGGTTTTTCAGGTGAAATTCCACAAAATCGCCCTGGCGAACGCGGATAAATTTCCCCGGAACAGTTCCGCCGAACGTCCAGAAGACGTAGCTAACGCCATCCATCATCTGCATCTCTTTTTCGATCACCTCTAAATTCACAATAACCTTTGTGGCGTGCTTCCGGGTAATCGGCGGTGGAACGCTTGGCGGGTCAGTCAAGACCGCAATTTCCTGGCCTTGAATTTCTTCTACATCATTTTGTGGTTCTGCTTGCTTCTGATCGCTGCAGGCCGTAATCAGAAGGCTAAGACCCAATGCCCATAGCAGGCGTTGTCCGTGTTGTGTGAAAAATCTCATGACGTTAATCGGTTTAGCTGTTATTCGATGCCGCTCCCACCACTTCCCCCCCGCTACCCAGTTTTATTTTCACAGGTGCAAACTATGCCAAAGGTTTTGGGTGATATATGACGTGAATCATATTTCGCGCTACATAAGTGCGCTACGTTAGCAGCAGGGCGTTGGGGTTAGAAATTTTCACTATCCCTTCGCTTGTTTGCGCTGCGCCAACGGAACTACTACCTACATGGAGCAACACTATCATGAGAACTTTCACAGCAACGGTTTTTTTCACACTGCTTGGCCTGCTGCTACTTAGCCAAACAGCTCAGGCCCAGACTGTAAAAATCATCGGGCAGGTACGGGAGCGGACGGAGCTTGATAACCGCTCGTTTGCCCCGAACCCGCATCTTGACCCCTTTCATCTGCTGCGAAGCAGGGTTGGGGGGGCGATTTCGTTCAACGACAATTTGGGGGCAATGATTGAGCTGCAGGATGCGCGGACGTTTGGCGCAAGCCGCTCGGTGCTGAATAGCGGGGCGGCCAGTTTGGATTTGCGGCAGGGATGGATTGAGCTTCGCGGCCTGTTCGATAGCACGCTGACGGTGCGGGTGGGAAGGCAACTGCTAATCTACGGGAACGAACGGTTAGTTGGTGCTTCCGATTGGGGAAATTTTGGGCAATCGTTCGATGGACTGACGGCAAAAGCACGGTTGGGCGATGTGACGATTGATGGAATCGCTGCAGCGATAGCGCGGAATCCCGCAACCCCAACGTACACCCGTGACGTTATCCTGGCTGGGCTGTGGGGAGGGTGGAAAACCGCTGGAAAACCAACCGACCCAGCCGCCACAATCCAAGGATTTTTCCTGTTCGATAACCCACGCAGCGATTCCGCGCGCCAAAACCGTCACACAATCGGGATACACTCTAACGGGGTGTTCAGCGGGGTTGATTATGAGATTGATGGCGCGTATCAGTTCGGCGATTATTACTCTGGGACGGCGCGTCAGGATATTGCAGCAACGCTGGTTGGGTTGCGATTGGGCTACACCATCAAGGAGGCAATGAGCTTGCGGCTTGGGGTCGGTATGGATATGCTTTCCGGCAGGGGGAGCGATTCAACGAAGTATCAGGTGTTCAACACCTTGTACGCCACCAACCATAAATTTTATGGCCATATGGATATTCTGGATAATGCTTCCTCGCGTGCTGGTTTGGGGTTACAGGATATTCTGGTGCAAGCCTCGATCCCGACATCGGCCACCACAAAACTTGCTGCCGATCTCCATCTATTCAGCCTTGCCAGTACGCCTGATGACATTGGCATTCCGGGGGGAACCACAACGGTTGGGAAGGAGTTGGATATCACGTTTACAGCCAAACTGTTCGATGCACTGATGCTGCAGATGGGGTGGTCGTTGTTCGATGGCGATCCAGACCGCCTTGTTCTGCGGGGAAGGAAAACGGTATCGTGGGGGTTTGTGAGCGGAACTGTGAGTTTCTAATCAGTTTTTTCCCATCTTCTGATCTACATCATAAAGCCTCCGCTTCTGGCGGGGATAGTTTTGCATCAACAAGGTTCACACGATGATCCCTGAGGAAATCCTTCGGCAGTACCAACCACGCATTGTTCAGCTTGCGCGGGATGAGATGCTGTTTCAGCAAGGGGAGACCGCAACCCACTTCCATGTGGTGAAAAGCGGGCGGATAAAAATGGCCACTTGGAATGACCAAGGGCGAGAATTTGTGCAGGGGTATTTCACCGAAGGGGAGAGCTTTGGCGAGCCGCCATTGTTCAACAATATCCCCTATCCAGCATCGGCACTTGCAGTGGTATCCAGCCAGGTCTGGAAACTTCCCTACGACCGATTTGTGCAACTGCTTCGGGAGAACTTCGATGTTCATTTGAAGTTGACACAAGTGCTTAGTGGGCGGCTGATCTACAAGTCCATGATGCTGACGGAGATTGCCGTTGAAGAAGCCGAGCACCGGCTATCAACGCTGATTGAGTACTTCTACCGTAACGACCCGATTGCTCTGCAGATGGGGGAACCGTGGAAGGTTCCGTTCACACGGCAGCAACTTGCTGACATGACAGGATTACGGGTGGAGACGGTGATCCGTTCGATTAAGGGGATGGAGGGGAAAGGGGCACTACGGATTGATGACGGGAAAATCATCTGGACAAAGCAACAGAATCATCGAACTATCTAAACACTAACCGCTATGATGGATCCAACACAAACCACCGTCCGCGACGTTGTTGCTGGCGATTTCCGCGCCGCAGCAATTTTCCAACACCATGGCCTTGATTTCTGCTGTGGCGGCGGGCGCACCATTGCCGATGCTTGCCAAGCCAAAGGGGTTGCCGTAGAAGAACTATCGAAGCAATTGGAGGAGCTTACGGCAACTCCTGCGGCTGGTATTCCACAGTTCAACCGTTGGTCTCCCGATCTGTTGGTTGACTACATCGTGGGGAACCACCACCGCTACGTCCGCGAAACAAGCCCAACAATTTTGGCACACGCCAAAAAAGTTGCCCGCGTCCATGGCGATCACCACCCCGAAACAGTGCGGATTGCTGAACTATTTGAAGGAATTACCCGCGACCTTGACCAGCATATGCAGAAAGAAGAAGGGATTCTTTTCCCAGCCATCAAAGGGCTTGCCGGGGTTGCCCCATCCGGAAACCGATTTCCGTTCGGCTCGGTTCGTAACCCGATTCGGATGATGGAGATGGAGCACCAAGATGCAGGGGACGAAATGGCCGAAATCCGCCAGCTTAGCCACGGATTTGCGCCGCCAGAAGATGCCTGCATGACCTATCGCGTACTGTACCAAGAACTTCAAGCCTTCGAGCAAGACTTGCACCAGCATGTGCATCTGGAGAATAACATCCTGTTCCCAAAAGCTGTGGAGTTGGAACAGCAGCAGACAACCGCAGCAGCCTCATAAAACTGCAAGCGCAGGCCGAAGACCTGCGCGTACCGAACTGAATATCGGCTTCCTCTCTCTCTCTCTATCCCCCGCCACTCTCCATGAAAACTGGCAGCAGTGGCGGGGGAGTTTTTTGCCGGATTGGTATTATTACTCCGTGAGTTGTCATGAGAAAAATTTGTTTTCATTTCCCTTGCTGCTCATGCCTTATTGCCGTTTTTTGATTTTTTTGCAACGATTCACGGGTTAATATTCGATAAAGGTGATTGACTGGGCTGTCATTCCTGTTTACCCCGACTCTGTAGAGCTTCGTAAATCACTTTCATTGGAGTATGCAATCAAATTATATCCACAGCTAATTCGGAATCAGAAATCCGTTTCTAACTATAATGTCAAGGGGTAGATAAAGATGGGTTCTGACCATTCATTTTTTTCCAATTCAACGTATCAACATAGCGAGCATAGCTATAAACTTGGGTGTCTGGCCATGTAGCATCTAATAGCACCAGAGAGTGCGAGTTCGAACCCGTTGAATCGGGAACCATCTTGCTCCAAGTGAAACTGCAAGAAAGTGATAAATTAGATTTTTTTGTTAAGAATCTGATTATTTGACCGTTGTCAGGAGGGTTCTGATATGTCTGCATATAGTTACTGATGAATTTATCATTGGTATCAACATTGCCTACTGATGATGCTCCTAACCTCCATATCGAATCCTCCCTTTTCTTGTGAAATAGCAATAAATACCAAATACTTTGATTCAAAAATGTTTTTTTTGCGCACAGAAAAATATCATAATAGACAAAACTATCATCACAAGTATAATGATTTTCTATTGTTATTAAAGGAAGCACAGAGTATGCTGGTTTGCTCTTTACATTGATATACTGCATTGTATCCTGTTCGTTTAAAAACAATAAAACTTGAGCGTTTATTCTTTTGTATTCAGTATTAGCCACAACAGCTTCATATCTCATATCATCGTAGTACTGAGATGTACACAAATACGAAAACACAAAAAACATCAACAAAGGCAGTGCTTTCTGTATGTAGGAATGATGTTTGTTTTTCATGTTTTTATACTCACCTCAGAGCGGTGTGTGGAGTTTTATGCAGCCATCTATAATAGCGCGCTTGAGTTCCGAAGCTCATGGCTAAAATTAAATTGGCCAGCATGGTTCATTGCTAAACCGCTATCGGTTGCTAATGCTACAATAACTGGCTCGCCATTGTACGCAATTCCATTTGCCGTCCATGCCACAGGCGGAGTGTTGTACGTAGTGCTGTTCAGAAATGTCCCGGTTGCGCCCCCTAACCGGGCTATTGCAATAAGGTCGAGAATTTCCGCAGGCATTTGGTGTGCCCAATCAATCCATGAGCGAACAGGTGTGTTGCATCCGCATCCCATAATGGTAGCCTCCAACATATTGATGGTGTAGAGTAACCGAGCTTGTTCGTAACTCGAACAAGACGGTGCAAACATAATTTCCTAACAATCGGGAAAACAATACCAGCAGATTCCCCTTGCATCTGGGGGGGGGGGGGGATGTTATATTACCTTGCTTGGTGCAAAGCTTGTAATTGTTTTCTCCACCAGCTTCTTCGCTATGGTCAAAACAACGTGATCGGCAAACAACATTCGTTTCTCCCAATACAAAACTCCCTCGCCATTGCTTTTAAAGCAGCAACGACGGGGGAATTTTATTTGGTGAACGGGGGATATTTGGGACAAGCGATTTACTGCTGATTTTTCAGCACAAACGATTGGGCTTCGATGACCGATGCGCTGGCAAACACTCCCAACCCGCCAGTCACATTCGAGTAGAGTGGATCGAACGCTGGGTTCGCGCCAAAGTGGGTCAGTTTGAACCAAGCGGACATTGCGTAATCGGTAGCATACACCGTCACGGTGTTACGCCCGAACCATTTGAATGCCGTCCAGACAGTGGAGACTTCCGTGGCCGGAATAAATCCCCAGCGGCTGACATCGTTGTACAGCGGCACTTGCTCCTCGAAGCTCCGTTCAATCCGGCGGTTACGCTCGCTGGTGGAAGGCTCCAGATAGTTCCCATACCCCAACGTGTCGTCGCAGCGGACGCTGATCAGATACTCTATCACGCCCGGCGCGGCAGTCCAGCGGAGCTTCAGCGAGTCGGGGGATGGAAGGTTCAGCGTGTCCACGGGATATTGCAGAACTGGCTTTGGTGCATTCACCCAAGCGATGCGTGCTGGGGTTGTGGTTTGGGCTGTTAGCGTTGCTCCGTCGGCGGTGCGGACCTCAATCTTGTAGGTGGTGTTGGGCTGCACCGTCACCGTGGAGTCTGGATAGAAATACTCACCCGAGCGGTTGTTGCTCCGGTACTGAAGCTGATAGAAAGTGCCACCAGCAATGATTTTCACATCAGCGTTTGGCACGGCTCCATTCTCAAACTTGAAGGTGTCCGTCACCGATTGCGAGCGGGTAAGGCGGATGCCGGCCATTGGCTTATCCACCAGCATGTACCCTTCAAGCACATACTGCGGGATGTACGAATCTGGCGGCATATCCTCGCACCCGGTTGCCGTCAGCAGCAGTGCAGCAACGGTGGCCGCAAGGGTGAATCGGTTGATAATAGAAGTATTCATCGTAAGGGTCAGTTGTCGGTTGTTTGTGGTCAGTTGTTTGTGGTCAGTTGCAAAGGGAGGTGTTAGTCAGTGGTCCTTAGTCATTAGTCCTTAGTCATTAGTCCTTAGTCATTAGTCACTCACCTTACGCAGAGTTTGGATAGTGAAGACTTGCCGGGTCGGTGGCTTGCTTCGATGCTCTTCTTCTCTTCGGCTTTGGCTCCCTCTCCCACCCGACCAATGGAATCGAAACAGTACCATCACCCATTTGGGAGAGGGCGTGCCGATAGGATCGGCATCTTCGAGAGGGTGAGGGCAAGCGTGAGGGCAGGCAGCGAATGCGATCCCCTTCGACCACATCCAGCTTGGCTTTGCGTAAGGTCAGTTAGTCATCAGTCATCAGCCAGTAGCGAAGAGTCCATTCCCCATTCTCCACTCTCCATTCCCCACTCTTCATTCCCCACTCTCCATTCTTCACTCGGCATTCGACATTCGACATTCGACATTTCTCAGAATTTCACCTCGATTGCTACTGTCGGAAGGATCGGCAGCAAGCGGACATCGGTTACTTCGGTGACTTCTTTTGTGGTGTCGTAGTAGCGGAACCAGATGTCGCGGCGGGAATAGACGTTGTAGATGTCAATCAGCAGCCGCGCCGGAAGCCCGAACAGTGTGGTGTTGTAGTTGGCGTTGATGTTCAACTGGTGCGACATCGGAAGCCGCAGCGCGTAGCGGTCGGCGGGAACCGTGACCGGAACCCCGGGGTCCTCCCCCGGCAAATTGCTGTTGAACCGCGACGTCGCCCCGGTGTACGATTGCCCGCTTTGCAGGCTGAAGGATGCGCCAAGTTCCCAGCTATCGCTCAGCTTGTACTGGGCCACAAATTTCAGGTCGTGGCGGCGGTCATATTTGGGGCGGAACTCCTTGCCGTAGTTGATGCTGTCGAACTTGGCAGTGATGTACCCCAGCGTGTAGCCGATCCATCCGGTTAGGTCCCCGGTCTTCTTCTGAAGGAAAACCTCCGCACCGTAGGCGGTTCCGCTTCCGCTGAACAGAAGGTCCCCAACGTTCGTTCCGTTGGTCTCGTATTGATCCATCTCGCTGATGCCGTGCAGCTTCTTGTAGTATCCCTCCACACTCAGCCCGTAGCCTTCCAACGGCGTGGTTTCCACGCTGAAAATGTACTGCTCCGAACGCCCCACGGGGATCGTGGAGTCGGTTGGCAACCAGGTGTCGAAAAAGCTGAAATCGGGGAGCGCGGCAAGGTGCAGATATTGGTGATAGATGCCCCACGCAGCTTTGAACGCAACGTCCTCCTGCCACTGGTAGCGAATCGCAGCGCGTGGGTCGAACGTCACGGTGTCGGCAAGCTGTGCGTAGTTGGCACGCAGCCCCGCTTGCAACGATAACAGGTCGGTAAGCTGGTAGTTCACTTGGGCGTATCCAGCATGAGCCCAGTCATCAATCGTAAGGTTTGTTGCCGCCCCGCCAATCTGTCCCGACTGCCCGATGGAGTCCTTTCCGGTGAAGTTTTGCAGGTAGTCGAACCGGTACTTTGTCCCTTCGTAGCCAGCTTTCACCGTCAGGTCGTTGCTGGCGAACCACTCCACGCTGGCCTTTCCGGTGTAGTCGTTAATCACGTTCTCCATTTTGAACTTGAATCCCGACTGCCCGCCGCTGAAACCGTTGTGGTAGCGGCTGCCGCTAAGGTTCACCACAGTGAAAAGGTTGTCGCCAAAGATGTGAGTCCAGCGAAGCGCGCCGGTGCGGTTGCCGATTCCGATGTTGAAATCGAACCCGGCCCCTGCAAGCCCCAACTCATCTTCGCTGATAAATCCGCTAAGTGAGATGCGGTCGTTGTCGGTGATGTCCTGCGTCACCTTGCCATTCAGGTCGTAGAAATTGAACGTGGGGAAGGGGTTGGCTTTGTCTTCCGGGAACAAGCCCATCAGCAGATCGAGGTAGGTGCGGCGGCCACCCACAAAGTAGGAACCCTTGCTACCAATCGGCCCCTGCAACGACAGCCGCGACGACACAGCCCCGATGGATCCAACCCCCTCGAACTCATTCCGGTTCCCATCTTTCTGCGTAAGGTTCAGCACCGCCGACATCCGCCCGCCAAACTCTGCCGGGAAGCCCCCTTTAATCAGGTCAACATCCTTGATTGCGTCGGGGTTGAACGCGGAGAAAAAGCCAAGCAGGTGGGATGGATTATAGACGGTGCTGCCATCAATCAACACAAGGTTCTGATCCGGCGAGCCGCCACGGATGTACAGGCCGCTGGAGACTTGCGACGAGGTGAGAATCCCCGGCATGTATTGCAACGAGCGGAAGATGTCCGACTCGCCACCAACCCGTATCTGGCGCAGCTGCTCCACCGGGATGTTCACGCGGCTGACATCAATCTGCCGCTTCTCCACGTCCTTGTCGGCCGTGACGGTGATCTGCTGCTTGGTAACAGCTTTGGGGGTGAGTGTAAAGGTGATTTTTTTCGATTCGTTCACCCCAATCTCAAGCTCCTCCTCCTTCCGTTCGTATCCCACCGAACTGATGGAGATGGTGTGGCGGCCTGGGGGGATGTTGGGAATGGAGAAGTAACCGCTTTTGTTGGTGTAGGCCCCCAGCTTAGTCCCTTTGATTGCCACCGTTGCGCCAATCACCGTCTCCTGCGTTTCGGTGTCGGTGACGTATCCGTTCAGGGTGGCCCCGGAAGCGGTTTGTTGTTGGGCATGGGCAGGAAGGCCAGCTACCAGAACAGCGGCCAGCATCAGTAATGCTGCCGCTGTTCTGGTCCATGCTGCCCTCAATGTTCCGTTCGTTGTGTGGTGTACCGTGGTCATGATTGTTTTTGTGTTCGTACTGAACGTTCAATGGGATGGTGGTCTGCTACAAATGTAGGGGGGATCATGGCCGCCATCATGTGCCGAAGGATACATCGGCTGGTTGATTGTTGTGGGCCATGCAAACATCGGGGCGGCGAATACCGCTCAATGGCTGCGGGGTTGCGCCAGGAGATGTTAGAAGGTGTAGAGGAATAGAGCAAGGGGCGGCTTGAGTCTTCCTGCCGCCCCTTCTGTCGCGCCTTGCTTTCGCGGTATCGCTGGTTAGGTCCAGTTCGGAAAATGGAAATCGAACTGCGGGTCAACAATCAGCTTTAGGCCGTTTTGCGAAGCTGGTGCGAAGCCGTCGAATCGGCAGTTGATGGTGGTTCCGCGCCCCATATTGAATCCGCTGTTGAAGGCTGGCAGCCACTGGCCGGCGCAGCTCCCCTCAAGCCATGTTCGTGGGCTGCTGGCGTTGTAGCCCCACGTCTTCGGGTCGCCTTTGGTGTAGATGATGCAGGTGTTATCAACCGAGCCAAGCACCCGGTCGCTGTTCCCATTCATCCGCACCCCTTCTTGCAATGTTGGGTCGTCGGTCAGCAGGATGTAGCCAACGCCAACGCCGTTGGTCCTGTCGTCGCTAAGGTTTAGCGCGGCATCCTGCAACGGCCCGTTGAAGGTGATGCTGAAGGTGTTGTTGGCTGGGTCAATCGCCCCCTGCCCGTACATGATCTCATAATCGGGCGACGTTGCCGATACCCGCCACATCACCACTAACCGCGCATTGGCGGGGATGGTGAACGAAGGATTTACCTCCAACGTCCCGGTGATGGTGTAGGGGAGCGCGGATGGTGATCCGCTGTTGCTTGGCGGGGTGGTTCCGGTGGACACTGTTGCGTCTGGCGTTGCGTCCAAAATGTTGTCGCGGCATCCAATCATTGCCGTTGCCATGATTGCAAGCATGGCGGTTAGGCTCCGTTTTCTCAAGGCTCTGTTCATCGTGATTCTCCAACTACAGTGAAATGTGATTGGGTGCAGAATTTTTCCGTTAGTAGCGTTGGCTGATGGTGATCTCCACGGGCGCAGGGTCCGCTGCGATAGCCGATTGCCCCACCGGGACGGCCTGTACCGCCACGCGGTTTTTCCCCTGCTTGCTCAGTGCCTGGACAAGGGTGTCGCGGATGGATTGTGGGTTGTTGCTTGGCGTGGTGGCCACCGTCACCGTCGCGCTGTCGTGAACCTGGGCGGCAATCCGCTCAAGCTCCGTTGCCGATACCACCAGCAGGATATGCCGACGAAATAGATGCTGCGCCAACGCCTCATTCACCGTTCCGGAAGCAACCACCAACAGATCGCGGGCAATAGCGGTGGCCCCTGCGGAATCTTCCACAACCAACTCGGCTTGCAGCAGTGGCAGCGCGCCGCTGGTGGCCGCATCGCCAAGCAGCAACCCAGCATCCAGCCCCCCGCTTCCGCCGTCGGTGTCGCGCAGTGTGGCGATTTCCTTGCCGTTGCGCAGCACCGTCACCCGCCACCCTTTCACCCCATGCTGGGCGGCAATCTGCGGCTCGATCCCCACGGATCCAGCAACCACTTCCTGTTCAATCCATTCCACGTTCACTGGCTGCAAAATTTCAGGAAGGGAGGCGGCAAATTTCACCTCGGCTTCGTTGTTCCCCCCTTTTGCCGCAGCAACGGTAATGCGCGTTGGCTGAATTCCCCACACCGTTGTTAGATACTCCCGCACCGTTTCGGCGCGGGCGCGGGCAAACCACGCTGGCTCGCTTCGTTGCTTCCCGCCGGTTACGGTAAGCCGTGCCGAAGGGTGGTGGGCCATTCGGAATCCAACGATGTTCAGTGTCTGCCCGACAAGCTCGGAAGCGTCCAATCCAGCAAGCGAATCAAGGGTGAACGTTGTGGCGGCGGCCCGTTCCAATGGGCGATAGTGATTCGGGAGTGATGCCGAGTTCGGGTCGAACCGGACAGTATTGGGCAATGCGAACTCCATCTGGTGCAGCGTCCGTTCCGGTTGCAGCCACAGCGTATCGGCCCGGCGGCCCACAGCGGTTTGGGAGTAGAAATCCAACGTGGCCGTTAGCGATGGTGTTGGCCGAACGGGCGGCGGAACAGGTGCGGTGTCTGGCCTGGCAGCCGATACTGGTTCCGGCATCGGTTCGGATGGGACAAGCTCCCCCTGCGTGTTTCCAAACAGCAGTGTGAACCCCGCACCGATCGTTCCGGAAATTCCAGCATCCGAGGCATTCTGGTCGGTTGGCATCACCCCGCCAACGCGGGCGTTCAGGCTTGGAAGCAGCGCGCTACCGAACAGGAAGGGTATCTCGAACGAAGCGCGTATCGCCACGCCAAACGTTCCAACGCCTTCGCGTGTGGTGCGGCCAGCATCAACCGTTTGGGTGGTTTGCCCGTTGCTAAATCGGGCATCGCTTGGCTGCGTGATTGCCTCAGTTTCCTCCCACTCAGGGAAAAAACCGATCCCTCCCCAGGGGCCAACTTCAAACCGCGCCACCTTCCCCATCTGGGCGTAGAACATGAAATCCCACTGGGCAGCTTGGCTAAAAAAATCGTAACGATGCTCCACCGTGGCGGTGGTTGATGTTCCGCCAGTGGTTTGCAGCGTGCGGCTTTGGGTGCTGGTGGCGTGAAGGTTGTACTGGGCGTAGTTCATGGTGGTGGATAGGCCAAGCCCTTCGCCGAATAATTTTGGGAAGATCATCGTGAACCCAGCCCACGGGGTTTGGGTGTAGTTGCTGTACGGGTCGTACTCCTGCGTCCCGCTTGCGGGGATGAGAATGCCGTGATCGTAGCCCGCGCCAAGCCCCAGAACTGCCCCCGGAAGCCGACGCACTTGCGCCGATACCGGAACAACCAGCAGCAACCAGAAGATGCTGGCGATGAATAGTATCTGGCGGAACGGCTGTATCATTGCTGAACGTTGATGGTATTGTTGATGCAAGTGCTTCTGTTGGATACTCACAAGACCCTCTCCCAAATCCCTGCTTCGGCATTGGAACACAGCAGTGACAATCACCATGTCCCAAACCTGACCGAAGCAGGAGAACCAAAGAAAAAAAATTCCTGCTGTCAGGATTTGCTTACTCATGTTGTCATGGAAAAAAAGCCAACAAGCAACAACGAAGCCATGAGCCAACTGGCAATCGCCATTCCATTGGCAACCAGCACACGCAGCGAACGCCACGCCCCCGCAATCAACACCGCCGTGGGGCCCGACGCGCTGCTTCTTTCACGCCACTTGGAAGGGGACGATTCTGCATTTGTCGAGCTGTTCAACCGCCACAATAACCGCCTGTTCGCTTACTGCTTGAAGATGGTAGGGAGAAGTGAAGTTGCCGAGGATCTAACACAAGAATTGTGGGAGAAAGTGATACGGCTACGGCTGCAACCAAAAAGCATTGATAACCCCGTTGGCTTCTTCCTAACAATGGCGCGAAACCTTGCGCTGAACCAGTTGAAAGCAAGCGCGCGCACCTCGCGGTTCGACGACCTCCCCGAATCAGCCCACCCAACCGACGACCTGCGGGAACGGAGTGAGATGGAGGAAATAGTGGTTGCCGCCCTTGCCGCGCTGCCGATGGATTACCGCGAAGTGTTGATCCTGAACATGTACAGCGGTTATGGCTTCGATGAAATTGCAACCATGTTGGGGAAATCCCCAGAAGCAATCTGGAAACGAGCATCGCGAGCGCGTGAGAAATTGAGAGCCGAGGTGGTGAAAAGAATGGAGAAGTGAAGGAATGGAGAATGGAGAGTCGAGAATACCCTCTTCGCTACTGACCTTTGAAAGTATGAAGTATGAATGATGAAGTATGAAATGAAGAAGGGGAAGAATGGCTACTGACCGGTGACTAACTCACCTTACGCAAAGCCATTGACAGCGTGTCCAATATCCACCGAAAACCCGCGAGATGGGCTTGCGCCACTGCTTCGCGGTGCTTCGTCGAAGACTCCTTGTCGAAGCCCCCGACCCTTCGGGGCAATGACGGAGAGAGGGAAGTAAGACAGCAGATGCGTAAGGTGAGTGACTAATGACCAATGACTAATGACCAGTGACCACTGACTACTGACTACCCCCAATGAAAACGTCCAACAACCGATTCCCGAAATGAGCCATATCCCATCAGCAGTTGACCGCTACTTGAACGGCACGATGAGCGCGCAGGAGCAGACGGAGTTTGCCGCCCAGGTTGCTGCCGACCCCACGTTGCGTGCAACGCTGGAAGCCGAGCAAGTAATCCGCAACACCGTGCGGAACGACCTTGCCGCCTTCCCCGCCGAACACGCCCTGACACGTTCGCGGGTGATGGAGTCGCTGGCAGCGGTGAAAGCCCCGGTGGGGATTGCCGTTGGTGGTGGTGGCGCGTGGTATGCTTCAGCAGGGTTGATAAAAGGGGTGTTGGGGGTTGTTGCTGTGGTGGGATTAAGCGTTGGCGGATACCTCTGGATGGAGCAATCCAACAACTCTATTCCGGAACCAGTCGCACCGGTTGCCGCACCTGTGGTTGTTGCACCACAAGCCACGCCGCTGGCAATGCCGGAATCAAGCTCCGTCACTACGTCCGCAGCAACCGCGCCCGCACCGGAAGACACCGCGCCATTGGCAAAACCAGCAACCAAGCAGACAACACAGAACATAGCCGAGAGGGCCAGTCGGGGCAATGCGTCATCCCGCTCCTCCTCCGATGCCGCAACTCCGCAGCAGACAGCCCAGGCAGCCGCCACAACAGAAGAAGGGATCACGTCACAAGCCACACGCCCGGCAGCAACCGCGCGCCAACTTCGCGTGGTGAACAAGGATAGCGTAAAATTGAAGGTGCAGGTGAAGGTGAAGTAGCAAATGAACGTTCCGTGCTGCGACAGACTCAGCATGGACCCCGGGGGGATTCCTTTGATTCGAGCAAAACAACAACGCCGGAACAAGCCACTGCT
This sequence comes from Armatimonadota bacterium, assembly GCA_020850315.1. Lineage (GTDB taxonomy): Bacteria > Bacteroidota > Ignavibacteria > OLB7 > OLB7 > OLB7. Next base: position 22,557 of record JADZEY010000030.1, on the reverse strand, counting down.
TGTTCCGGCGTTCTGTTTTGCTTTCCTCTGTGCCCAGGATTGGGCTTACTGGTTAATGCCCAGCAATTCAACATCGAACACCAGCGTGGCGTTCGGGCCGATTGGCGAGCCTGGGGCGCCGCTTGCACCGTAGGCCAAATTGCTTGGGATAAACAGGCGGTGTTTGCTCCCGACTTTCATCAGCTGCACGCCTTCGGTCCAGCCGGCGATTACGCCGTTCAGCGGGAAGCTGATCGGCTCGCCACGCTGGACGGAGCTATCGAACACGGTTCCATCAAGCAACATTCCGGTGTAGTGGACCTTCACGTTGTCGGTGGCTTTTGGCGATGCTCCGGTTCCCTCGGTCAGCACTTGGTATTGCAGCCCGCTGGCGGTGGTTATCACCCCTTGCTGTGTTTTGTTCTGGGCAAGGAATGCTTCCCCTTGCGTTTTGTTTTGTTCGGCAAGTTGTTCTGGTGGCACTTGGTTTTGTCCTTCTTGTTGAGGTATTGTTTGCGCTCCACCGCCGCCCTGAGCACCACCACCCACGGCGGCTTGGCGTGCGGCAAGCTCCTGTTGCAACGCCACCAGCACTTGCTGGATTTGGTTGTCGGTCAGCTTTGGCGCCCCCGCCAAACCATCGGCAACACCAGCAGAAACCATTTCTGGGGTTACAGTGATTTCGTTCTCCTTCAGGCTTTTCCCCAAGTTCAACCCAATGGCGTAGCTGATGCTATCGGCCGTGGTCTTCATTGCTGGGGGGGCTGCTGGCTTCTTTCCTTTCTGCGCCGAGGCCTCGGCACACACCAGCAGCAGCAGTGCCGCCGGTATCGTAATCCACTTGTTCATCGTTTCTTGTATCCTGGCTTTGTGGCCACTAAATAATGTGATGTGAGAATTTGGATGCTTCGACAATCTTGGCATGAGCGGAGGGTGGAGCGTAGCCTGAGTTACTTCATATCTGGTTTTGCTGCCGCAGCTTCGCCAGCTTTTACCTCAAGAAGCTCAACTTCAAAAACCAGCGTGGCGTTCGGGCCGATTTTTGGGGGCATTCCATTTTCGCCGTAGGCCAAGTTGCTTGGGACGAACAGTTTGAATTTTGCCCCTGGCTTCATCAACTGCACCGCTTCGGTCCAGCCCGGAATAACACCACCAACGGAGAACTCCACCCCTTCCCCTTTGTCGAACTCAGTGCCATCAATCAATGTGCCGCGGTAGTTCACTTTCACCTTGTCGGTTGGCTTGGGTGAGTTTCCTTTCCCTTCGCTCATCACTTGGTATTGCAACCCGCTGGCGGTGGTGAGGATTCCTGGCTTCCCTTTGTTCTCAGCAAGAAATTTTTCCCCTTCGGCTTTGTTTGCTCCACCCTGCGCCCCCATCTCCTGTTGCTGCTGCTGTTGCTTCGCCATCTGCTTCTGCATCATGGTTTGCTGGAAGCTGGTCATCACAGCAATGAACTGGGCTTGGGTCATCACGCTAGAGTCGCCCTTTATTCCGGCAGCGATTCCTTTGGCCACCAGATCGGGGTTGATGTTGATGGAGTCCTGGCGAACCGATTGCCCCATTTGCAAACCGACGGCGTAGCTGACGCTATCCATCTGGCCGTTGAACTGTGGTTTTCCGCTGTTGGCGCTGCCGCCACCTTGCTCGCACGCGGCCAATCCCAGGCCCAGCGCGAGCATTGCAAATGCTTTTTTCATTGAGAGTCTTTCTCCTGATTGAGTTGTTGTACTTGCAGACGTTATGCTGTTTCTATTTTTTTGAACCGGCAAAGATAATGATTGGCCCGCCCCAGAAAAGGGGGCGGCATGTGTATGGTTGTGGCAAAATGAACCTTGCCGGTGGCCGCTATGCTGCGGTTTCTGCTTCGTAAATCGCCCGAATCACCTCCTCCATCGGTGGTTCGGTAATAGTGATATCCTCCACGGCGCAACGCTCGGTTAGGAACACGACGGCATCGCGAGTGATGCCAGGGCGGTTGCCAGCAAGATGAAGCACGATGCGGAACGGCTCGGAAGCCACTACTTGCCACGGGTGACCCGCCACATCGGCAACAGAAAGCTGGCCCGGGAAGGGTTCGGAAAGTGTTGCCTCAAGCCGCTTGCCCCGCAGGAATCGCTCGCGAAGATCGTTCACTGGGCCATCAAAAATTGCTTGGCCTTCGCTGATTACCACCACCCGCTCGGCCAGCGTTTCAACATCGCCAGCATCGTGCGAGGTGATAAAAATGGTAGTCCCTTCGCTGGCGTTCACGCGGCGGATGTGTTCGCGCAGCAGCCCTTTGGCCACCACATCCAACCCGATGGAAGGCTCGTCCAGCAACAACAGCGCGGGATTGTGCAGCAGGCTTGCAACCACTTCGCAGCGCATCCGCTCCCCCAGCGAAAGTTTCCGAACCGGGGTGGCCAAGTAATCGCCAACCCCGAACGACTCCACCAACATTGATAACCGCTGGCGGTAGATGGTGGGGTCAAGCTCGTAGATTTTTGAGAGGAGGTAGTAGGTCTCGGTTGGTGGAAGGTGGAACCAAAGCTGAGATTTCTGGCCGAAGACGGAGCCAAGCTGGAACGCCAACTGCTTCCGCTGCCGCCACGGATTGAATCCCAACACTTCGGCATGGCCGCTGGTGGGGTGAAGAATCCCGGTCAGCATTTTTATGGTGGTGGATTTCCCCGATCCGTTCGGCCCGATGAACGCGATCCGTTCGCCACGCTCGGCTTGCAAGTTCAGCCCTTTCACCGCCACCGTCACGTCCTGCGGACCGCCCCCAGCCAGCCCACGAAAAAAGCCACCAATCCCCGGCTGGCGTTGGCGGCGGCGGAACTCCTTCCGCAGAAGTTCAGTGTGAATGGCAAGTGAGGACAAAGAGACTGAGTGTGTGGATCGTTGTTGGTCATTCTGTTTTACTGCGCCCCCCACCCGCCCTCTTCGAAACTGATGTCACGGCTGCTTCCACTTCATTCATCCAGTGGGAGTGGGGGGGAGCCAAAGAGGAAACGACAAAAACAGCTTCCCTCTTCCCTCTTCCCTCTTCCCTCTTCCCTCTTCCCTCTTCCCTCTTCCCTCTTCCCTCTTCCCTCTTCCCTCTTCACTCTTCACTCTTCACTCTTCACCCACCCAGCAATTTCTGCAATCACTTCCGGTGCAACGTGGCTTGCGACTTCGTACTCGGCGGGGTTGCCGGGGCCCGATCCGGTCATGAATAAGTGGTTCAGATTGGGGAAGGTTTTGAAGGTGACATTCCCTTTTCCGGCAAGCGCGTTTTGCCAGTTTGTTAGATCTGCTTTTGTCACCTGGTAATCGCGTTCGCCGTGCACAACCAACATTCGTTGCGGAAGGGTTGCGGCAGTGCGTGGGGCATCGTAGGCGTTAAGATCCAGCCAGTATGAAGCGGGAACGCCCATCAGCTGGGCGGGGCTTGTTGTGCTGCCGGGCTTCAGGGCATCAACGGCGGCGGCCTGTTGTTTCAGCATATCAATCTGGGATTGCTCGGCAGCATTTATGCCGCCATCCAACCCGGCAAGGTAGGTCATCTGCTCAACGATCACGTGGTTCAGCGGGCGGGTGGCTCCGGCAAGGATCACAAGCCCTGCAATCTGCGGGTCGGCGGCCCCAATTTTGGGAGCCAGCATCCCCCCCAAACTGTGGCCCAGCACGTACACCCGTTTGGGGGCGATTGCAGCGTTGGCACGGAGCATCCCCACTGCGGCAAGGGCATCATCCACCACTTCTTCTTTCACCGTCAGGTTGGCGATTGCTGCCATGTTCATCTGGTGGGTCAGCGTCCGTTTGTCGTAGCGGAGCACGGCAATCCCTTGCGAGGCAAGCCCCCAAGCAAGATCACGGAAGGGTTTGTTTGGGCCAATCGTTTCGTCGCGGTCGTTCGGGCCGGAGCCGTGAACCAGCACCACTGCGGGGAAGGGCCCGTTCCCTTTGGGGACTGTGAGGGTTGCGGGCAAACTCCATTCGCCGCTTCCCACACTCACCTCACGTTCGGTGAAGTTGTCCTGCTGCACGTAGCCGGGCAGCGCGCCCGATTGCGATTTTGCCGGAAGGAAAAACAGCCCTGCCACCTTCCCTTGCCCATCCATCACCACTTTCACATCAAGGTGTTGGTTGGCAAACTGGCAGGCGACGTAGCAGATATCGTACTGCTGTGCCTTCTCGGTGCGGGTTTCCCCTGTGAGCTTCACAAATTTGCCAAGCTGCTGCTGCAATCCATTCCAAAGCTCTTTCAGCTTTGCTTCCGGCATTGCCGATTTCATGGTGGGGTCCATCATCGCAACCGCATCGGCATAGCGGCTGGCGGTTAGGTGGCCAACAAATTTCTGGGCAGTGGTCACGGGATTCAAAGCTGGTGCTGGCTGGGCGCAGCCAATCACGGAGCCGAGAACAAACAATGGAACGAAGCGAAGCAAGCAACGCATGGCGAATGATGATTGTGTGTGTGTGAGTAGAGCATGGCAAGACGCATGGCAAAATAGCACACTCACCACTACGGCAAGCCAGATAGAGCTTGCTCCAAATCGGCGATCAGATCGTCGGGATGTTCAAGGCCGATGGAAAGACGAAGGAGCGATTCCGGCGTTCCGCTGCCCGGGGGTTCCACCGATGCGCGATGCTCAATCAAACTTTCCACGCCACCAAGACTGGTTGCGCGGGTGAACAGTTTGGCGCGTGCGGCAACCGCCATTGCTTCGGCGCGGTGGCCAGCAATTTCAAAGGAGAGCATCCCGCCGAACAACTCCATCTGGCTTGCGGCAACCCGATGCCCCGGATGGTCGGGCAGCCCGGGATAATGAACCGTTGCAACACGCGGGTGAGCCTGTAAAAAACCAGCCACCGCAGCCGCCCCGGCCGACTGCGCCCGCACCCGCAACGGCAGCGTTGGGATGCTACGCATCAGCAGCCAGCAATCGAACGGCGAAGGGACCGCGCCGCCAACAACTTGGCAATGGCGGATTGACTCCGTTAGCGGGCAACCTTCGGCAGCAACAATGCAGCCACCGGTGACATCGCTGTGGCCGCCAAGGTATTTTGTGGTGGAGTGAAGCACAAGGTCTACCCCAAACTCAATCGGACGTTGCAGGATTGGTGTTGACCAGGTGTTATCGCACAGCACCAACGCGCCAGCGGCGTGGGCAAGCTGCGCCACCCGGCGCAGATCGGTGATGCGAAGCGTGGGGTTGGATGGAGTTTCGGTGATCACCAGCCGCGTTGCTGGGGTGATGGCCGCACTCACTTGCTCCAGGTCATCCATTGGGGCGAACGTTGTTTGCAGCCCCCATTGCCGGAAGATGCCGCCAAGCATTGTTCGGCTGCCGTAGTACATCGCCAGCGGCGCCAGGACGTGGTCGCCCGGTTTCAACGATTGCAGCACCGCCATCATCGCCGCCGAGCCGGAAGCAAACGCCACGGCATCGCGCGCCCCTTCCAGCTTGGCAATGGCCGATTCCAGTGCCGAACGGTTGGGATTATTGATTTGGGAATAGAGATAGCCCCCCGGGCAGCTGCCGTCAGGATTCCGCTGGAAGGTGCTGGAAAGGATAATGGCGGGGGAGACAGGGTGGATCAAGTCCTCTGCTGATTCCGATTGGTGGCCGGCATGAACGGCAAGCGTTTGGATATCCATGGGGAGCGTGCGTGTTGAACAAATAGAGTTGGCACAGGGGGAAATTGTGGGAATGCTTAGAACGCATCTTTGTGATGCCTGATCTCCGGCTTGCCATCCTGCCCTGTGACGTAATCAATCGCCACCACATCGAAGCGGGCTTCGTAGTCGGTCATCTGGTTGATGTGGATGAACCCTTCGGCCACCTTCCGTATCTGCCGACGCTTCCCCATTGTGACAGCATCTTCCGGGGTTCCGAACCCGTGGCTGCGGCGCGCTTTCACCTCAACAAACACGTAGATTTCGCCATCGCGCATCACCAGATCAATCTCCCCCACCTTCCCAAACTGGAAGTTTTTTTTCACCAGTCGGTAGCCCAAGCCCAGCAGATATTCCAACGCAAGTTCTTCCTGCGTTGCACCATCGGCGCGGCGGTTGGTGGGGGGATTCATGGCAATGATTATGTGGTGTATCTCATGTTTTATGCGTGATGCACCAACCGCACAAACCTCCGTTTCCCAACTTTCAGCACGGCTTCGTTGGTAACTGCGCAGGTTGCGTTTTGGTCTTCAATTTTGTTGCCGTCAATCGAAACGCCGCCGCCGTTGATTAGCCGGCGGGCCTCACTTTTGGAAGGGGCAAGCCCTGCGGCAACCATCACATCCACCACGGTCATCGCTTCGGTGAGCGTGAACGACTCCATCTGCTCCGGCGCGGCTTTCTGGATAAAAATCCTGTCGAATTCTTCCTCGGCTTTTTGGGCGGTTCCCGGGCTGGTATAGCGGGCAACAACCTCGCGGGCAAGCCGCCGTTTGGTGTCGCGTGGGTGAAGCGTGCCATCGGCAAGGCCCGCGCGGATGTCCTCCACCTGTTGGTTGTTGCAGAAGACGGTGTATTTGAAATATGTGGCGATCAGCTCATCGGGGATGGAAAGGATTTTCCCGTACATGTCGTTCGGGAAGTCGTTCAGGGAAATGTAGTTGTCGTAGGACTTGGACATTTTCTCCTTTCCATCGGTCCCAACCAACAAGGCGCAGGTGATGATGGATTGCGGCTCGACCCCATACGACCGCTGAATATCGCGCCCAACCAACAGGTTGAATTTTTGGTCAGTCCCGCCAAGCTCAACATCGGATTTGATGGCAACCGAGTCCATGGCCTGGGCCAGCGGATAGAGGAATTCATGCAGTGAGATTGGGGCCTCATCGTTAAATCGCTTGTGGAAATCCTCCCGCTCCAGCATTTGGCTAACGGTGTATTTGGCCGATAGGGCAATCACCTCGGCAAAGCTCATCCCCCCCAGCCATTCGGAGTTATAGACCATCTGCAAACGTTTGCCGGAAAGGACTTTGGTGGCCTGGTCGAAATAGGTGCGCCCGTTGTGGCGGGTTTCCTCAAGGGTTAGCGCGGGGCGTGTTTTGCTGCGGCCCGATGGGTCGCCAATCATGCCAGTGAAATCGCCAATAATCAAAATTGCCTGGTGCCCCAAGTCCTGGAAGTCGCGCATTTTTTGCAGCACAACAACGTGGCCAAGATGCAGGTCAGGGCGGGAAGGGTCGCAGCCCAGTTTCACTTTTAGCGGTTTGTTGGTGTTGATTGCCCGCTCAATTTTTGCCGCAAGCTCTTCCTCGGGGATGATCTCTTCGGCCCCCCTGCGGATCAAGTCCATCTGCTCGTTCAGCGGTGGGAATGATGTATTTGGCATGGAACAGTGATGTAGTGTTATAGTTGTTTAGCGTGTGTGCGTTGCTGATACCCCTTCCTCCTGCTACTCCTCCCCGCGCCGCAAATTCCGCTCAACTTCCCGTTTTTTTGTTGTTTCCCGTTTGTCGTACAACTTTTTTCCGCGCCCAACGCCAAGCTCCACCTTCAGGTTGCTCCCCTTAAAATAGACCGATAACGGAACCAGCGTCAGCCCTTTCTCGGCAGTTCGTTGTATCAGTTTTCGTAGCTCCTTTCGGTGCAGCAGCAGCTTGCGCGGGCGGGTGGGGATGTGGTTGTTGATGTTCCCCTGCTCGTATGGCTGGATTGTGCACCCCTCCAACCACAACTCACCGTTGGTTGGCTGGGCGTAGCTTTCCTGAAGTGAGATATGCCCGGCGCGAATGGATTTCACCTCCGTTCCGGTCAGCACAATTCCGGCCTCCACCCGGTCAAGAATTTCGTACTCGAACCGCGCTTTGCGGTTGGTGGCTATCGTCTTTATCGTCAGCGATCCGTCGGCCATAACTGCGTGTGTGTGATGCGTGGATAGTCGGCAAAGATACGGCTGGCAGTGGGTTTCCCGGCTTGCTGATCTTCGCTGTTGTAGCTTCCTTGCTGAACTGATGTACTTACCTTAGGCAGAATTTGAATAGTGAAGGATTGAGTGATTGGGTAGCATCTAAACTGCTTTGCATTTTTTGCTCGCTACCTGCTACTCACCTCCTTCTCTCCCCCCCTCTCTCTACCGCTCAATCAAAAACTCCATCGTCACCGATTGGGCGTTGCCGGAGCGCGGTTTGTAGGTGATTTCGCCGATGCCGTAGTAGCCTTCTGGCAGCCTGAACTCCGGCAATTGCGCCTTCAGCGTTAGCGGGACGTAGGGGATCAGTTGGCCACTTCCGCCGCTGAAACTGCGCGGCTCGGTTGGATAGACGTGATGCTCCTTGATAGCAATCGGAATGCTGGGCAAGTCATCATAGTTCGCCGCGCCAAAGTTGATCTCTAAGTTGAACGCTGTGCTGTCGGCATCGCGGTTGAAGTTGGGGATAAAGAGCGATTCCGCTGGCCGGTTGAACGCTTCGTCGGCTTGGACGTAGCCGTTTTCGTCAACGATCCGCGCAAGTATGTCGGTGGATTTCATGTAGCCTTCCGGGGTGAACTGTGGCGTAACCCACAAGGCTCCATCCCCTTTCCACATCGTCAGCGGTATTGTCAGCGTGTCCCCCTCCATCGTCACGCGGTTCACCCGCCCGTAGCCTTTTACGGTCTGCTGGAAACTTCCCTCAATCGGAGTCGCGCCAGTGTTCATCACGGTTAGCTGCACAAATCGTTGGCCGTTTTCGGTGAACACTTCTGGCTTCACCGAAAGCATCAGGCAACTTGCTGTCAGGGTGAAATCTGCGGGTTCCCCTGCGCCATCCATCGGGTCGGCTTGCACCACTACCTCAATCACTCCATCCCCCCATGCCGATGCCGCAATGGTGGTTGATGCCTCGGCCCGCTCGGTCCCTTTTGCCCGCGACAGATACCCAGCGGTGTAGCCGTTGCGATCCATCACCCAACCGGAGATAGCGGTGCGCTCCCCACGGGGTGTGTTCATCGTGAAGGTAATGGCGGCGGCCCCAGCGGGGGGGGCAAAGTAGAACCGCCGCGTTAGCCCAGCCTCGATCCGCTCGGTTGGCGTTGTGGCTGTGAACTCCTGTTCTGCCGAGAAGGTGTAGGGGACGATAATCGTGCTGACCAGTTCGAACTCCACATCTTCATCAGCCGCTTTCCCCTTTGCCGAAGCACGCCGGGCGATCACCCGCCCGGTGTAGATTCCCGGCTGGCGAAGCTTCTCGCGGTCGTACTGCACATCCACTTCGGCAACGCCGCTGTTGCGAAGATAGACGGTCTTCTGGACGGTTTTCATCCAGGGGACGTTTGGCTCTAGGGTGAAGGCACGGAAGAACTCAGTGTCGCGGGTTTGCCAGCGTGGTTCGTCGCGGGTGATGGTGAAGGTTTGCCGCCAATCGGGCCCCGGGGTGAACGGGGTTCGGAAGAAGGCAACGGGGCCAGATTTATCGGGATAGTTTGGCGAAAACGTCCGCACCACATACTCCTGCACATCGGCGGCAAAACCACTGTTGCGCCAGCGGCGAAGCAACGCCAATGCGCGGCGGACATCAACCACCCCGGCCCCTTGCTCCACCGGTAAAATCCCCGGCAGCGGGCGTGCCGATTGGCGAAGTGCGCGGCGGATTAATCCCTGGGTTGGGGTCCAGAGTGAGTCTTCCTGCTTCAGCGCACTTAGCAGCACAGCAACCGCGCCGGCTGCCCACGGGCTTGCCATGCTGGTTCCACTGGCGCGGGCATCGTGCTCAAAATTGGGGACGGTGCTGATTGCAGTCCCCGGGGCAACAATGTCCGGCTTATCCACCTCACCCCCGCGCGAACTAAAATCCCACAACACATCCCGATCCAACGCCGCGCCGTAGCTGTCGCGGCCAATCCCACGCGGAAGCATTGCCCCCACCGTGATAATCCGCCGCGCCGCAGCGGGAATGCCAACCGTGGAGATTCCCGGCCCTTCGTTTCCGGCGGAAGTCACCACGTACAGGTTGGGATGATCGGCAAGCAGATCATCAATAAACGTCTCAATATCAGCCTCCCCTTCGTAGGCCGAACCGATGCCGAAACTCATGTTCACCACCACTGGGGTGTGAAGTTTTTGCAAACTATCGGCAAGCTGTGCGGCGTACTGGTAGGCGCGTTTCATGCTTCCGGTGACGGTGTTGTCCTTGGCGAAATCACTGCTGAATTTGCAGGAGATAATCTGCGCGCCGGGGGCAACGCCGTTGAACCCCGATTCGCCGCTTACCCCAAACCCGGAAGTGATCCCGGCAACGTGCGTCCCATGCCCCCCCATGTCGTAATGGAAACTGACGCTGTGCGTTGCGGTGTCAATGGTTGCGGCGAAGGTGAGGGGTGCTTTCCGTTCGGGGTCGCGCTGGCGGAAGGTGAAGGTCTCCTGGCGGTCGTGGTAACTGCCAACCATTTGCTCGTCGGCAAGGCTGGAATCGGCATCGGTATCAATCACCACACGCCAGCCGTCGGGGCCGCGATGCAAGGCCACGCCAAACTGCGAGGCCGATTCTCCATCGCCATCGAAATCACGCACGGAGGAGTTGCGGTAGCGGCCTTCGTCCATCACGCCAACAAACCACTGGCCGCCGCTTGCGTTGCCACGTAATTGGCCAACACCATCCAGCCGTAGCGGCAAACTATCGGCCACCAACTGATCCCCTTGCAGGGTTGCCGGAAGGCAGCGGACAACGTTCGATTCGGAGAAATCAATTGCGTCAATCACCTTTGGCAGTCCGGTGCTGGTTTTCTGCAATCCGGGGATTCCCATATCCACCCCGGTGTCGAAAATCAGCAGCAAAACACCGCGCCCATCGGCGGTCGGGTTAGCAAGCTGGAAGCTATCCAACCCAGAAGTGGAAAGGGACATAAAGTTCCAGGAAGGGAGGTAGGGGGCAGAACCTTTGGACGCGCCTTCGCCCGGGTTGGGGCGCGAAGCAGTGCGATCCTGTGCCACCGCAGAAAGCGGGCAAAGGATCAGCAGCAGAAGCAGAAGTGAGCGATTCAATGTGAGCGATGAACGATTGGATTGTTAGCAGCGTGCAATCTACGCCGAGCAATGGATACGGGCAATGAATTGGGAATGGAGGATGCCGTGCCGTAGCATATTGCCACCGATCTGCGCCATGATTCTGCGGCGGCGAAAGCCAGCTTCCCCCGAAGGCTGTGCCGTGAGCAGTTTGGGTTATGGAATTGTCAGAAACAATCCCCAAAAGGCAATCCACCACAATCGCTTTCCCCACACCCTTGCTTGCGGATACTCACGGCCTATCCGCTCCCACAAAATCACCGCGCCGTAGCACAGCAGGGTGATGCCGATGCCGCTCAGCACGCAAATCACGGGATCCCACGCGTTGTGAAATCGTCCATTCAGCCAGCCGGTCATTCCCATATTTACTGGCGAGCCGTAGATCAGCATCAGGTGCAGAACGTAGATGGAAAGGGAGCGCGCACCGATCTTCTCAATCAACGTTGAACCCGATTCCTGGCCACCAGGCTGTACGGGGCGGAAGGGGAAGCGCGACGCAACAACCTGCGCAATCGCGATCAAGCCAACAATGCCAGCCAGCCGGAAGAAAGTGTGTTGGATGGAGCCATGCCAATAGTTGTTGTGCGGGGGGAAGCCACCAATCCAAGCATCAAGAAAGAACGCAGCAGACGCGGAGCAGAACGCGGCAAGCAACGGAAACAGAAACCGCCACCGGCCACCCCGAACCAGCAGCGGGGCAACCACAAACCCAACCAAGAAATAACCAGCATGGGGGAACAACGAGAAGGAGGCCACCGGCTGCGGTGCAACGTAGGCCTTGAACGGAAGCCACACGCTGTGATGCAGGTTGCTTCCCCACACGTAGGGGGTTGCAACCACAATCCCAACGGCAAGCAGAGCGGCAACCCAACGGGTGGTGGATAGCGATTGCGCCAACTGTGCGCAAACAATCAATGCAGCCATAGCCACCCCAATCACTTGCAGGATGTTGCTATCGAACAGCCGCGCAAGCTCACTGGGATCCTGCCGCCAAACCAGTTGGCGAGCCGAGAGCACAGGGATCTGAAGCCAGTAGCCGAGCAGAACAATCATGCCAGCACGCCGCAGCAGTTTTTTGAACCCGTTGCCCGCTTGTGCTGGATCCGATGCACGCCGCTGCATCGCCACCCAAAGGGTGATGCCGCTGCAGAGTAAAAATGCAGGAGCAACAAACCCAAAACTGATGTTCAGGTTGTTCCACAGCTCACCCTGTTTCCACTCCGTGCCAAGCAGCGCCCCGGCCACGTGGGTGGCAATCATCCCAAGCACTGCAATGCCACGGAGCAGATCCAGCCAACGCAGGCGGAGCAGTGTTGCCCCGCCTGACGTTTGGCCGTTGCCGTTAGAATTTATAGCCCAACCCAATCGCCAACACCTCGCGAATTTGTGTTGATGGCCCCACCGTCTTGTCGTCGCGGGTGATCTTCACTTTCTCATCGTACAGCACATCCAGCGCCACGCTTGCGGTGATGTAGTCGTTCACCTTCAGCCCCAGCAACGATTCCCACGTGACCACTGCTTTGTCGAAGGTTTCGTAGGCAGAGAAGACGTTCAGCCGCGAACTCAGCGTGACGTTGGTCATCAACTCCTTTTTGAAGGTGGCGTTCAGTAGTGCGCCAAGTTGGCTTTTTACCTTCTTCCCCGGGTCCACACCGAACGCGCCGGCAGCCGACAAGGTGTCATCCATCACAAGAATCAATCGGTTGGAGATTGGGGCAACAAGCAGCTCGAAGTAGTCGGCAGGCTTCCACGTGGCACCAAGACCCAACGTGACGTAGGCAGGCGCGGCAAAGCGGGAGATGGTGGTGGGGTTGCCAGTGGCGCTGTCAATTTTATCATAGTTAAAGCCATCGCTTAGCTGCGTGCGGGCATCCAGAAGGCCGCTGTAGAACAGCTGGTCCGTGGCCTTGTAGCCGTACTTGGAAATCAGAATCACCTTGTCGTCACTTTTGCGAAAATCTTGCTCGGCCAACTTTGTGAATCCGTAGCCAACATCCAGCCCGTTATCCCAGGAAGTGGCTTCGGTTTTCATGTTGGCGAACGTGGTGGCAAGGCCCGCAATCGCCAGCGTGTTTTGCCCGCCGCCAGACCAGTTGGAAAGCGCCACTTGCGAGAAGTTCACCCCGATTTGCCCGCCAGTTTTCCACGCAGTGTCGCGGGGTGGGGCCGCCGCATCCTGCGATTGCGCCACGGTGGTGGCAAGAATTATGGCCAGAATCGCGTTGCTGATTGTCCGAGCGTTGCTCATGCTTCATCCTCCGTGGGAGATGTGAACGTGAAGTAGTTGGGATTGCCTTACAGTCGAAGATGCCCCACAATGACGGTGGAGTCATCTTGCTGAACCACTAAAAACATCTAGTGATGTTCTGCCTGCGTTGCTTCCGCCTGCGTTGCTTCCGCACCATGTGGGTGATTGTGGTCGTGGCCACAGCAGTGATGTTGGTGGGCGGCAGGGGCGGCAATTTGGGAAGCCGCCAGCGTGGAAGCGATTGGCTTGGGGGCTGCGGTCCCTTGCAGCAATCGCAGCCCGTTGGCCACCACCATCAGCGATGCCCCCATGTCGGCAAACACCGCCATCCAGAGCGTTGCTTGGCCAAGCAGTGCAAGCACAAAAAAGATCAGTTTCAGCCCCAGCGCAATCGCGATGTTTTGCCACAAGATGGTGAACGCCCGCCGCGACAGCCGAATGAACTCCGGCAACTTCAGCAGGTTGTCCTCCATCAATGCAACGTCGGCGGTTTGCAGTGCCACGTTGGTTCCGGCGGCCCCCATCGCAAAGCCGATTGTTGCGCCGGCCAACGCTGGGGCATCGTTGATCCCATCCCCCACCATTCCGGTTGCCCCATGCTGGCGTTGCAGCGCGGCAACGGCTTCGATTTTATGGTGAGGAAGAAGTTCGGCGCGGATGTCGTCAATCGCTAACTGCCCCGCAACGGTTTTTGCGGTCAGGGCGTTGTCGCCGGTGAGCATGGCGGTTTGCAGCCCAAGTTGATGCAGTTCGGCAACGGCGGTGGCGGCGTTTTCCCGCACGGTATCCATCACCCCAACCACCCCCAGTACGTGGGATTGATCCATCACCACAACAGCGGTTTTCCCGTTGGACTCAATCGTGGAAAGTGCCGACTCGACAGTGGCGTTGCACACGCGCAGATCGTGCGCAAGGCGGTGGTTTCCAACCCAGATTTTTCTTCCTTCCACAATCGCTTGGATTCCCCGCCCGGGAAGCGCGGTGAACTCACTGATCTCTATTTCCGCTTCGTCAACGTGCAGGCGGTCATGCTCGGCAACGATTGCTGCGGCGATTGGATGCTCCGATTTTGCTTCCACCGCTGCCGCAAGGTGAAGCAGCGTGTCGGGGGGGATGCTGTTGAATGGGATCACATCGGTGACGCGCGGTTTCCCAGCGGTCAGCGTTCCGGTTTTGTCGAAGGCGACGCAACGGAGGGTCCGGCCAAGCTCCAGATAGATTCCCCCCTTAATCAGTATCCCACGCCGCGCCGCCGCAGCAAGCCCACTGACGATGGTGACCGGGGTGGAGATGACCAGCGCACAAGGGCAGCCAATCACCAGCAACACCAGTGCGCGGTGGAACCACTCCATCCAATCGGCAGCAAACAGCAGCGGGGGAAGGAGGGCAACCAACACTGCAATCCCGACAACAACCGGGGTGTAGATTCCGGCAAAGCGGTCAACAAAGCGTTCGCTGTTGGAGCGGTTTCCGGCGGCTTGCTCAACTAACTGAACAATCCGGTTGATGGTGGATTCCGCCGCCACACGCTGGGCCCGATACTCGAACGCTCCGCTGCCGTTGATGCTTCCGGCAAACACCTCATCGCCGGGCAATTTTTCAACAGGGATGGACTCACCCGTGACCGGAGCTTGGTTCACCGCCGACGCGCCCCCCACCACCCGGCCATCCACCGCAAGCGATTCCCCGGGCTTCACCCGAACAACTTCCCCAACCCGAACTTCATCGGCTGGGATCATCTGCCAAGCACCATCGCGTTGCACGGTGATGCGGTCGGGGGTAAGCTCCATCAGCGAGCGGATGGCGTTGCGGGCGCGGTCAAGGCTGCGGGCTTCAATCAGCTCGGCAACAGCAAACAGGAAGATCACCATTGCGGCCTCGGTCCACTCACCAATCACCACCGCGCCAATCGCAGCAACGGCCATCAGGAAGTTGATGTTCAGCGTGAAGGTCCGAAGCGAGTGCCACGCTTTGCGCCCGGTTTGCCAGCCGCCGGTCACAATCGCCGCAGCGGCCAGAAGCCGGATAAGCGTCCCCGATTCCTCCATCCCAGCAAACAGCACCAGCGATTCGGCCACCAGCGCGCAGACCCCGGAGACGGCGGTCATCATCACCCCACGCGATTGCCACCACGGCGGGGAAACCACCGGAAGCTGAAGCCGTGCCGAACCAGGTTGGTGGATCACCGCCTCCATCCCCAACGATGCGATTGCCCGAACCAATTCGCTGGGGTCGGCCAATGTGTGCTCCACCGTCAGGGTTCGCCCCATCAGGTTGAACTCAAGGTTCTGGACATCACCCCGCCCGGCCAGAAGATTGCGGATCATCCGCTCCTCGGTCGGGCAGTCCATCTGCTCGATGCGGAGTTGTGTTGTACTCATATTGATATTCTGCAAAATGGTTATTCCCGTTTCAATGTCCAAGATCGGAGGCCCCAACGGCCAGAAGTCACGGTGGTGGCAACGCTTAGTGGCTGTGTTCCTGAAGTTCCCCTTTCTGGCGTTGTGACTTCAGGTAGAAAACGCCTTTGGTGGCAATCCGATCCCCCACGCTAATTCCCCCGCGAACGATTGCATTGGCGCGTATCGGCAGCTCTACCTGGATTTCCACCCGCTCGAATGCTCCTGGCTTTTGCTCGCGATAGACAAAGAATGCTCCTTGCTGCTGCTCGACAGCTTCTGCCGGGATGCTGACGGCATATCCGGCGGTGGCGGCACGTTCGAACTGAACAGCCACAAACGTTTCGGGGCGCAAGTGAACGTCGGGGTTATCAATGGCAAGGCGCACCGTCACCGTGCGCGAGCTTGGGTCCACAGTGGGGGCAATGAAGATGATCCGCCCAGCATGGCGGTGGGCATCGGCATCGCTAACAAACCCAGCCCCGCCGGTTCGCAGATCGCCGGCCACCGCTGGCGGCACTTGGGCATCAACCCACACAATGCGGGTGTTGATGATGTGGAAAGCATCCTTGCTTGGATCCACATATTCACCCAGCACCACTTGCTGGCGCGCCACCACGCCGTTAATTGGGGAACGGAGCAGAATACGCGAGCTGAACGTTGACTCATCGGATAATTTTTCGGTGCTGATGCCGATTGCCCGCAGCCTTGTTTCGGCAGACTTCAGCGATGCGGTGGCCAATCGCCAAGCGGCTTCGGCTTCTTCCAGCGATTTGGTTACGCCAATCCCTTCCTTTGCCAACTGGCGCTGCCGGGTTACTGTCGCTTCGGCTTTCACCAGTTCGGCACGGGCGCGCAGATACTCCCCCTTCAGCGAGCCGACATCAAATGCCTCCATCTCGGCAAGTGGGGTCCCGGCCTTCACGCTTCGCCCCTCGCTAACAAACAGCTTTGTGATACGCCCGGGGATTACCGGGCCAACGTGTGCAATGCCATCCCCCGATGGGATCACCCGCCCGGGCGCGTCCACCACCAGGCTGACAGCTTGGCGTTGGGCGGCTTGCACCACAATTCCAGCTTCGTTCATGGCGGCGGCGGTTAGCGTTATCGCTTCCTGTTCGTGGCCGTGGTCGTGCTGGTCATGTTCATCGTGGCCATGCTCATCGGTGTGCTCGGGTTCTGTTGCTTCGGCAGCGTGCGATGTTGGCTCCTTGTGGTCGTGATCATCCCCTTTGTGATTGTCCGCACTGGCCTGCTGTTGGGTGGCCGATTCTTTGGGATCGGGTGAGGTGCAGCCAGCCAATGCCAGCAGTGATACAGTAGCCAGCATCAACATGCCGCGCACCGCTACGCCGGAGGCCTGAAAAACATTGCGCGTAACCATGATGGATAGAGTTTTAGTGGATTGTTGTGTGGGATTCATCGGGCATCTCCGGTGGCAGTAATTTCAAGATCAATGCGGATTTGCTGGGCAAGCGCGGCGGCTTCGGCAGCATCCGTTTGGGCCTGAAGCAGTGTGGATTGTGCAGTCAACGCTTCCAAGTAGGAGGCCTCGCCTTGCTGATAGAGTTGCAGCGAAATCTGCCATGCCCGCTCGGCTTGTGGCAGCAGCGTCTGGCGGTATTCGTTGGATAGATTCTGCGCCGATTGGTATTGCTCCCATCGGTTTCGCAGGGCGGCCAGTAGTGATTGTTTCACCCCCTCGGCTTCTGCTGTGCGGATAGAGGTTTCCGCAGCGGCAGCATCATCCGGGCCGCTGTTCATCCAGCGCCATATCGGAAGCGACATCCGCACGCCGGCACCGTAGTAGCCGCCGGTGGCATCAACGGTTTGCAGTGAGTACTCTATTCCAAACGTTGGATATTGCTGGGTTGCCGTCAATCGCTGTTGCAGCGTGGCCGATTCCACCGCAACGGTTGCGGCCCGCAGCTGCGAATTGCTCCGAAGCATGGATTCTTCCAACTGAGCAAGGGATAGCAAATTTTGTGGCAGCCCCGATTGTTCCGCCAGCACAATCGGCTCGGTAGCTGGGGCCAGAAGCACTGCGCGAAGCTCCGACATCGCTTGCTGGTACTCCCCTTCGGCAACAATGCGGCGGCGGCGAACAGCGGCCAATGCAAGGTTCGTTTGCGCCAACTCCAACGCGCCAATTTCCCCCAACGATTGCTTCCGCTCGGTGAAGGCCACCAGTTGGCTGGCGATTGCAACCGCGCTATCGGCCAACCGGAGCATGGTGCGCGATTCGGCAGCGGCCAGCCACGCAAGGGATGCCCGCCGGACAACCTCACGTTCGGCCTGCTGCTGTTCGGCCTCGGCTTGGCGGACCAGCGCGTTGGCAGCATCGCGGCGCACGCCGTAGGCGGTGGGGAACTCGAAATTTTGGGCAATGCCAAGCGCAGTGGTGGGGCGGCCACCAAGCGCGGCAGTGGTTGCTTCATCCACGGTGTAGAATAGCTCGGGGCTTGGCAGCAGCGTGCTGGCGGATTGCAATCCGCGTTCGCGTTGGACTACCGCGCGTGCGCGTTGCAGTTCTACCGATACGGCTACAGCACGCCGCTGTGCTTCCTGCAACGTTAATGGAGTTTGTGCCTGCACTGTGCCGAATGCCCCCCCCAACAGCAGCAGCAGTATTGCCGCCACCGCAGTGCCTTTTGTTCCGGCGGCGGGGTGATCCCACGGGGCTGCCACGTCAAGCGGTTGCTCGTTCGGCAGTTGGTCGCTACCGAACCAATCGTAGATGATGGGAAGGACTACAAGCGTTAGGAAGGTGGAGGAGACAAGGCCGCCGATGATCACCACCGCAAGCGGACGCTGGACTTCGGCCCCTGAGCCGCTGGCAAGCAGCATCGGCACAAAGCCGAAGGCCGCCAGCACAGCAGTGGTGACAACTGGGCGCAATCGTTCTTCGGCACCAACCAGCACCGCATCGCGCCGTGGTTTCCCTTCGGCTTGGTGTTTGCGGATTGCGGCAATCATCACAATTCCGTTCAGCACCGCAACGCCAAACAGCGCAATAAAACCCACCCCGGCAGAGATGGAGAATGGAAGCTGGGCGATGACCAACCCCGCTACCCCGCCGATGACAGCCATTGGGACGCACAGGAAGATCATGATGCCAAGCCTTGCCGAACGGAAGGTTTGGAATAGAAGACCAAAGATCAGCGCAAGGGCAATCGGCACAACAATCGTTAGCCGTTGCGATGCCGCCTGCAAGTTTTTGAACTGCCCGCCAATTGTCACGTTGTACCCCGCTGGCAGCTTCACCTCCGTTGCCAGCTTGGCTTGCACGTCGTTCACAAAGCTTTCTACATCGCGCCCCCTGACGTTGGCTTGGATCACCACAAACCGCGAGCCTTCTTGGCGCAACACACGCGTTGGTCCTTCTTCCAGGTTGACGGCGGCAAGGGTTTCCAGCGGCACACGTGGGCCGGCGGGGGTGGCCACAAGGATATTCCGAACGGCTTCGGCACTGTTGCGGGCGCCTTCGGCAAACCGCACCACCACATCGAACCGCTTCTCCCCTTCGGCAACTTCGCCAGCCTTCATCCCCCCGATTGCCGTGCGGATAACATCGTTGATATCCTCCACCGTCATCCCGTAGCGGGCAATCGCGGCGCGGTCAGGGCGGATCAGTAGCTGAGGCAGGCCGTTGGTCTGCTCAAACGTAACATCTGCCGCGCCGGGTGTTGCGCGAAGTATCCGCGCAACTGTTTCGGCGGCGGGATCCAGAACTCCATAATCTTCTCCTGTGATGTTGATCACCACATCGCCGCGCGCGCCGGCAATCAGCTCGTTCATCCGCATCTCAATCGGCTGAAGGAACTGCACACCGGCACCGGGGATATGCTGCAAGGCATCGTTCATCGCCTCCACCAACTCCGCTTTTGTTCTGCCGGTGTTCCATTGGTCGGGGGGGTGAAGCATGATGTAGGTGTCGGCCAGTTCCACCCCCATCGGGTCGGTGGAAATTTCCGCACGGCCAGTGCTGCTAACCACTGTGCGAACCTCTGGGAACTTCATCAACGCAGCCTCCACCCGATTGGTAATGGCCTGCGATTCGGTAAGAGAAACCGACGGGAGGCGGATGATGTGAATGGCGATATCCCCTTCATCTAAGCGCGGGATGAACTCGCCGCCAAGCCTTGTGAACAGAAGCACCGCAGCCGCAAGCAGCAACAGCGTTAGGCCCAGCACCGCCGCTCGTAGCCCGATAACGCGGCGCAGCAGTGGGGTGTACCATCGTTGCAGAAAAGTGATAACGGGGGAGTGGCGGATCTTCCCCTGCTTCTTCATCAGCAGCGACAGCATCACCGGGACGTACGTAAGCGAAAGGAGGAGTGCACCAACCAACGCGAACGCCACGGTTAATGCCATGGGGCGGAACAGCTTCCCCTCAATCCCTTGCAATGTTAGGATTGGGAGATAGACAACAATGATGATAATCTCGCCAAACTGCGCAGCTTTCCGAACCTCAACCGCCCCTCCGTAAATCAATCGCCGCATCTCCAGATCGCTTAGCGCAACGCCGCTTTGCTGGTATCGTTGTTCCAGCAGGCGAAGGCAGTTTTCCACGATAATCAGCGCGCCATCCACCACCAAGCCAAAGTCAACCGCGCCAAGCGACATCAGGTTTCCGGATTGCCCAGTAAGCACCATCGCGATTCCGGCGAACAGCATCGAGAGGGGGATCACCGAAGCAACAATCATTCCGGCACGAAGGTTCACCAGAAACAGCAGTAGCACGCCGATCACCAGCAGTGCCCCTTCAATCAGGTTGGTGATAACGGTGTGGATGGTTCGGTCAACCAGCTGTTCGCGGTCGTAGTAGGGCTCCACCACCACGCCCGGGGGAAGCGCGTCGCGAAGCTCTTCGATTCGTTCTTTGACGGCGGTGACAGTGGTGCGGGAGTTGGCCCCTTTCAGCTGCATCGTGATTCCGGTTACAACCTCCCCTTTCCCATCCTGCGATGCCGAACCGAAGCGAATCGCCGAACCGACCTCAACATCAGCAACGTCGCGCAGCAGAAGCGGGGTTCCGTTGGGGCTTACCCGGATCACTGTTTCCTGCAAATCTGGCACCCCGGTTGCCAATCCAACCGAGCGGACGGAGTACTGCTCGGGGCCGTTTTCGATATATGCCCCGCCAGCATTGCCACTGGTGCGCGCCACAGCATCGAACACCTGGCGCAGTGTGATCCCGTAGGCCGACAGGTCGTTGGGGCGAACAAGGATGTGGAACTGCTTGGCAAATCCCCCCAGCGAGTTCACCTCGGCAACGCCCGGCGTGCCAAGCAGCCCGCGGCGGATAATCCAATCTTGCACTGTTCGCAAATCCATGGCTGACATCTGGCCAGTGGTGTCGCGGACAACGTAGCGGAAAATTTCCCCCAGCCCGGTCGAGACTGGTGCAAGCTCGGGGCGTTCGGCCCCGGCTGGTATCTGTTCCTCGGCCTCGCGCAATTTTTCCAGCACCTGCTGGCGCGCGAAATAGATGTCAACGTTGTCGTGAAACACCACCGTCACCACCGAAAGGCCCGATTGCGAAAGCGAGCGAAGCTCAACAAGATCAGGAAGCGATTTCAGCGAGGTTTCAACGGGGAAGGTGACGAACTGCTCAACTTCTAACGGGGAGAAGGCAGGGGCCGAGGTAAGGACTTGGACTTGGTTGTTGGTGATGTCGGGGACGGCATCAATCGGCAGCCGGGAAAAGGCAAACACCCCTGCGGCGGCCAATGCCAACACCGCAATCAACACCAGCGGGCGATGCCGAAGTGAGAACGCAATGATTGCGTTAAACATGAATGGACTCCAAAGTAGTGAACGATAAACGACGCGACACCGCAAGCGAACAATTCATGTCCGTGCGGCATCATTACTGCGTTAGCGTGCTGTTGAAGTCAGGTAAGTGGAATGTGGTCTGGGGCTTCGGCAACCCCATCGGAAGGTGATTCGGCGTGCGAAAGGAATCGAACAGCTACGGAGTAACTGCGCGGAAGCTCCTGCAATAGTGGTTGCAATGCAGGGATATGGCAAGGGCAAGAACAGAAGCAATGCTGGCATTCGCTGTCGGCGTGATGCGAATCGCCAGTGGGGTGCGCCGCAGAGTGTTCCTGCAAATCATCAGCATCCGCCGCTGTGGTATGGTTTGCCTCTGCGGTTTGCGTGCTTTCGTGGCGGTGTTCACTTTCGGCAACGCACGGCGCGGCCCGCTCGACAATCGAAAGGATTGCAAGGAGCAGACAGACAACCGTATGAAGTATGGAAGATGCCACAAGTTCGGGTTAGCACTGCATCAATGAGCTGGCAAATATATTTTCAACAATGCCAATAGGCCGTTATAATGTGTTGCGGCAATGCGCCGTGACACTTGGCGTGGGGCAAATGCGCAGGCTTTTTGGTTTGTGGGATCGTTGTCCCCCCCAGGCATACCATGATATTCTGCTCTTTTTATTTTCATTCAAAAAACTTCGCTTGCACTTTCTATGCTTTTGTATATTGAGGCTGCCTTTCCCGCAAGAAATCACCGATTCCTATCACAGCAAGGCACCACGTGCACTTGTACTCATAGTCCCTAATCCAATTTTCTGGAGGAGTCAGCCGATGGATCGCTTCAACCAACTGAAGGAACTTGTCGCATCGTTCGAGAAGGACTTCGAGAAGTTCTACGTCAAAGACAACAAAACCGCTGGGGTGCGTGTTCGCAAGCATATGCAGACGCTTCGGCAGGTTGCGCAGGATATTCGCAACGAAGTCCAAGAGAAGAAAAACGAAGGCGACGGCGAATAATCGTTGCTCATCAATGCAAACGGGTATTCAATCCTTCGCTGCTTGAGCGAAGGGTTGATGCCCGTTGTTGTTTTCTCTTCATTCAGCCGGGCGGCAGCCGATAAACTCATTGCTATCGGGTGGGACAAAGCGGCTTCCGAACCATTTGGCTACTGCTTATCACGCCAATCTATGCGCC
>JADZEY010000029.1 GCA_020850315.1 Armatimonadota bacterium | reverse complement strand
CTTCGAGCAGCAGACGACCGCCTTCAAGCCGACGCTCTTCCTGTTGCCCTTTGCTCAGTTTGCTCGGTTTCCAGTCCATATCCTTAAATTTAACGATATTTAATCCCTGTTGTTAAGACTCAATAATGTGGTTTTGCACAGTATTCGTGTTGCTTCCTGGCTGACTTTAGGGTCGAAGGATTGCTCTAAATATTCCTGGACTTCGGCGGCCTGTAACCCCAGTAACGGGAATTGCTCAACAATCCAACGTGCAGCAATACTGTTTGCTGGGTGAACACCGGGACGAGTGGCAAGGATCATTGCAACTGGCTCGTCGGCAATGGCTGTGAGGATCGTCGAGAACTCCTCCATCGCTTCTGATGGCATCAAGTGGGTATCCTCGATAATAATCACCGACCGCCGTAATCGGGCAATGCGCCGTAGCGAACCCGGCACCAACACGTTGGCTCCCGCCGATTGATTCTCGACCAGCTTCGACAATGCCGCCGAAGCAGACAGCGATTGCGCAAGCACCAATAGCGGCGAGAACGCGGAATCAGGATAAATTTTTGCATGGATAACGGTGATGTTTTTAGCCGATAGCCGAGGAATCAGCTGCTCAATCAATGCAGACTTCCCAATGCCTGCATCCCCACACAGCATAGCAATACGCAAAGCCGAAGCAAGGTCGGTCTCAGTACAGAACTCCATCAGTCGTGATAGTTCGGCAGCACGGCCAACAAATATTGTGCTGTGGCTCGGTTGGTACATTGTCTATCCTTCCGTCTGCAGACGGCCGTTGCCTGTTGTGTTGTTCTATTAGGCTCTTGCCCCCAAGCATTGCTCCAATTTGGTAGTTCAAGCATTCCCTTTCGTTGAAGCTACAACTATAGATTGGGGAACAAGGGTTATTTACCTCGGCATCGCCACAATAATACTATATCGCCCACGATTACCGGAAATCGCCAGTTTTTCTGGAGTATGAAGTTGGTGTTATGCCATTCCGCCAAAACTGATATGCCACCCCTGTACATTACAACTGTGCTTTGATTCCCCAACAATGAGGATACGGGGCATCGTTTCCTTCCATGCAGCATAAAGAGGATGCTGGAGCAGCCAAAACCTCTCTCCAGTAGTGATTGTAACGCGCCCCCCAACCATCGCGGGGGGGACGCGGGAAGGAAAAAGAGCACACTGCATAATTAACGTAAGGTACAGATCCATGAAGCAGCACCTTGTCATGGTGATATCGCTTGCGCTTTTGCTGCCAAAGCTGTTGCAAGCCCAAGTCACAACATCGCAGATTGTACTGCAAGACCCTTCCAATCCGAACAACCGGAATACTGTCACGTTCGGCGTGCAGCCTGGTGCAACTGGTAGCTATACCCTTCGGCTGCCAGCCACCAACGCCCCTGCCAGCGGAGCCATGCTCCGTTTTGACAAGAACTCCACCACAGCCAACGGTGCATGGATTCCGCCGGGGAATGCTGGCGATCTTCTGACGTTTAGCGGAGGCGTTCCCCAATGGCTTCCGGGATCGTTTTGGTCGCAGTCGGGGAATAGCATTACCACCGCAGGAACCGGAACCAATCAGCAGTTTTTGGGAACTACCAACGCGCAGCCACTGCTGTTGGCAACGCTTCTGGCGCAACCGATTCAGTTCCTGACCGGCAACACCGAACGGATGCGGATTGATGGCGCAGGAAATGTTGGAATTGGCACAACGAACCCAGGCCAACGCTTGCAGGTTCAGGGGAATGTGTTGTTAAGCAACAGTGGAACCGCTGCGCAACTTCGCCTTGCCGAACCAAGTGGATCCGGGAGCAATTATACAGCATTTCAGACGGCTGCTCAATCGGGAAATATCACCTATACGCTTCCCACCGCGCTTCCTGCTGCCGATGGATACGTCCTTACTTCTACTACGGGGGGAACCATGTCTTGGACCAACCCGACCTCATTCTCTCCGCCAACCGATGCTTGGAAAATCACAGGAAACAGCGGCACTTCCCCGATCAATAATTTTGTCGGAACTACCGATAACCAACCTCTACAGATTAAGGTCAATAACCAACGGGTGATGCTCTATTCACCTAATGCTACCAGCCCCAATATCACTGGTGGGTATTCTGGTAATCAGATTGCTGGAACTGGAGGTGGGAATGTGATTGCTGGCGGCGGAGAGTTAGGGCAGGCCCATTACATTCTCGGCTCGTTTTCTGCGATCTCCGGAGGGCGCGATAACCGCATTGATACTCTAGGCGGGAGTGCCGGATCAGCCAGCAATATCGGTGGAGGACAGGGGAATCGCATCTATTCTTCCAGTCATACGGTTATTGGTGGCGGTGATGGCCACCGTGCTGAACGTTCCGATTACAGCATCATCGGTGGTGGGCAGCAGCATGAACTTATTGATGCCGATTACACAGGGGTTTTCAGCGGGCGCAGGAATAAAATCGAAGACTCCCCCTACTCGGTTATCCTTGGTGGCGATACCAACCAGATTATCAGCGACGGCACAGGCAATCCAAAATTCTCCTTTATCGGCGCAGGGCTTGGCAACCGCATTACCGGAAACGATTCTGCAGGAGTCATTGGTGGGGGGCGGCGCAACCGTCTTGCGAACACCCATTTTGGTGCAATCACTGGCGGATTTGATAACCTCATCCAAACAGTGTCGGCAACGGTGACGGGTGGGACTATTGGTGGGGGGGAAAAAAATCGGATTGAAGGGAACTACTCAACCATCTCTGGAGGGTTCACCAATATCATCACCAGCGACTACTCGGCGATTCCTGGGGGAAGAAATCTTACCATCCAAACCGATAACAGCTTCGGGTTCAACGGCGATACCACTGGTGCACAGACGGAGCTTCCCACCACCGGACGATTCGCAAACCCCTATGCCTATTTCGGCAATGTGGATATGATTCTTGGCAACGTGGATGGGCAAGCACGATCACTGTATCTGGCTGCGCCGAATGGAAGTATCAGGTCGCGCTACTACGACGACACATACTTCACCAGTTTCAAAGCCCAAGCCCAGACAGCCAACATCACCTACACACTGCCGGCCGCATTGGGGAGCGGTAGCAGCAACTACGTGCTGGCCGACGCATCGGGAACTGGCTCGCTCTCCTGGCAGCCGATCGCTTCGTTGGTGGGAACGAATTTCTGGAGCTTGGGCGGAAACAATATCACCACAGGGGGAGTTGGCGGGCAATACTTAGGAACTCCTTCCGGCAACAGCCAGCCGTTGGTGATGGCCACCAGCGGAACCGAACGTTTGCGCATCACCAACCGGGGCAATTTCCAGACCACACACTCCGGGGGGCAAACTGCATCGTACACCAGTTTCCAAGTCAATAATACCGCAACCTCTAGCACTGCTGCCCAAACAAAAATTGGTGTTGATGTGGTTTCCACTGGCTCTTGGACCGGAAGCGGCTCGCAGAATATCGGCTTATCGGTGCAAGCAACAGGGGGAACAACCAACATCGCAGCGCAATTTCTGGGTGGACGTGTGGAAACCGATAACAGCATCCTGCTGACGGGAACCCCCTGGAACGGCACTACCGGAGCCTACGTCGGCACGGCCACCGCGCAACCCTTTGTGATTGCCACCACCAATGCCACAGCGCAGGACATTGCGTTTTTCACCGGAGCCAACGGTGCGAACGAACGGATGAGGATCACCGGAGCTGGCAATGTTGGCATCGGAAATCCTACTCCTTCTTGGCCGTTGGATGTTTCTGCTGCCGGAGCCAAAACCGCTGCCTTCACTGCGTCGCGTGTGCAGAATACGGCCACATCGTCCACAGCATCTATCACAAAAACCGGGCTTGATATTCAATCAACAGGAACATGGGATGGAACCAACGCCGCCAACGTTGGGATCAACGTCAACGTCTCCGGTGGGCGCACCAACTATGCGGCGTTGTTCAACGGTGGCAACGTTGGCATCGGAACAACCACACCCAATGCTCCGCTTGCTGTTGTTGGGGATGGGGCCAAAAACGCAAATTTCACCGCTACCTCCATCGAAAATACTGCCACCTCTACCACTGCCAGCCTCACCAAAATTGGGTTGGATATTGAAGGGAGCGGAACATGGAGCGGGGCCGGGTCGCAGAACATCGGCCTGCGGGTGGATGTTAGCGGCGGAACGGCAAACATTGCCGCGCAATTTCTGGGGGGGCGTGTGGAAACCGACAACAGCCTGCACCTAACCGGAACCGCATGGAACGGGACAACCGGAACCTTTGTGGGAACCAGTACCACCCAACCGTTAGTGCTTGCCACAATCAACGCCACACCGCAGGATATTCGATTCTATACCGGAGCTAACGGTGCCAACGAGCGGATGCGCATCAGCGGAGCGGGAAACGTCGGCATTGGAAACTCTGCTCCTTCCTGGCCATTAGATGTTGCGGCAAGCGGCGCAAAAACCGCTGCCTTTACCTCGTCGCGTGTGCAGAACACCGCCACCAACACCACAACGGGAAACATTAACAAGATCGGCTTGGATATCCAGACCAGCGGAACATGGAGCGATGGTAGCGGTGCCACCACCGAAAACGCAATCGGGTTAAACGTGAACGTGTCCGGTGGGCAGAATAATTATGCCGCGCTGTTTAGCGGCGGCAATGTTGGCATCGGAACCACGGCACCGGGAACCCGCCTGACGGTGGAGCAATCGGGAGCGCGGGTGATTGCTGCCGACCGCACCACGAACGACGGCGTACTGGTGGAATTCTTCCGCGATGGAACCAGTGTTGGGGATATCGCCGTTGCCACCGGAACCGTCAGCTACAACGCTTTCACCGGAAGCCATTACGCCTGGAGCGACCAGACAATGGAGAAAGGAACACTGGTGAGCATGACGGGAGCCAACAAGCGATCGCCCGGGCTTCCTTCCTCGGAGGTTATTTACGGCATTGCACCAACCCAGCAGCCGAACGACCCAAGCGTGATGGGTGCGTACTTAACCTTGCGCGAACCAAAGCAACCGCACGACGAACACAACCCGCACTTGGTGATGGCAGTTGGCAATGGCGAGCTATGGGTTAGCGATCAGGGAGGAGCAATTCACGCTGGTGATTACTTGATTTCTTCCTCGCTGTACGGATCTGCCATGCGCGACAACGGCTTGTTCGACACCAGTTACGTTGTGGCGCGTGCAGCCGAATCAGTGGATTGGTCAACCGTGCAACCAGACCCCGATTACGATGGGGCGAAACGCCGAAAAATCTCAGTCTTCTTCGGCAGCTTCGTGAAGATCAATGGTGTCTCAAGCGAGCATTTACGGGCATTAGAGCAACTACTTCAAGAGCAGCAAAAGCAAATTGAAGCGTTGGAGAAAATAATTCGTGGCAAAAAAAATGAGGAGGCCCCACCAACAACTGGGGGTATCCAGAATTAAATCCAACAACGGGTTCCCCGCTGCTGAAGCGAGCCGATTAACACACATCCTTGCCATGAATTACCATACCACATTCCTTCCACACTACCATTGTTTCGGCAGTGGTCACCAACCCAACAGCGTTGGGGCAATCGTGGGCATTCTGCTGTATGCTATGCTTGTGCTGTGTCCGGAAGCTACGGCCCAAGTGACGGCTCCGCGTGTCGTCTTTCAAGACCCATCCAATCCAAGCTCCGCCAACAAACTGACGCTAACCGCACAAACCGGGGCATCTAGTAATTACGGAATTGCCTTCCCGTTCCTGAATATCGCGCAAAGTGGAACGATGCCTTGTTTTGATAAAACCGGAGCGCAAGTCAATGGTGTGTGGATTGGCCCAAGCGGCGAAGGGGAATGGCTGACTTTCAGTAATGGAGTGCCAACGTGGCAACAGCACAGGGTCTGGTCGCTTGCTGGGGACAGTCTGCCTGCTGCTGGAACCGGAAGCAACGAATCCTTTGTGGGAACCACCAACAATAGGGCTTTTCTGCTGGCGACCGTTTCCGCGCAGCCAATGCTATTCCTTACCAACAATGCCGAGCGGGTTCAACTAAGTTCGGCAGGGGATATTGGTATTGGGCTTGCAGGAGTAGGGGCTTCGCAGCGGCTACAAGTTCAGGGGAATGTTCTGCTTTCCAATGCGGGTACCGCTTCCGAAGTACGGTTGGCCGAGCCCAGCGGCAGCGGAACCAACTACACAGGGTTTAGGGCTGGCATTCAATCCTCCGATATTCTTTACACCCTCCCCATCGCGCTTCCGGGGGCTACCTATCCCATTACGGCTGCTTCATCGGGCGCGCTATCGTGGACCTCACCATCATCGCTCCCTTCCTCCGATAGTGCTTGGAAAATCACCGGAAATACCGGAATCATTGATGGAACAAATTTCCTTGGAACCACCGATTGCGTCAATGATAATTGCCGCATGAATGTGCGGGTAAATAATCTCCACGTGGTGGTGTATGAACACTTCCACAGCAGCCCAAATATCATAGCCGGGCTATGCAGCGGCAATCAGGGAAGTATAAATGAGGCAAATTATATTGATTACTCTAATTCAAGCTCGGGTGGGCGTGGGAATGTTATTGCTGGCGGTGGGGCTACTTCGGGAAACTCATTAAGAACCGGTGGGGGCGGAGGAAATCTGATGTATGGTCTTAGTTCTGGTGGGCCGGTACATTTCTCAGCTATTTCCGGCGGGCTTGCTCATACGATAGTTAGTCGCGTTGCCGATGGAGTAATTATGGGTGGGGAGGGAAATATAATAGAGTATGTACCGATCTATCCTACGTCCGATTCAATTGGTGCAACAGTGATGGGTGGCCTACAGAACTGGGTTCATAGTGTTGTTGGTGGAATTACTGGTGGCGGAGAGCGGCATCAGGTAGGTGGTGTTTCTACTCTCTACTATCGCTGTGGAATTCTAAGCGGAAGAGAGATGACGGCTTATTATTTAGATAATTCTGTCATTGCTGGAGGATATAGCCATACGATGCATGGAAATGCTGCTGCGCGTAGCAGTGGTATTTTTGTTGGCGGTGGTATTGAGCATCAATCCTACGTCATCGCAAATAGTGGAGGAGTGATATTAGGTGGTGGAAGAAATAGTTTTTTTGGAAATTCTAGAGATTCTCTTCGGGCATATATGGCTATTTGCGGTGGACATGACAACGAAATTGATCTTGGAGTTGTTACACCAACCTCAGCTGGTTCTAGTGTCGCATTTATTGGTGGTGGAGGAGAAAATTTTGTGGGCCATACCCCAGATTACCCAACGATCTCTGGTGGCTTCGGTAATTCTCTGATTGAGCAAACATCCTATCTCGGATTTCGGCTAAATACATACCTTCCACATTACTCCGCAATTCCTGGTGGCCGTGCGTTATCAATACGGCAGAAAGGAACATTTGGGTTTAACGGAAGCACAACAGTAGCCGATGTTGTTATTCAACCTTATACAAACGCAAATGGATTAGGATTACGCATTCCCATCCCTACAGCATCGGTATTCACCGATGTCAATATCCTGCTTGGCAATGTTGACGGAACCACGCGCGAGCTTGTGTTCGCAGAACCCAATACCAGCAAAACCTACAGCGGAACACACTTCACGTCGTTTCGTGCGCAGGCCCAGACGGCAGATGTTAATTACACTCTGCCAGCAGCATTGGGCACTGGCGGAAGCGATTATATTCTAAGGGATCTTTCCGGTACTGGTTCGCTTACGTGGCAATCGGCAAGCTCTGTTGCAAGCAGCGGCGCATGGGGAATTTCTGGAAATGCAATTTCTTCTGGTGGTGTAAGCGGCCAATTTATTGGAACGACTGCTGGAAATACAGAACCATTTGTGCTGGCAACAAATGCAACCGAACGGATGAGGATTACCAGCACTGGAGCCATCGTTACTCAGCATGATACTGCTGTTGGCATCAGAATGAACGCTACGGCTACATCCGGAACCGCTTCGATTACCAAACGTGGCCTTGAAATTCTTTCAACCGGACAATGGGATGGAGCAACCAGTACAAATATCGGGCTTCGCAGCACAGTTAGTGGTGGCGCAACCAATATCGCTGCACGGTTTTTGGGCGCGCCGCTGGAAAGTGAGCAGCAGATTAATTTTATTGGAACTGCTTGGAACGGAACCTCGGGAAATTATTTGGGAACTATCAGTGCGAACAGAACAACATTTGCTACAACGTCAGCAACTCCGCAACCAATTATTTTTTTCACCGGCAGCAATGGTGCAACCGAGCGGATGCGGGTTTCCGCTTCGGGAGAAATTGGAATTGGAACCACCACAACTTCATGGCCGCTGGAAGTAGTCAACAGTGGCGCAATTATTAGTGATGCAACAGTACTGCGGGTTCAGACTACCGCAACATCGGGAACCAGCAATATCATCAAAACTGCGCTTGATCTACAATCCACCGGAACATGGAATGGAACCAGCGCAATCAATATCGGGGTTAATACGGCAACATCTGGTGCTTCTACCAATTATCCCGCGCTATTTGTAGCAGGTCGGGTTGGTATTGGATATAGCCACACCACAACACCAGCAGAAGATTGGTTGCTGTTGAATGCACAATCGGGAGCAAAAACGGCATCCTTTACTGCAACACAAATTCAGAACACTGCAACTTCAGCAACTGATGGGCTCATAAAAATCGGGCTGGATATTACTTCCACTGGCACTTGGAACGGAACTTCGGCACGGAATATCGGCTTACGGTCGGATGTCTCTGGCGGAGCAACCAATATCGCCGCGCAATTTCTTGGTGGAAGCATCACAACAAATAGTCGCGTTATTTTTACTGGTACGCCATGGAACGGTACGGCTGGTAATTTTTTAGGAACCACTACAACACAACCACTGGTGCTGGCAACCACAAGTGCTACAGCACAACCTATTCAATTCTTCACTGGCGGAAGCGAACAGATGCGAATTTCCGAAAATGGAGAAGTAGGAATTGGAATAACTAATCCATCTTGGGTAATGGATGTTGCAGGAAATGGTGCAAAAACTGCTGCGTTCACTGCGGCACGTGTGAATAATACAACCACAGCAACCACAGCAAGCATTGATAAAACAGCTTTGGATATTCAGTCAACAGGAACATGGGATGACGGGAGCGCAGCAACAACCGAGAGCAACATCGGGATAAACATTGCCGCCACCAGCGGGCAAAATAATTATGATGGAATTTTCACCGGAGGAACTGTTGGAATTGGCACGACAACACCGGGAACACGATTATCGGTAGTGGAATCAGGAGCGCGAGCAATTGCGGTAAACCGTACTGGAAGCGATGGAGTGTTAGTGGAGTTTTTCCGAAGCGGAGCCAGTGTCGGTGATATTACCGTGGCGACCGGAACCGTCAGCTATAACGCATTTACCGGAAGCCATTACGCCATTGCCGATCAACCGATTGAAAAAGGGACACTGGTTAGCATGACCGAGCATAACAAGCACGGGCAAGGGCTTCCGTCGTCGGAAATTATTTACGGCATTGCCCCAACAAGCAAAGCCAACGACCCGGCAGTATTGGGTGCGTATTTATCCGTTCGTGAACCGGGGCAGGTTTCAAACACAACTAATCCCAGCCTTGTAATGGCTGTGGGAAACGGTGAGATGTGGGTGACGAATGTGGGCGGCGATATTCATGCAGGTGATTACTTGATTTCTTCGTCAGTAACTGGTCACGCAATGCGTGATGCAGGGATGTTCGACACCAGCTACGTTGTGGCACGTGCGGCGGAAAACGTGAATTGGGATGATGTGGAACCAGACCCAACATTGGACGGTGCAAAACGAAAAAAAATCACGGTCTTCTTTGAAAATTTCATAAAAATGAACAATCGTATTCTTCCCTATCAAGCTGCGCAGCTGGCGAAAAAAATAGCAACACAACAAGAACGGATAAAAAAACTCCAAGACTACATTTCAAAAATTAAATAATCAGATCAATCAATACACCCAGGGTAATTCTACGTGCAATCTCTACCGTAAACCTAATCCTGAACCTTGCAGACTATGCGACTTCGATTTCTACTCAGATGGCCTTTACTGCAACTGTTGCTGTTGGCAATGGTGTCGGTAACCAGAAGCCAACCCAGCCCCGGCAGCCATAGTTCCCCGATGACTGACATCTACGGCAACGTCGGTATGGGAACCACCATGCCCGACATCTCGGCACTGCTGGATTTAACTACTACCCAAGCTGGTCTGTTGATCCCTCGGCTTGCCCAAACCCAGCGGGATGCCATCTATCATCCAGCAACAACACTGCTGATCTACAACAAGACTGCCAACCAGTTCGAGTACAACGCTGGCACGCCAACTACACCGAACTGGGTTCCGTTCCTGAGTTCGTTGTCGGTGATTGGATTCAACCAGATTGGAGCAGGGACCAACAGCGGGCAGACGCTGAATGTTGGAAATGGATCGGTGCTGCAACCAACAGGAACGGGGTTGGTGATTGCCAACCAGTTAAGTGGAGCCGGCAACGGAAAGTTTGCCGGAAGCATCCCGATTCCGCTGAACACAACCGATCTCTCTATCTCCTTTCCGGGGCTAAATGCAGGTGCTGTTGTTGTTGTTTCTATCACCGATCCCGTTGCCCCGGGAATCGTTTCGACAACGACAACCAAGAACCCCGGTAGTGGCTTCGATGTTCATTTCTCCTCACCCTATCCGAACGTTGGGGCTTCGTTGGATTACATAGTTATTAATCCGTGAGAGAATCAACAAAGTGCTAAATATCAATTATTAAAATAGCGGGCGAAGAATAAAATTTATGTGGGGAGAATTGATAATTCATTGAGCCAACGAGCTACCCCAGTGGCAGCACTATACGATGCTGTGATGCTGTTGGGAGTGGCGTAGCTATGCCGTTTCGGAAAAAGCAGAGTAAAGGAAAAACCAACATCACTAATCAATATGATGCCGATAATTCCACTGTCGAGTGACGGGAATTAGAAGGCAGTACAGGAGGTACCAGACCATGAAAACGATTGCGCGTTTTGCAACTGTCGTAGTAGCCACCGGAATGTTCGCTGCGGCCAGCTTAGTTGCACAAGTTACTTCCAGCGAATTCCGCATTACCAACAGCGGATTCCGCACCAGTATGACCAGTACCGGATTGACCGGAAATCAGGAACTCCGTTTCCCACAGTATGACGGAACTGGCCGGGTGTTCCTGACAACGAACACCGCTTCGCCGTTCACCGTTACCAAGGGAACGATTGATCTTTCCAGCAACAACTTCGTCTCGAATGTGCTAAACATCACCAACGGTGGAACCGGGGGAAGCAGCTTCACCGACGGTGCAGTGTTGATTGGCAACGGGACGAACCCAATCCAAGCCGTATCGCTGGGGGCCAACCAGATTTTGCGTGGCGTAGGTGGAACCAGCGACCCGACGGCAGTGGATCTGTTAGGTGGAACGGGCATCACCATCACCAACAACGCGGGAAATACCACGATTGCAGTGGATGCAACGGCCTTAGGTATCCCCCAAGGGTTCCGCAAAGCAACAACGGGTGGCGGCCAAGATTTCACGTTCAACTTGGCGGGGGTAGATGGGACGTTTGATGTGACGGCGACCTCGAAAATTCAGGTGAGCTTAGAGGACGACGATGCAGACGGCATCATCGCAACGGTGACATCGTTCAATGCAGGGACGGACGCGGTTGTTGTGCATTTATCGGGCGATGCGGGGGCCGATGCCTTTATCCACCTTTACATCCGCAACTAATCGGGTGGGGGGCTTGACAGGCTACAGAGAAAAATCCACGATTGGGCAACAAGAGCAATCAGGAGGGTCAGCAATGAACCAAAAATCGAAACTACGGCAATCAGGAGTGAAGCGATGGCTGCTGGCAATAGTGATGCTAATGATGATATGGATTCAAGAGGGGAGAGGGCAATTGCGGGAAGGGGATATACGAAGTGTTGGAAACGGAACTTGGGAAGAAGCAAGAATCTGGGAGCGGTGGAACGGTGCTGCTTGGATACCACTGTTGCCAGGAGAGTATCCAGGAGGGAAGAGCTTGCCGGAAGCACGAGTGGTAATCAAGCACGAGGTGGTGATACCGTTGGGAGAGGCGATTTATGTTGCATCGGTGCAATCCGAGCAAGGGGAGAACCTGCAAGTGGATGGCGAGCTAGTGATTGGCAAACAGCAGGAGGAACCCAGCACAAGAACAATCGCTAAGGAACAAGGAGGATTTTCGATTGCTGGCTTGTACCCAAACCCATTGATTGGCCAGCAAGGGGGGCGCGCTTGGATGGTGCTTCGCGTAAGCGAACGCCAGCACTACCACCCAGTACAGCTATGGGTTGCCGACGAATCAGGGCAGGTGGTGCGCACCATTTCACCGATAGAGGAGGTTACGGCAGGGGAACACAAAGTGGCCATTGAGCTTGGTGACTTGCCCAGCGGAAATTATCTGCTGGTCGCCGAAAGTGCCGGAGAGAGGCGTTCGTGCCAGGTGGTGGTGGTGCAATAAGCGATGCTGTCATCCAGGCTCCAGCATCAGGAGTGCGGTCACGGCAGAGATCGTATCGCTGGTAAGGAGTGATACCGTAGGCGGTTTTTCCCATCGCGGGGAACCGTCTACGGTGCATCCTTCTTCGGTATCGCTGCTCTCCCATCTATCAATAACCTAACTCAGATGCGGCGATAACCTACCTATGGACAGCAGAGAAGGATTATAGATATCCTCTCTATTCAGGTAAGCAATCCTTCCCACCCTGTATGACTACAACACCCACGATCAATCAAAAAGATGACGCTACTACTGCTGGCCACGCCAGCGTTCTAATCCTTACGGAGATGCAGCGGGAAGAACTACGTTGGCTTGTGAGAGTCTTGCCGATTCGGTATCTACCAATCAAGCGGCGTATTCGCACCCTGCTGATGAGCGTCGAAGGATTTTCCGAACACGCCTTATCGGTGCTGTTTTCGGCAACGCCCGAGGTTATTCAGCAATGGAAACATGAGTGGTGTAGCGGTGGAATGGAGCATTTGTACGGGGTGATGAAGGCCGAAGGGATAGCCACCACCGAGTTGCGCAAGGTATGGGTACGTGTTGGCCAGCAATCAGAACACAGCGTTTCCGAAGCTCCCTAAACCTGGAGTAGGGAGATAATACCTATCGCCGTACTCCCCAAAGAATCTGTTACTCCGGCATCAACTCCGCCGGGATTAAATCGCTTTCTTGTGCGTCGCCGCTGTCGGGCATGATGGAGGGGAGTGCGTAGGGGGATTGCACGTTGTGATCCACAACCTCATCGCCTAACTCGCGTTGGCGGGTTAGGAAGAATTTGATCAGTTTCCGCGCTATCGGGGCGGAGTAGGTTCCGCCAAAACCGCTGTTTTCCACCAGCACACACAAGGCAATTTTCGGCTTGTCGAACGGTGCGTAGCAGACAAACCATGCGTGATCCTTTTTCCCTTTCCCGGCTTGCGCCGTTCCGGTTTTTCCGGCAACAATGATGCTATCCAGCTTTGCTGCCTTTGCTGTGCCGCCGGGGGTGTTCACCACGTCGTACATCCCTTCCTGGATCACCTTCAGAATATCCATTGATATTCCCAAATTCTCCGGCTCGTATCGAACGCGGTCAATCTCGTTGTTCAATCGGCGGTTG
Source organism: Armatimonadota bacterium (assembly GCA_020850315.1). Classification (GTDB taxonomy): domain Bacteria; phylum Bacteroidota; class Ignavibacteria; order OLB7; family OLB7; genus OLB7. Next base: position 82,267 of record JADZEY010000029.1, on the reverse strand, counting down.
CGGACCGCACGCACAAGGTGGGGCTTGTTCCACACGCCGTTGTTGGCAATGGCAGCGCAGTAGGCGGCAAGCTGCAACGGGTTCACCAGCATATCCCCCTGCCCAATTCCCAAGTTCACCAACGGCCCTTTCCACCGATCCTTCCCATATTTTTTATCCATGTATGCCCGCGATGGCATTAGTGTTCCCCCTTCTGTCATGTCGGGGCTGATCTTCTCGCCAAAATGGAAAAGGTGGGCATACTTGTAGTAGTTATCAATCCCCATTTGCAACGCCAGTTTGTAGTAAAACACGTTGCAGGAAACGTGAATTGATTTCTGAACATTCACCGCGCCATGTGCTCCGTGGCACTTCCACGTGTTGCCGCCAAAGGTGAAAGAACCCGGGCAGGAGATGGTTGTTTGTGGGGTGATAATTCCCGACATCAGCCCGGCAATGGACATCAGCATCTTCCAGGTTGAGCCGCTGGGATAGACCGCTTGCGTTGCACGGTTCATCTCTGGCACGTTAAGCGTATCCATTTTCAAAGCACGGATTGCGTCGCGGTCGCGCGAGCCGCTGAAGATGCGAAGGTCATAATCGGGCGCGCTGGCCATTGCAAGAATTTCGCCGGTGCTGGGGTCCAGCGCAACCACTGCGCCGTGGTACGGGCGCAGTAACTGCTCGGCATATTGCTGAAGCTGTGCGTCCACCCCCAAATACAGATCGAACCCGTTGAACGGCTTCAGATCGTTGTTCCCGTTGTTGAAGCTGCCAACCCGCTTGCCACGGTTGTTTACCAGCAGAAACTCATATCCTTTCTCCCCGCGAAGCTCAGTTTCCCACGCTTTTTCAACTCCATTTTTGCCGATAAGGTCATTCCGCAAATAGTAGTCACCAGCGGTCTTCAACTCCCCTTCGCTGATTGGACCGATGTAGCCAAGAATGTGGCTTGCGCGGATTTCGGAGGTGTATTCCCGCTTGCTGTCTTCCTCAATATCAATGCCGGGAAGCTCGGTGTGAAGCTCGCTTAACCGCGCAAAATCGGCATAGGTGACATCGCGGAAGATTTTAACGGGGGAGTAGTCGTTGGTTTTGAACTGCGTTACCAACCGATCAATTTCGGCGGTATCTACCCGCATGACTGTGGCCAGTTTTCGCTTCACCTCAGGGGTCAGCTTGTTCGGAACCACCGAGATACTGTAGGCCGGAACATTCCCCACCAGCAGCCGCCCGTAGCGGTCGTAAATCGCGCCACGGTTTGGCTCGCGCACGTTTCGCTTAATCCCTTGCGCTTCCGATTTCTGGCGGTATTCCTGCCCTTCAATCAACTGTAACTGCACCAGCCGCCCCACAAATGATAGGGCAACCAGCCCCACAATCGCCATGAAAATGTTCTTGCGCGTGCGCGATCCAAATTGCTGTTCGTCGTTCATTGCTGTTCTGGTCAAATCCTTGCAGCAAACTTACAACCACAGCGGGGAGGAAGGCAATGGATAATTGGTGAGTGATAATTGAGAGCGCGCGCCTTACGCAACACCATGCTGGAGTTTGGTGATTGCAGAGACCCGGTGCTGCGCCGTGCCGGAAAGCACCCTCTGCTCATGCTGAGCCCCGTCGAGTGCGTGAAGCCCTTTAGTGTGCGAAGCAGAGAGGCGTGGGCTTCACACTCTGAGATCACAACAAACCCCCAACATCCCCGATATTCTCCCCGCTCTTTCATCATTCAACTTTCATGCTTGCAGCCATGCCGATCACCATTGAACGCCTTGACAATGACTATCACTTTGTTGCCCGCAACGATACTGGCAACGAAATCCAAATGGATGGTTCCCCCGCGATTGGCGGCCACAACCTGGGGGCACGCCCCATGCAGGTTCTGCTGATGGCACTTGGCGGATGCAGCGGCATTGACGTGGTCTCCATCCTCCGAAAAGGACGGCAGGAACTTACCGAGTTCAGCATGGAAGTTGATGGCCAGCGGGAGATAGGAGCCGAGCCGTCGCTCTACCGTGCAATCCACGTCCATTACCGGTTGCGGGGGGAACTGGACCCGGACAGGGTACGCCGCGCAATCCAACTCAGTATGGAGAAGTATTGCTCGGTAGCAAAAACGTTGGAGGCAACAGCCGCAATCACTTGGTCATTTGAATTAAACGGAGAACGGTATGAGTGAGCCAACAACCCCGCACACAGAGCGCCACCTTGAAACGGAGGTGATCCGCACACAGCCGGAGCCATCGGGGCATCGGGAGCATTCAAGCTCCATTTACATGACCAGCAGTTTTACGTTCGACAATGCCGAGCACGCACGCGCGTTGTTTGCCAACGAAGTTTCCGGCAGCATCTACAGCCGGTACAGCAATCCCAACAGCGATGAGTTCGTGGAGAAAATGAAATTGCTGGAAGGGGCAGAAGATGGCATCGCTACGGCATCGGGGATGTCGGCAGTGTTCACCACGTTTGGTGGATTGCTGGGGGCTGGCGACCATATCCTTTCCTCCAAATCGGTGTTCGGAAGCACCCACCAGATGCTGACCCAGATTCTGCCACGGTGGGGCATCGCCCACAGCTACGGTGAAATAACAGAGCCGGAAACTTGGGAGCAACTTCTTACCTCAACCACACGGCTTTGCTACGTGGAAACCCCTTCCAACCCTGCGGTGGATTTGATTGATCTGGAGTGGCTTGGCCAGTTTTGCCGCCAACGGAAGATTATCCTGGTGGTGGATAACGTTTTTGCCACACCGGTGCTTCAGCAGCCGATCCGCTACGGGGCTGACCTTGTGATCCACTCGGCTACCAAGTACATTGATGGGCAAGGGCGCGGGCTTGGCGGGGTGATTCTTGGGAAGCGGGAATTGATTGAAAAGATCAGATTTTTTGCGCGTCACACCGGCCCCGCAATCTCCCCCTTCAACGCTTGGATGTTCAGCAAAAGCCTGGACACCTTGGCGTTGCGAATGGAGCGGCACTGCGCCAACGCCATGGCGTTAGCGCAGTTTTTGGAAGGGCGTTCGGAAGTGGAGTTGGTGAAATATCCGGGGCTTCCGTCGCACCCGCAGTATCGGCTGGCACAGCGGCAGATGAAGGCTGGCGGGGGGATTGTCACGTTTGTGCTCCGTGGTGGGATTGATGCCGGGCGGCGGTTTCTTGACGCGCTTCAGGTCTGTTCGCTGACGGCTAATCTGGGCGATGCCCGCACCATTGCCACCCACCCGGCCAGCACCACCCACAGCAAGCTAACCGAAGAAGAACGCCGCGCCGTTGGCATCCTTCCGGGATTGGTGCGAATATCCGTCGGGCTAGAGCATCCCGATGATATTCTTGCTGATGTTGGAGGGGCGTTGCAACAGATACAAGAGCACCATTAAATATTGAAACTCACATAAACAACCATGCTTGAATAGCATTATCTGGTATTCAAGCATGATTGTTTTTGAAGTGCTATCGAACAACCTGGAACGGTATAACGCGATTTTGCTGGTGATTATTGATGCGAATAAAATATAATCCAGAAGGAAGGTCACCAATTTGTAATGGCAATTGATGAAGGCCAGCATCTTGCTCCATTGCTTGTTGCAAAATAGTTTCTTCTCCGGTAAGCGAAACAATGCTGATACCGATAACAGCAGGTTTTGGAAGTTGATAGGATAACATAGGAACAACGCCAGCGCTAACAGCATTTGGAGCAAGGTAGAAAGAAGGAGGATCAATGGGATGAACCTCAGTACTGCTGGATTGCCCAACATAGCGGAACACTCGACCTCCTGCATCTACCAGAACTCCTTTGCTATGGGGTTTATATGATACTCGAAGTCTAAAAATATTAGAGTAATCAACGCGCTCTACCTTCCAAGTGTTTCCTCCGTCGGAAGTACGATAAACCCTTCCATTACCCGTGACTAATCCGTTAAGGGAATCAGCAAAAGAAATACCGCTGAGTCCAAGCCGCGACTCAAATATGGTATCTAACGAAGTTTCCCATGTTGCGCCACCATTAGTAGTTTTTGAGATGACATCGCGAGCACCACCACCACTACTGTCAGGGATCTGTGGGATAGACAACAACCACCCATTCATGCTGGAAGTAAAATAAATGACAATAGGGTCGGGTGGAAGCTGCGAGTAATATGTCCATGTAGCCCCACCATTATCCGACCGAGCAAGGGCGCGGGCGGTATCGCTGCGGAGCAGGCAGTAGAAGACATTCGGTGTAGGGGAATGTATATCACTTAGCCCCAGTTTTTGTACTCCAGGTGGTACAGGTACATTGATGGAATCCCAAGTACGCCCGCTATCGGAGGTGGTCATGATATATCCTGGATAAATATAGTTTACGGAAATAATACCATGTTGTGGGGTTGACATGATAATTTTTTCAAGCTGTAGTTGTTTAGAAACAACACGCTTGGATTCCCACGATAGCCCACCATCGGAGGAACGAAGAACAAGCCCGCTATCGCCGCAGGCAAGGATAAGATTCGAGGAAGGATAAGCAATACTCAGGTAGCGTGGATAGGGGAAATTGGGGCTGTAATGATTTGGGATAGGATTCCACCTCAGGCCTCCGTCGGTAGTTCGATAGATAGTATCGGAATACCCGAAGCCATATTTTCTGACAATAACACAGTTTGCAGAATCCGCGCAATCTAAGGCAGTAATAAGAGTAAGCTGGCTATCAGTATAATTGATATGAGTAATCCAATCGGGCTGTTGTGCATTGCTTGTTGTGCTGCAATAGAAAAAAGCATAAGCTGCGATAAGCAAGGGGAAGTAGTTGTTGATGGCCATGGTAGATTTTGCATTTGTGTGGTGAAATTGTGATAGAATAGCCGAGGAAACATTGTACAGTTTCCTCGGCTACCTTCTGTAGGTTGTTGTTATTGAACAACGTTAAAGGAGTGGCTGTGGTTTCTGCAATTTCTGATAGCTACTGCGCAATCTTCTGCTCAATCATCACTGTCACGCCGCGTGTTAGGGTGCGGCCTTCGGGAAGGTCGTTGGTGAACCTGTCGGTTTCGATGCTGCCGCCAACAAAATGCACGGCAACCTCACGAGTGCCTTGTTCGTCCGCCATCTGGCGAATTGCTTCTGCCACGCGGTTGGCGCGTTCGGTGGCAAGCTCACGATTTTTCTGCTGGTCTCCCAATCGATCTGCATACCCCGTCACGGTGACGCGCGCACCGTTGCGAAGTGTCTTCCCAATCTCCTCCATCAGCATTCTGTTCCCACGTGCAATTTCTGCCGAGCGGACATCGTAGCCAGCAAGGATAAAGCTCACTACTTCTTCATCACCAGCCTGTGCCACAACATTGCCGGCCAAAGTGCGGGTAGCAACCGATAGTGGCACGGAGGTTACGGCACGAACCACCCGTCCAGTGGAGTCTTCCACGCGAAGCTGAGCAAACAGTGGTGGAACTGCGGCCTCGGGATTTTCGCGAATGATATCCCACATTAATTCTGATTCCTCACCTTGTTCATCGCTGCTGAACTTTCCGATTTCTACCCCTTGGTGAAGGATGGAAAGCTCCCACTGTTTCACCCCAGCTTCTGCATCAAATGTTGGATTGATCTTCAGGGTTGGCGGAACAAGGGTGAACTCCTTCTTCTCGGTAATCACTGGCGATAACAGCGCGGGTGAGTCGGAAAGTATCTCCACGCGGCGGTTGTCGGCACGGCCATCTTCGGTGGATTCGTTCGAGCGTTGCAGCAGCCCTTTTCTGTTTGGGGCAACGGTAATTCGGGAGGAATCAATTCCCCAGGCGCGAATCAGATACGCACGAACTTCAAGCGCACGGACGCGGGCAATTTCTGGGGCTTCCTCGCGCGAGATTTGACCGACCAGAGTGATCTGTACAGTGGTGTCCTGCTGCATCCGCAAGCCGATCACGTTCATCACTTGATGCTGCACCATCACTGGGTTATTTCCGGCAAGGTCGTTCACCTTGAATCGCTTGGCCATTGCTTGGGTCACGGTTCTGTAGCGATCAGGGAAGGCAGTGGCGCTGCGTTCAAAAAAGACAGCCGGAAGCAACGGCACAAAATGCCGCGTTGTTGTTTCCTTGGAGGATATCACAACTTCAGGAAGCCGTTGGTCGTGGTCATCAACGCTGAAAAGGTCAATGTTGGCACGGAGTGTTGGCGGGGCAGCTGGCGGTTTGGGAAGCTCATCAACAGCCACGCTTCCCGGCCCCAACGGCGATGGCGCAACGTGGCGCGGGGTGACATCAATGTAGTAGCTGATGCCGCCACCGATTGTGTAGTGCTGCCAAGCCCAATCCTTCAGCGGCGAAACGGCATTGCTGCTGAAAGTGATGTGGGGCATAATCACAGCGTTCCCCACGGTAAACTCATATCCCAAATTGAGCTTCGGCCCGATGCTGAGCATTGCCACTTGCAGCGAAGAAGCACCTTGCAGCGGTTGTTCGCTGCTGCCATCGGCAAAGCGGTATCCTTTTGGGCCGAGAATCTGGTTGGTATGCTGGAAACTGGAGGCCACATTCAGACCAACCGAAGCACCAACCCCCACCTGCAACCGCTTGAACGGATGCCACAACGTCATCGCTTCAAGGCCAATCGTCATGTAGGAAGCCTTCAGCCGGAATTCTTCGTCAATCCGCACAACCTGGTCACTTCTGCGATCCAGAATCAGCGTTGGCTCCAGCGGTGGGGTTGCAAAGCTGGCCGAGGTTCGCGTGATGCTAAACCCGCCCCCAACACCGAACGCACTGCTGAGTAACTCCGGAAGCATTGCAAACCCGCCAACAGTGGCGTTGAGCGATGTCCCGTTGGTGTAGCTGCCGCACGCAGTGGAGCTGCCGAACACCGGAATATCTGCCGTCTCCGTTCCGCTTGCTGCGCTGACGTTCGGTCCGGCAAAAATGCGTGTGGATGAAGGAATTGAGGGAATTTGCGAGAAGATAGAGGGTGCTGAAAGAGACAGAACAACCCAACAGCACAACGCACGGCGTAGGTATGCGCCAGCACATACCCCAAACCTGTTCCACCGTTGGGCAATTGGCATCTATTGGTTGCGTTACAGCTGTTGAGTGCGTTTGGCCGAAAGAAAACGAGCGAACCAAGAAGGCAGCAGGTTCAGGAAATCGTTTTCCGAAAACATAAAAGAGATAGTAAACAGTAGAAGTGTCACAGCAATCGCGCCCAAATATACGGTGGTGACGGAAAGTCACAAGAGCATTTCTTCAGACCGAGCGCTACCAGGTTGCTGGTCTTATCACCAACACAAACAGACATCCTTCGCGGCTATTGCGGCAATATGCCGTAGATTGCGCCCCGTTCTGTGTGGAGCATACCCGCAAAAGGATACCATCCACTCTCCCTAATCAACATTTTGTGAATGCTATTAAGTTCTTGTTGAACAACTATCATGGCCGCAGCATAGGGTTGCGTGGCTTGCTGCTTATCATGGCGGTGGCTCTGCCAATGCTTGGCTGTGGCGACGCAACCCCCAGTGGGGAGTCAAAAAAAAATCTTTCGCCCCAGGGTTCGGCTGATTCGGTAAACGGGTCATCCTCGGCTGCTGCTGATTCCGCTGCTGCGGCGTTCACCCAGGCGCCAGCCCTTAACGATAGCACCACCCGCTACACCCTGAAGGTGACACCAAAAACGGGCGACATCTACCGCTACCGGCTGACGCAAAAAAACGATAAGGAGCAAAACGGCCTGCGGTTGAAGCAAACCAGCGTGTTCAACTTCACTACCAAAATCACTGGCATCAACAGCGATGGCTCGTTTACGTTGGAGATGCGCTACGACAGCATCCGCATTGACCAAGCAATGCCCCCAAACCCGTTGGATTCCGTCGGCAAAACACTCCATTTCGATAGCCGCAACAAGTTAGATCCTTCGGTCCCCGGCGCAAGCGATATGAAAGCGTTGATTGGCCAGCGTGTGAACATCACCGTGCAGAACAACGGCAAAATTTCTGATGTTGCCAACGTGGATCCAATCATCAGCCAGATGCTTGGCGCGAAAAAAGATAGCATCAGCCCCCAGCAGCGCGCCATGCTGAAAGATGCAGTGAAGCTGCAATACTACGGCATTGTACTCCCCGAACTCTTTCTTCAGTTTGTTCCCGACACCGGGGTGATGTTGGGTAGTTCTTGGAAGCGGCTTGACACGCTCCCGATTGGTGGCTTGCCGGCAATGAGCACCATCACCTACCGCCTTGCCGAAATCCGTAACACCGAAGGGGGACCGGTGGGAAGTGTGCAGGTGGCGCTAACGGCAACCTTCCCAAAAAAGAACATGGAGAACAAGGTGCTTGCCGCAGTGATTAACGACGCAAAAGTGAAAGGCGGGGGGGAAGCACTGGTGAACGTTGTCAACGGGTTTCCGGTGCGGAAACGTACCTCCATCGAGGCGGCGCTGAACATGACGCTGACGGCAAAATCAGGACCGCAGAAAGGGACATCGCAGCAGATGACCCAGAAAGAAAACTCTAGCACACTTGTCGAGCTAATCGAGTATCAGCCAGGGACTGGCACGGTGCCGTAATTTCTGCGAACGCCGTTGTTGGCCAGCGTTGCTGCCGAAGCATTGCCCTCTCTTCTTACGTTCCTTTTTCCGTGCACAGCCGTGTGCGGTTCCATCAATCAATCATGGGGATGAGCTCCATACAATTCCGTGACGCTATCAAGCCGCAGGATGGCTTGGCAGTGATCATCACACTGTTGGGCATTGCCATTGCCCTGTTTCTGCCGGATCCGATCATCAAGATTATCGGTGCGGCGGTTGCGGTGCTTGGCGGGTTGGCGTTGTACGCCACGGTTCGCCAGCGGATGAACGACCAAGTGCAGATTCGCCAACGAACTACCACACTGCCAACCCCAGCGTTCAAAACCAAAGTCAAAACCGACCCGAACAGCAACACCCGCCGGATTGTGTTTGACGTTGATGATTTCCAAGAAAAATTTGGAACCGAGGATGAGCCGGAACCAAAACAGGAGCCAGCACGCCCAACATCAGCCACAGGACGGCGCAGTTTTGGTGATGACGACGTGGAGGACTTGTTTGACGTGACCCCCGCCGTGCCGCCACGCACGCCATCCATTTCGCGGAGCTACGGCGACAACGACGCTGAGAACAGCGACGCTTCGGGGGAGTCGTTCCGTATTATCAAGGCAACGCATAGCCCAGCCTCCGACGGGAGGGCAATTCCATCGGTGGCAGCATCGCCCGTGGCAACTCAGTCTGTTGTTACTGCTCCGGCAATTCCTTCCGAGCCATTGATCTCTTCTCCCGATCCGTTGCCGATGGAACAGCCCGCTGCAACGCCCCAGCCAGCAATCGTGCCAACGGATCCCAAGCCTGCCGAACCTCCACCAACCGAACTTCCAAAAAAAGAGCAAGTGGCCGATGCCGTAATGCTAACCGGACCGGTAGAAGAGGTTCAGCCGGAGCGAATCCCGGTGCGTCACCAGGTGCAGATGATGCTGGACGATTTTTTATCGGATGGGGAAGAGGAGGGGAAAGGGAGCGAGCCACGCGCAGAGTTTGTTCGGTTGGTGGCCCAAACGCTGAACGCAGTTGCGCGCTCAATTCAGGCACGTTCCATCGTCTATTTCTGGGTGAACCTTGAGCGTGGCCACGTTCTTCCGGAAGCCACCGTGGCCACCGGAAGTGTGGAGGTCAAGACCGGAACGCGATTCCCAATCGGGACCGACATCATCAGCCAGATTGCCCGCAGTGGCGTGCCGGAAATTATCACCGAGATTAGCCCCGCCGCCGGGCGCGAGCTTATCCAATACTACGCCCGCGAAACCGACACCCAATCATTTGTTGGTGTTCCTGTCTTTTTCCGCCGCGAGGTTGTAGGGGTGTTGGCTGCCGATTCTAACGTCGAGAATGCCTTCGACGAAGGTGCGGTTGCCACCCTTGCCGAGTACACCCGGCTAATTTCTGGGCTGATCCGTAGCTACACCGAGAAATTCGATCTGCAACTGAGTGCGCGGACGTTGGATGCCTTTGAGCAGATGCACCGTGCCTTCACCGGAACATCGCTTACCCCCGAAGTCGTCGCAAAAATGTTGGTGGAACAGGTGGCCCAGCTCTTCGATTCCGCCTACGTTGCTTGCGTTCTGTTCGATACCGAGCGTGGCGAGTGGAGGATTGCCGCAATCCAATCCGACACGCTGAAATGGGAGGTGAAAGCCCTGCAACCCGACATGCACGGCAGCTTGGTTGGCCGTGCAACGCGGTTTGCCGAGGAAATCTACATCGCCCAAATCGCCAAGGAGACGCGGTTCCGAATGGGAGAGAAACTCCCCACAGGCGGAACCTTCCTGACGCTGCCGCTGGTGGCTGCCGCAAAGTGCTACGGCGCGTTGGCGATCGAGCATCCGGCGGCATCGGCCTATATCCCACGTGATGTTGATATCCTGCGTGATTTGGTCCGCTACGCGGCAATGGCAATCGAGGTCTATAACGCCAACCAAGCGGTGGAATCGCAAAGCGTATTCGATGAGGTGACGGGGCTGTATAACTCCGACTATCTCTATTCTGCGCTTACCCGCGAGGTTGCTCGCTCGCGCGATTTCACGGTTCCGCTCACCCTTGCGCTTATCTCGATTGATATGCCGGGATCGTTGCAAGTGAAAGGGCAACCGGAGGTAGAGGAGACGATTTACGCCCATGTTGGGGCAATGATTAGTCGCGCAATTCGCCCCTACGACACCGCCGGGCGGCTTCCCGATGGCGGGTTTGGCGTGGTATTGATTGGGAAGAACGACCAGCAAGCATATCTGTGGGGGGAAAAATTGCGAAAGGAGATTGCGGGCCGGGTTATCACAGTTGGCCAGCGCAAACTTTCGGTGACGGTCTCAACCGGGCTGTGCGATTTGGGGGACTTGGAGGGGGCCGATACCGTAATCAACGGCGCACGCCAAGCATTGGAAACAGCACGCAAAGGGGAAGGGAATGCGATAGTGCTCTATTAACTCCGTTCCTCTCTTTCAAATTTTCGGAGGAACGCGAAGCCATTCAGGAGGAAGCAGGGGAGGCACGTTGAACCCGCCGCGCTACCGAAATGAAACGGGCAAAAGAAAACGGGGTGGAAGCATCTTGCAGCTTCCACCCCGTTATTGTTTTTGCTATCCCAACAAGCCAGTTGGGAAGGTGTTTTGCTTAGTACAAGCGGCGTGAGTACACACCCACTGGCGACTCAGCTCCACGCTTTGCGAACGGTACGTTCGGCGTGTTTTGGTAGGAGATCGTCAGCTCCACGTAGCGGTTTGGTGCAGTGCCTTGCAGCAGTTTGCCACCAACGTTGTTCACAAAGATGCGAGCGTAGTGGTAGTTGCCCGTTGTGCCAGTGCGTGCCACAAATCCTTGACCTGATGTTCCGGTCACTGTTGCATCGAAGGTAAAGGCCCGCAGGTTGCCGTCGGCTGGGATATACTTGTCAAGCGATTGCGTCAGGAACCAGCTGCTTAAGCCATTGGCCACCCATGACTGCGTGGAGACGTAGGTGTTGCTATCGAACTTATCCACGTTCTTGAACTCAGGGAAGGAGTACGCTGCGCCGATAACCACTTTGCCGGCGGGATCAACGATAAAGCCAAGCTGAACCGCTGCCGATGGCGTAGCAACCGACATATTTCGTGGGCCACCAAGGCTTGGATCCAAGGTTAAGCCGCTACCGTTCGACGAAGCTTTTTCGTACAGGCGAATGGTGGTTGCTGCGTTCGCAGCGTCGTTGCTGAATTGCTGTGCGCCTGCCCAAGTAACGCTCACTCCTGTTGATAGAGTTGTGCCACGCTTGGTCTTTACCGTAAAGGTGTAGGTCTTTCCTACTTTCACCGTAGCATTCTCGGTAGTGTCGGTTGCCGGGGCAACGGTAGCGGAGCCTGAGTCAACGCCGTCGGTGCTTTTCCATGATACTTCATAGCCGGTTAGTGCGGTATCAACGGGTGAGTTCCAGCGCAGGCCAACCGAGGTTTCGCTAAGGGAAACTGCCAGCAGGTTCGTAACTGCTTTTGGCGCAACTGGGTCTGGGGTTGGATCGGTTGGGGTGTCGTTTTCGTTGCAGCCGCCCACTACCAGCGTAGCAAGCAAGGCACTGCCGATCAAAAAGCTTTTGAGTTTCATACGGTTTGTCTCTCCTGTAATTTGGAACTGTGACGTTGGCGGAAAACCCCCGCCAGCCGTCGGGTTATGATTTGGTTGAACTCTGTTCTGTGTGAAGTAAGCACCGCTATTTCAGTGCTTTGCGGCTCTTGCGGATTATCAGGCTTGCCCCACTAACGAAGCGTCAGTCGCGCAAGTTAGCCCGCATGGATGCAATGTGCGGGGTTCGGTTTAGTAGGAAAACGCACGCGCCGATTGACAAGCAATGTATAGTGAGAAAAACGAACCCAAAAGTACCATCATTTTTTTCAGCGAAGCGAAAAAAAGAAGGTTTTTGATAGGGGGGTGTTAGAAACTGTTATTTGCCAGTTGCGGAGAAGAGGGAACGTAGCCGTATTGCCATTCATCACTCGTCATCCGTCATTCCCCCCTCCGCTTCTATTTGCCATTCGTCACCCGCCATTCGCTACTTCCCTGTCACCTTCTTCTATTTGTCACTGGCCATTCGCCACTTCCCTCGGTTTCCATGGATGCTCTTCAATCCCAGCAGCGTGATTAACGGCACGAGCAAACACAAACAGCAAGTCACTAAGGCGGTTCAGATAGGTTACTGGCAAGTGGCCAATTTCGGGTTCCTGCTGGCGCAGCGTTACGGCACTCCGTTCGGCGCGTCGGCAGATTGTGCGGGCCAGATGCAGCGCGGCCCCGCTGGGCGTTCCCCCCGGAAGAATGAAGTTTTTCAACGGAGGAAGCCCTCCCTCCAAACGATCAATTTCCGATTCCAGACACTCCACATCGGTGGCTGTAACGCGGGGGATGGAAAATTTTTTGCTCTGGTGCGAGTGCGGTGTGGCAAGGTCTGCGCCAAGCACAAACAGCTGCTGTTGCAACGTGTCGGCAAGCAGATCGTGGGCGGTAGGCAACCCGTGCGAGCGGGCAACGCCAATAGCACTGTTCAGCTCGTCAACCGTTCCGTAGCATTCAATCCGGAGCGAATCCTTGTTGACCCGCTGGCCGCCGAACAACCCGGTAGTTCCGTCGTCGCCGGTCTTCGTGTAGATTTTCAGTGCCATTGCTTGCGCTGGTTGTTGTGTGGTACCATGATTGCTTCTGCTTCATTCCTTCAGGATATTCCTTCTTCCCCCTTCCCTGCTGTTGGTTCGTTTGTATTTTGTGGAGCATAAAATACGGAGAGCCGCCGGCCCTCCGCTCTGAACAAATCCGACTTAGCAATTTCTTTCATGCCTGAACTTCTTCGCATTCTGTTGGTGGGTGATGTTGTTGGTGAACCAGGGCTGCAACGCCTTGCCGAGGAACTGCCCCGGCTAACCCAGCAGTATGCTACCGATTTTGTGATCGTCAACGGTGAGAACGTCTATGATGGGAAGGGTATCCGCCACTCGGATGCCGAAACCATCTTCCGTGCCGGGGCCAACGTTATCACTTCGGGAAATCATATCTGGGAAAAATGGCAATCCAAAGATGTGCTTGCCAACAACCGGAATGTCCTTCGCCCGCTGAATTACCCGCGTGGTAACGTTGGCCTGGGCTTCGTAACAAACGGGCTTCCCACAGGTCACTCTATCACCGTAATAAACTTGCAGGGGCGCACCTTCCTTCCCAGCATTGATTGCCCGTTCCATGCCGCCGATTGGGTGCTGGAAAAACTGCGCCACACAACCGGGGCCGTTATCGTGGATTTCCATGCCGAGGCCACTGCCGAAAAAATGGCACTTGCTGCCTACTTGGATGGCAGGGTCAGTGCGGTGGTCGGGACCCACACCCACGTCCAAACCAACGATGCTCGCATCCTTCCGAACGGAACCGCATTCCTCACCGATGTTGGAATGACCGGAGCCTACGACTCCGTTATCGGCATGAAAAAGGAGGTGGCAATCAAGCGGTTTATGCTGCAAACCCCGCATAAGTTCGAGATGGCAACCGGCGACACGCGACTTGCGGCGGTCTATCTGGAAATTGATCCAATAACAATGCACGCCGTGAACATTGAGCAATCCCTAACGCCACCACTGGTGCGGGAACGCCGCGTGACCTGAGACAGCACGCAGCCAAGCAATCTGCAGTGCCCATTGCGATACCGATGAACCTTCCCATTGAACAAACTATGACACGCCTTCAACCCCTTGCTTCCCGATTGCTGTTGCCCAGCATCGCACTGCTGCTGGCTGGCGGGCTTCCGACGTTTGCCCAGGCCCCTTCCAAGACGATTGAAAAAAAAGTGCCAATCGAAAAGAAGAAGGCCGATAAAAATGCCGAGCGGCCCATCATCATGGTTGCCCCCCCGCCGCCAAGCGCGAAACAGGAAGCACTGGCAACCCATGGCACAATCCCCGACATGACCAGTCGCGACAAGGTTGTGGCCAACGCCATCTACGTGAAGCTGCGCAAACATTGGGGGGGGGACGCGAACGCTGGGGTTCCGGCCTCACAAGCCAATGCGGATGCTACCAACCGTGTTGCACAACTTGTCAGCCAAGCCGGGCTGGGCCAGGGGAACGCCACACGGATACCAATCACCATTCCCGCATTGGTTCAGCCGCCAACGAAAGTGAGTAAAAACAGCGGGGCTTTGTTGCAACGCTACGTGCGTGGATTGCAGGCGCAGGATGAGTTCAGCCGCATCATTGAAGTCCGCTACTCCGCTGCGATTCACCCACGCGAAGCCGCACGCAAGCTGATGGAGTTCCCCGAAGTGGAGTATGCCGAGCCGATGATCCTTCCGCAACTTGTCAGCCCACCACTTTCCCCCAACGATCCACAAATCTGGCAGCAGAAACAGCTTCCGCAGATGCGGGCCTACGAAGCCTGGGAAGTCTGGCCCGGCGACACCAACACGTTGATTGGCATTGTGGATGCAGGGATAGATATGTTCCATGAAGACCTTGCCCCGAACATCAGCGAGAACACCGGCGAGATGGGGAAAGACGCGCTGGGGCGCGACAAACGCACCAACAACCTTGACGACGACGGCAACGGCGCGGTTGACGATTGGCGCGGCGCAAACCTTACGTGGCAGGAAGACAGCACGCTCCCCGGCATCACCAAAGGCTCGGCCCACGGAACGTTTGTCACGGGGTTTGCATCGGCGGCAACCAATAACAAGATTGGCATTGCTGGGGTTGGAAATCTGTGCCGATTCTTCCCAATCAAAATGGCCAACAACAAAACTGGCGAACTCACCATGGCCTACGAAGGGATCATCTACGCCGCACGCCGGGGGTGCAAAGTGATAAACTGCAGTTGGGGGGAAGAAAGCTACTCACGGGTGCTGCAGGACCTTATCACCAACGTGGTGGAGACGTTCGACTGCGCGATTGTTGCTGGCGGCGGCAACCCCCCAGGGCTTGGGACCTACTATCCAGCTGGTTACCGCCATGTGTTGGGGGTTGGGGCGGTTGGCGGGAATGATGTGTACGAAACCACGCTGGGGCCACATATCAGCGTTTCGGCACCGGGCGGCTTTTCCACCGGCGAAAACAACACCTATGGTGAGGTTGGCGTTGCCACTTCCTTCTCTGCGCCGAACGCCACGGGCGCGCTGGCGTTGGTGCGTAGCCGTTACCCGGCGTTGACCGCCGACCAAGCCATTGCGCACCTGCGGCAGACAACCGAGAACATCAACCACAAAAACCCCAATAAAATTGGGCTGATGGGAACCGGACGAATCAACATCCTGCGCGCACTTACCGATGACCCGTTTGCCCGCCCGGCCATTGTGCTCGATTCGGTGTTCCTGACCGACCTGAACGGAACCCCGCGCGATAACTTCTCGGTTGGCGAGCAAGGGCTGCTCCGTGTGCGGGTGCGGAACCTGTTGGGGGATGCCACAAACATCCGAATCACCGCCGGAGCCATGAGCGATGGTGTGCCAACAATCCAGATTAACCGCAACGACACGGCGCATATTGCAGGGCTGCTTCGCGGTGGCGTTGCATTGGCCGAAGGTGGAATCCGCTTCACCGTTACCGCGCCCACTGAATCCATTGTTCACCTCCGTTTTGCTTACACTGCCGACAGCGGCTACAGCGATTTTGGATTTGACCGCCAGATGTTTGCCCGCCCATATTTCACCGCTTCCACGCCAGATATTGTTGCCTCCATCTCTACCCGTGGGCGCTTGGGCTACCACGATTATCCAACCAACACGGTGGGGGATGGCTTCCTCTATCTGGGGAAATCCCTGCTGTACGAAGGTGGCTTCATCGTCGCTGGCGATGGGGCCACAATCCTGAGCAATATCCGCGGAAGCGATAACGAACCACGCACGGTTGACTTCGGCCCGATAGACCTCCCTTCCCTGGCCAACGACTCCACGCTGACACTGACCGACTCGGTGGTGACAGATGGACGGAAAATGGGGATTGAACTGAAGCTGAGGTTTGTGAAAAAAACAGGGGTGAAGGATGCCATTGGGATTGAGCTCCGGACTCGCAACCGAAGCAGCCAACGGCTGGACAGCTTGCGGATTGCCATGTTCACCGATTGGGATATCGCTGCCGAATCAGGGGGACAAACCGTCCGCTACGGAACCGACCCCGCCGGAAAAATTGCCGTTCTTTCCCGCGTGGAAAATGCCAGCGGCTACGGGGTAACCGGGGCAATCGCAGGGGATGTTCAGCGTCCAATTTTTTATGCGATCAACAACGATGGCGACACCGTGAACCTGTACGATGGCTTCGCCTTCTCAGAAAAATGGCGCACCATCTCCAACGGCATCGGCTCGCAAAGTGCAGGCCCCGGGGATATCAGTGCGGTGTGGGGAAAAGTGGTGCGGCTGGATCCCGACCAGGAGGACACAACCCTCTTCCTGTTTGGAATGACCACCCCCACCCGCCAGGGACGGCAAGCCATTTATGAGTTTTTGGGAATCCCAACCAGCGTGGCCGATGCAGCGGAACAACCTTCACCCGGGTATCTGGGGCTGGCGCGGCCAAACCCAACTTCGCGTATTTTCGCGCTTCGGGTTCGCACCGCTGGGGCCAACTATCAGTTGCGCGTGTTCGACAACAACGGCAACGCCGTGGCAGACCTTACCAACCAGCTCACTGCTTCCGATACCACTATCACCTACGATGCTAGCGCGTTGCCAGCCGGACGCTACCTTGTGCGGCTAAGCAACGGGTCGTCCGTCGCTTCCCAGCAGGTGATTTTAGTGAAATAGCAACCGATACGTGCTGCAATCAGCACGTTCGGCAACTCAGTTTTTTCAGCAATGCCAGAATACCAACGCCTTGAGGTTGAGCTTGTTCACAGCGCAGGGTGGATATACCTGAACCGCCCCGAAAAGCGGAATGCCCTTGATAGCCTGATGGTCACGGAACTGCACGATGCTGTGCAGATGCTTGGGGGGGATGCCTCCGTCCGCTCAATCGTTATCGCTGGGCGGGGAAAAGCATTTTGCGCCGGGGCCGATCTGGCGTATCTGCAGCAGATGGCCCGGTTCACTGCGATTGACAACATGAACGATTCGGCATCGCTTGCCCGAACGTTGCGCGCCATTTACGAAGCCCCCAAGCCGGTGATTGCCCGCGTCCACGGCCCCGCCATTGCTGGCGGGTGCGGCTTGGCAACCGTGTGTGATATTGTGGTTGCTGTGGAACATGCCAGTTTTGGCTACACCGAAGTGAAAATCGGCTTCATCCCAGCTATCGTGATGGCGTTTCTGATCCGCAAAAGCCAGCAGATACAGACCCGCGAGCTGCTACTAAGCGGAAAAATTATCACCGCAACCGAGGCCGCCCAGCGTGGGCTTGTCACAACAGTGGTCCCGGGAAACGGCGATGAAGCCGTGGCGGCACTGGATGCCCACATCTTCAACCTGACGGCTGAGTTCGCGGCGGCAAGCGGCTCGGCAATCGCGCTCACGAAGCAGATGCTTACCGCGCTTGATGGAATGCCCCTTGACTCCGCGCTCGACTACGCCTCGCGAATGAACGCCCTTGCCCGCATGACTCCCGATTGCCAAGCGGGAATTGCCCAGTTCCTGAACCGCTGAACGGCGTAAGCCCTTCCGCAAGAATGAAAATGATTTGCCCGCCTAGTAGGAAACAAAAAACCAATCACGTATAATCACCCTTGAAGCAGCGGAACGCCTCCCTTCGGGTACGCTTTCTCCGCAAAGGATGAGCAACGTTGTAGGACTTCATCAATATCAATAGCAATCAAGCAAGGCAATCAATGAGGATCATCAACACTGCTGTCGGTTCGTGGCATTTTGCTGTGATGGTGTTGCTGGCAATGGCCGTGGCACAACCAGCGTCTGCCCAAGTCAAAAATCCAATCAAGTTGATCCGTGGTATGGTGCTGGATGCCAAATCGAACAAACCGGTTGGCGCGGGTAAGATGTGGGCATTCGAGACCGAAGGGAAAAGCACCAGCCGTTCGGTGAATAACTCCAAAATCAACGGAAACACTGGCGAGTACCAGATGCTGCTTGACCCGCAAACCATGTACCGCTTCCGGCTGAAGACGCCGGGGTATTTCATCACCGACATCTACTACTGTACCCCCGATGACCTGAACTATCAGGAAGTAGATACCAACATCTATCTGGAGCAAATCCCTGTTGGGGCGCAGCTTTTTTCGGGGCGGCTGTTCGAGCCCGGTTCGGCAGTTCTGAAGCCAACGCCGAAGCTGTATGAGATTGAGAAAATGTTGAAGATCAACGGCGCAATCGTTGTTGGCATCACTATCACCCCCGACCTGAAATCTGCGCCGCCACCACCACCACCGCCACCGCCGCCAGCAAAAAAAGCGAAGCCAGCGAAAAAAGGGAAGAAAGGCGTGGCCCCAGCACCACCGCCGCCCCCGCCAGCTCCGGTTCAGCCAGAGCTGACCGAAGAGCAAAAAAAGGAGCTTGGCCGCCAACGCCTGAACGCGATCAAGGAGTACATGAAAGCTGCGAAGATCAGCGTGACGCGGTTGGAGTGGACCCTTGCCGACCCGGTGACGCTCAGTTGGGATGCAACCTCACTTCCCGACAACGTGGCAATCGTCATCAAATCCATCAATCCCGATGAGGACGACGACGACAGCGACAGCGAGATGTAGCCGCTTGGTGAGCTTCCGCACAATCGCCGAAATCGAAAAAATCACTACTCCCCGTTTGGCTTCGCTCTGTAACGGCTAAACGGGGTGGTTTTTTTGTAAGTTTGACGCTTCTTTCTCATCAACCAGTCTTTCAGCCAGAACATTAGCGCATGATAACCAGCATGACCGGCTACGGCCGAAGCGAGCGTTCACGCGATGGCGTTTCGGTCTCGGTAGAGCTTCGCAGCCTAAACAGCCGTTTCCTTGAAGTCATTACCCGCACCCCGCGCGACCTTAACCCGCGCGAAAACGACATCCGCGAGATCGTCCGAAAAATTGTCAATCGTGGCAAAATCAACGTCTCGGTCAATGTCGAGCGTGAGCAGAAATCCACCACCGGATTAGCCGTTGACCCCGACACCGTGGCTGCCTACAAGGAAGCCCTGGAGCAGATTAAAAAAGCCGCCAAGTTGAAAGAAGCAGTCAGCTTGGATCATCTGCTGCGATTTAGCGATCTGCTGATCCGTCCCACAACTGAGGTCAGCGAGGATGTGCAGTGGGAGCTTGTGGCGCAAGCTGTGGACGAAGCCGCGCGCGCGCTGGACACAATGCGGCGCAACGAAGGGAATGAGCTTTCCCGCGATATCAGCAACCGCGTTGCAAGCATCAGCGCGATGGTGGAAAATGTTGAGAAGATCAGCCGCGAGAAAATCCCACAAGAACGCCAACGCCTGCGCGAGCGGATTGCCCAGCTGTTCGAGAACGATGAGATTGACGAGCAACGGCTGGAGTTCGAGATTGTGATCCTTGCCGAGAAGTTAGACGTTACCGAAGAGTGCGTCCGCTACCGCAGCCACGCAAAATTCTTCATGGAAGCCGTGAATGGCCCCGAGCCAGCAGGGCGGAAACTGGGCTTCCTGTTGCAGGAGATGAACCGTGAGATCACGACCATTGGATCCAAATCGAACGACTCGGAGATTGCACACCTTGTTGTGCGGGCAAAGGAGGAGTTGGAGAAAATCCGCGAACAGGTGCAGAATATCGAATGATGCGGCTGCTTGTTTTATCGGCACCAAGCGGCGCGGGGAAGACCACCATTGCTCGGCAGCTGATACAGCGGCATCCATCGTGGCGGTTTTCGGTTTCGGCAACCACACGCCAGCAACGTCCGGGCGAGGTTGACGGGAGCGATTACTTCTTTTTGGAGCGGGAAGAATTCCAGCAACGGATTGCCAACGGAGATTTGATTGAGTGGGAGGAGATCTTCGGCAATCTGTACGGAACTCTCCGAAGCCACATTGCACGGCAGCTTCAGGAATCCGAAGGGGATTCGCGGATGATTTTTGATGTTGATGTGAAAGGCGCTCTCTCCATCCGTGCCGCCTTCCCCAATGAGTCGTTGCTGGTGTTTATTGCCCCGCCGTCGTTGGAAGAACTTGAGCGACGGCTGCGCAACCGCCAGACCGAAAGCCCCGAGGTTCAGCAAACACGCATCAACCGCGCCCGGATGGAGATGGCAATGCAGGGGGAGTTTGATGCGGTTGTGGTGAACGACGTTGTGGAGCGTGCTGTGCAGCAGATTGAGGCGTTACTGCAATAACTTCAGCGGGTGGCGCGTCCAGCCGGTACCTTCCCGGGCAATCAGCGGCTGGCAAGAAGCAATCGTCTCACTCCAATAGCTAACGTTGCAAACAGAACAATCATAATCCATACGATAACCATCAAAGGGAAACCCATGCCGATCCGACCAGTAGATTTGAAGCAGGCAACCGGGGAAGCCGGAAGCATCTACGAGGCAATTGTCATCATGTCGCGCCGTGCACGCCAGATCAATGATGAGCTGCGCGCCAATTTGCAGGCACGCATTGCCGAAGTTGCCATCGTCAACGACGACGACACCGAGGTTGCGAACCCTGACCAACTTGAGGTTGCCCGTGAGTTCGACTACATACCAAAACCAACATTCTTGGCCTTGGATGAGATGCTGGATGGCGACCTTGAATACCGCTACCGCGAGCCGCAGTACTGATAATTGCTGCTGCAAACAGCACGACAAGCAACCGAGAGGGATGCCGCAGTATCGCTGCACCCACCCTCGGTTGCTTTTTTTGTGGCATGATAGGAACGGAAACTCAGCATCAGCGGGGGAGTTCACTTGCCCTCCGCGAGATCGGCTATTGTCTCTGCTTCGTGGTGCTTTGTCGCGATGGCATTTTCGCCCCCTGCTAACAATTCGCGCAATTCCTGTGTTAGAGAACTACAGAGGGAGATTCCCCTGGACACCTAATCAACCTTACCGTATGGAGTGAGCTATGCAACCTTTATTTGCTCCTGCCCGATGCCATGCTTTCCTTGTTGCCGCCGTTGTTCTGTGTGCTGTGGTTGGATTGCACGCCCGGCTTTCCGCCCAACCGCTTGACCGTTTAACAACGGGGCGAACATATCTCATCGCCTTCCCCGATACCTCGGGGAACCGTTACGACCTCCGCTATCCTTCCAAAATCATCAGCACCATGCAGGTGATGATCTACTCGGCAACCGACGGCAATCGCGTCACCATCACCAACAACGCTACCAAACAGGCTAGCCAGCATGCCATTGCTGCCGGAACATTCCAGACTATCACCCTTTCGGGGAGTGTGGTGGATGGTTCAGGGGTGGTATCGAACAACACATGGCGGGTGGATGCTGCCGCGCCGGTGGTTCTCTATTGCTACATCGCTACTTCGTTTGGTGCCGAGGCTTGGACTCCGCTTCCGCTGGAAACTTGGGGGACCGAATACTACGTGAACACGATGCCGGGGGATGTGGTGAACGATGTCGGTTCCACTACGTTCGGCTACACCCGTGTTGCTCGCGCTGCCCCCGCCGAGCTGCTGATCCTTTCGGCGTTCGACGGCACCCACGTCACAATCTTCCCGAAAGGGGCAATCGCTGGCTTCCCCAAAACGGTGGATGTTCAGCTACAGGCAGGCCAAGCCTACCAGATTCAAAGCTTTGTGGATACTTCCTTGGAGAATTTGGGTGCGCCACAGCCAGATATCACTGGCACCCTGGTGACTTCCAATAATCCGATCAGTGTGATTGCGGCCACCACCCGCACCGCCAACCGCGACTTGGGGGCAGGGCTGGGACAGAACAGCATGAAAAACCCGCTGATTGAAGCAATGCCGCCACGTCGGCAATGGGGTACAGCGTTCTTGTACTTGCCAACCGCCGACTCTAGCCGGCCTGCTGGAGAACCAAACGAAAAACTTGAGGAACGCCGCCCGCATGAGGTCGTTCGGCTTATCGCTGGCGATTCGGCAGCGGCGGTCAGGCTGGCCAGCATGACCAACGCAGCAGGAACGTTCGATACTACTTCGGTATCTGGCTGGAAGGGGGTGACGTTCGCGCTTGGCACCCCCAATCCGGCGTACTTCCTTGCTGATACTCCTGCAATGGCGATGATGAGTTCCTCCTCTGCCGTCCGATTTAACGGCACAACTATCACATGGGGGGAAAGCGTCAATGCAAACTATCAGGCCGTTGCTGTCCCGTACATGGTGGAGCTTACCCCGCGCGAGCAATGGCCGAACGCTGCTCCGTTTATGGCCCAGCACTCCATGCCGGGGATGACGCACTACGTGAACATTGCCGTGGCAGCTTCGGAACGGAGCAAGCTGCGGATGAAGATGAACGGCGTGGAGGTCGCGCTCCCCACTGCTACCTCTGTCGGCTTCAAACGGAATGCTTGGATGAGCATCCCCGGAACCGATCTTGAGTGGCTGGTTATGGAGCTATCGCCAACGGCCACCTATCTGCTGTATGGAAGCGATGCCTCGGTACATTTTTACGGCTACGTCTATGGCGGGCGGGCGGGGTATGAGGGGTTTATTCCGGGGGAGGATAAGGGATACAAGGAGGAAGTCGGACTTGCTTACGGCTATCCGATTGCGCCGCAGCGGCGGGTGTTGGCCGCGCCCGACTCGGTAGAAATTGAACAGAGCAGCCTTTGCGGTAGGATGAGAGTGATGATCCAGAACACCAACAAGCTGCCAGCAGGGTTTGCTGAAGCATACATTGAACCAGCCGCAGCCAACGCACGAATTGAGTATCGCGATCCGGTAATCCCCGATGAAATTCTGATGAAAACCAACGTTGATCTTCAGGTGGTTCCGATTGATCCCACAAAGGATGCCCAGGCAACGCTGGTGGTGGTGGACCGCACCGGATATCAGCATCGCTTCCCCTACAACTATGTTGGGATGAACATCCGGTTCACCCCATCCGATTCTGCTGTTGATTTTGGCGAGCTTCCGGCCAATGCGCCACCGCGCGACACAGCAATCACCATCTGCAATCCCACCGGCCATGATGTTCAAATCTCTTCGGTGCGGCTGAACGATCCCAACAGCCAATTTACTCTAGATACTTCGGCAACACAGTTGCCAATAACCCTTCCGGCTGGTGGCTGCATGGCCGTTGCTGTGCGGGTGGCTCCGGCGGCCACGGCTAAAGGCCACGCCGATTCGTTGAGTGTCAGTTTCGGCTACGGGTGTTCCAACAAGGCCATTGCGCTGCACGCCAAGACCGTCACCTACTGCGTGTATATGGGTGATTTAGATTTTGGCACATTTCATCCAGCCGACGGCTTCCGCACGTTGGAGCTAAAAATTTGCAATCAGGGGACGGGGACGCTGACGTTCGCTGATTCCAATGGGGTGGGGGTCTTGAGTTGGGGGGACACATCGTTCAGTGTTCCCCCGTTCGTGATTGCGCAACTACAGTCGGCCAAGCTGAAACCAGGGGAATGCTTCAGCGTGCCGGTGACGTTCATGCCACAACGGCTTGGCATTGCCCAAACAACTGCACGCGCATTTGCCAACGCCCGCAGTTGCCGCGATACCTCACGGTGGACAGCAGCGGTGATGCCCCCGTTGGATGTAGCAAACAAACCGGATGCAGAGGAGGGGAAATGGTGGATTGCCCACAACACACCAAACCCGTTCAGCAGCCGGACACACATTGAGTTCTCGGTAGGGAAGCGGGGGGAAACAAGGGGGGCAATCTATAACGAGGCAGGGGTTGAGGTTGCCACGATAGTGGAGAAGGTGTTGGAAGCTGGAACTCACCATCTGGAGTGGGACGCTTCTGAGTTCCCTTCTGGAAGATATTTCTGTCGAATTACTTCATCAGGATGGGAAGGGGTGATACCGCTGACCGTCAGCCGATAACACCCACCCGATTGGTTCCACGGTCTGCTCCAATACTGCAATGGGCTGCGTCGCGCGATTGAACGCGACGCAGCCCGTTGTGCGTTGTGATGTTCCCAAACGTTGAAACGTTTTCCGTGCGGCTTGGGGTTGCGCCGGCTTCGTGTGATGTTTCTGGTGTGACGGTGTATTAGCCAACCCAACGCAGTGCTTACTCTATCTGCTATCGTAAATATATTTGCTGCGGCCTGCGTTACTTTTTTTGCGGCGACAGGCTCCCCTCCATTGGGAAGGACTGTAACCTACCCTCTTCTTCCTTTCGGGCAAGGCTTTATCCAACGTCCTCGGCGCGAGCTTCTTCCTCTCCCTTCTTTTTCGTACAGGGCATTCCATGATGAAAGCTATTCCAAACACATACATCAGACTTCAAGCACACATGCGCACATTTTTCAGAATGCGTTGCCAGCTGCTGGCAATTGCTGGAACGCTGCTTTTTGCAATGGGACTGCATGGCCAGACCCCAGCATTGCCGTTCGACGAATTCCAAGGGGGCAGCACCTACATCATTGCCTTCCCCGATACCATTGCCAACGTCAACGATGCTGCCAATGCGTATCAGATGGAGGATAAGTTCCTGATCTATCTCTACTCCACGGTGGATGATAGCATCCGATTCACTTCCGGAACCGGATTCTCCAAAGCCTTTGCGGTGAAAGGGGGGCTGATGACCTCGGTAGATTTGACCAAAGTCGCCCAGCCGGTTGTCACCACCCCTGGCGTGCCATCAAACAACACCTACCGTGTTCAGGGGAAGTACCCGTTTCTGATGTACTGCCACGTCATCACAAAATTCGGTGCCGAGGCCTGGACACCATTGCCAGTGGAAGCGTGGGGGACTGAATACTACGCGGCAACACTCCAAGGCGACATCGTGGCCGATGCAACCGTGGGAAGCACCAAGATCAGCAAAAGGAACAAGGCCGCGCCAGCAGAGATTATGGTGATTGCCGCCCAAGACAACACCGTGGTAACGATTAACCCCAATGGGCGAATTCCTGACAATCAAATGACCTTTGTCACGCTGATGGCCAACCAAGCCTATCTGCTACAAAGCTATGTGGACACACTAACTGCCAATGTCGGCACCATGCAGCCAGATTTCGGTGGATCGTACATCAGTTCCACCAAGCCGATAGCGGTCATCAGCGGGAACACTCGCACTTCGGTGACAAACTTCGAAGGGGGAATTTCGCAGAACACCTTCAAAAACATGATGATCGAATGGCTTGCCCCGGCCGACCAGCATGGGACGGAGTTCGTCTATACCCCAACGTGGGATATCTACCGCATCACAGGGCAAACAAACGAAAACACCGATGGCAAACGCGCCTCGGAGTTCATCCGTGTCTATGGAAGCTCCAAGGACACCACACGCGGATTCTACCAGCAGACAATCGGCGCGCAGAAGTCCAATTTCTTCATGATAAACCGCTCCTACAATGAGCATCGCGTCAATGGCACAGCCCAGGCGGTCTATATCAAAACTGATAAGCCAGCGCAAGCGGTGATGAACTCCACCGCAGCTGTGAAATTGACCAACAAGCCATCCACTGGTGGCGGTGGTTGGGGAGGCGGGGGAACCACAATTACAGGAGCCAGCTTTGAATCGGTCAGCACCTTTATGACCGATCTTGTCCCACGCGAACAGTGGGCCAGTTTTGCTCCGTTTTACGTGGAAAAGCACCCGGGTGATATGGAACACTACGTCAACATTGTTGCCGACGGAAATTTCGACGGCATGATCTACTACGGTAGCACCACCACCTCCGAACGCCCGTTTGTCTTCAATCGTGGCAATATCCCCAACACCACGTTGATTTGGGGAACCATGCCGGTTGACCCAGGGCTCAGCTACTACGTCCGCGCCGAACCGGGCGCAACATTCAGCGGGCAAGTGTACGGGCTGGTGAAAGGGCTG
Source organism: Armatimonadota bacterium (assembly GCA_020850315.1). Classification (GTDB taxonomy): domain Bacteria; phylum Bacteroidota; class Ignavibacteria; order OLB7; family OLB7; genus OLB7. The sequence continues at coordinate 55,975 of JADZEY010000029.1, read as the reverse complement.
GAATCGTTCAGCTCAGGAAGCGGTGGATCCAAAGGCCGGTACTTTGAGCGGACAGCAATTGCCTACGGCTACCCGCTCTCCCCAATGCGGAAGGTGCTGAAGGTTCCCGACACTCTGGAAATCACAACCGAAACCAAATGCAGTGAGCTGGCCGTGAACATCCACACCCTATCGCTGGAGGCAGCCGGGCTTCGCTCAATAGTGATGAAGGAGGGAGCGGTGAACGCCAAAGTGGTGTTTAAGGAACCAACCACTGCATTCCAAGTCGTTGGCGAGCGTGATGCGAAGGTTAGTGTGGTTCCGGTTGACCCAAGCAAAGATGCTTCGGGAACATTGGTAATTAAGGATCGCACAGGCGCGTCAACCGAAATCCCCTACGCTTATTATGCCGAGCGCGTCACCATGCCGGCAGCGCTGAATTTCGGCAAAACACCGTTCGACTCGGCTCTCCATTCTCAACAGATCACGATTTCCAACCCGTTGGGGCGCGATCTGAAAATCAACGATCTGAAGTTTAGCCGTGGCAATCAAGGGTTTACGGTGGTTAGCACCGAGCCAGCAACTCTTACATTAAAACCGGGGCAGACCGCAACCATCACCGTTGGCTACATGGCATCAACCAACGGCAAAACTCACCACGACACGCTTCGGGTGCTGACCGAATGCTCCGAATTCCGATTGCCAGTTGCGGCCATGACGGCCGATCCATTGCTCCGCATGGGAGACTTGAATTTTGGTGAGGTGTATGTGGAGGAGACAAAAGTGCTTCCGTTAGAGCTTTGCAACATCGGTGCCGACACAGTGAAGTTCACTGCCGGATCGGGTTTCCCAGTGATCAATATCCAAAAAGGGTTCGATATTCCACAGGGTGATATGAACAAGCTGCGTGCGGCAAAATTGGGGCCGAACCAGTGCATCACCATCAATGTGATTTTTAACCCAAAGGATAGCGGAACATTCCAGACCACGGCTAAGTTCTTGGTCAACACTGCACGCTATCGTGATACTTCCCGCTGGACTGGGAAAGCGGCATTCAAGGATGTGGACACAACATCCAGTGCCGCCGAACTAAGCCGCAACGTTGCTGGCTACACACTTCAGCAGAACGACCCGAACCCGTTTGCTGGACAAACGCGAATCCAGTTCACGGTGGGAAAGGGGGGACGCACAATGGTGGAAATCTTTGACGCACGCGGCGCGCTGGTTGCCACGCTGCTGGATGCTACAATCTCCGAAGGCGCGTACCAACTAACGTGGGATGCCACCATGCTCCCAGCCGGAACCTACTACTACCGCGTCACCAGTGGACGTTGGAGCGACACCCGCACGATGATGTTGCAACGGTAAACTGGCAACGCCAGAAACAGCAGCTTCCGCGCACACAACACACACGACAACAGAACAGCGGCTTGCCTTTATGGGGCAAGCCGCTGTTGTATTTCAAGAAAGAATGATGGCGTGCAGATGTTAGATGTTGGGGAAAATGCAAGCAGCAGGGTGTTGCCCCTGCTACTTCTTCCCAAACCGGAATTTCTGCTTTGGCGAGAAGAAGCGTTTTAGAATTTGCCGAAGCATCAGCAACAGCAAATCGGCCAGCGATCCCCCTTGCTTGCTTTGCATATGAAGGATCATCTGAAGGTCGTGAAGGTCGTCGCGGGTGATGTTTCGCAGGCCAGCGTGCTTGTGTTCTCCGCCTTTCACCACATCATGCAGCAGCTCGTTCAGCCGCTGGGCAAGGGCTTGCAATTGGGCGCGTTGCGCACTGTCGGTGGCGGATTTCAGCAGCATCTGGACGTGTTCGTACAGCAGTGCAGCTTCCCGCAAACTGTCGGCATCCATCCCCTCGCTAAAATCTTGCTCCACCTCGGCCAGCAACTGCCGAATCTCATCAATCTCACTTTGCTGCAACACGAACAAGGAGTCGGCCGAGATGTCGTTGATGTTGACGAACACCCGCGACAGCTGCTCAATCTCGCGCCCGTACCACTGGCGCAATCCCTCCACAATCTCACCACGCAAGGTTGCCGCCCGCTGGGTCAGCGTCTGCAGATGCGATTTCAGCCGCCCCTTCTCACGCTCGAACCCAGCCGAGGAAAGCTGCCGCTGCATGGTGCTGATCTCCTCCTCCAATTTTTTCAGATCCCGCTGGCGTGGTGTTGCCCCGCGCGAGGCAAGGTCGGAAAGGAGTTTTTCATCGGGATAGAGTACCGCGTCGCCAATTTTGATGGTGTTGATGCGGATGCCTCCCCCCAACGCTTCGCGAATTTTCTCAACATCCAGATGCGACGCGCCGTCGGTGACGATCAGCATCTCGGCCCCGGAAAGTGCGGCACTGATGCGGATGTCGGCAGCGGCCTGCAGGATTGCCCGCTCCAGCACGGTTCCGTTTCCCAGCTTGGTAAGCCGCATCACGTAGTGAAGAAGGTTCTGCAAACTGGGGGCATCAATGGCGGTTTGCAGTGGGCCAAGATCGGTGTCGAACGTGCGGAGATAGATGTGGCCAAGCTCCTTCAGATTCCGTTTCAGGAAGACGTAGGCAACGGCTTTGGCCATCTGGAATCGGTGGTGCGAGGCCATGGAGGTGCTGGTGTCCAGCAGCAAATAGACCTTCTGCTTGAAGTTGTTCGGCGAGTACTCGCTGCTGCTGTTGCCGAACGGCACTATCATCGGCGAGCGGGGGATGTTGATCCAGAGGCTGCGCCGCGCGTACCGCTCCATGAACACTTCCTCTGGCAGCAGATACTGGTGCGGGAATATCCGTTTCAGGTCGGTATAGCTTTGCATCAGCGCGGCCTCGTACTCTTCCCCGTGCGAGACGTTCCGGTTCGGCTGCCACTCGCGGTCGTTCAACCGTTTCTCCACGGCGGCTTGCGGTGCAACGGTCATTGCTGGCTCAATCGCCTTGAAGAGCGGAGCGTTGGGGTCTTCTAAAACGCGGGCAATCTCGAACACCGCCGTAAAATCCTCCGGCAGTAGCTCCGTGATGTCTCGCATATACCCAAACTCCTCCATGTGTTGGAAGAAGGAGCTATGCTTCAGAACGTCGTGTTTCATGGAGGTCGGGTTTCGGGAACAGGGAATCGGAAGGTACTTGATATTCCTCCCTTCTCTTCCTACTGGCAGCGCGTTTCGGCGAAGGCGTTCATGGTTCGACAGGCTCACCATGACGCTGCGGGGTTCGTGGTTGAACGGGCAGCCTGCCAGCTTCTCGGCGAAGGCGTTCATGGTTCGACAGGCTCACCATGACGCTGCGGGGTTCGTGGTTGAACGGGCAGCCTGCCAGCTTCTCGGCGAAGGCGTTCATGGTTCGACAGGCTCACCATGACGCTGCGAGGTTTGGTGCTGGACAGCCAGCCTCTTTCTAATGACCAATGACTAATGACCTTCTTTGCAACTGACCACTGACCACTGACCACTGACCACTGACAACAGCCCCCCCTACTTAAACGCCGATCCCGGCCCCGCATTGGCATGAAACAGTATCCATGCTTCATGCTGAAGCTGGTGGCGCAGGTCGCGGATTTCGTCGGTGGCGGGCTGGAATTTTTCCAAGAACTCGGTGAGAAGCCGTCGGTTGTTCTCCACTTGCATTTCGGCTGCGCCAAAGGTTTCGCGAGCCCATTCCCGCAGCGTCCGCTTCACGCTGATATTTTCGATGGAGGTAATCGGTTGCTGTAGCAGTTCCGGATGCGTACGCAACTCATCCAGCAAGGTCTTGAACTCCAGCAACGTCCGCAGTTGTTCGAATGCTTGGGTTGCGCCAAACTGGTGACTTAGCGTGGAACAGGCTTTGTTCCAGATTTGCCGCTCCTCCTCGATTCCAACGGTTGTGAACAGCACGTACAGTTTCTCGATGTCTTCCAGCGTAACGCTGCTGCGGCCGTGCATGAAGGCGATTGCGCGCAGAAGGTCGAACGCCTTCATCTGGCGGCGGGGGGATATGTAGAAGTCGCGGCCGGGAAGCACATCGGGGCGTTGCGCAAGCTGGCGGTTCCGAAGTTCTTCGTAGTAGCGGATTACCAGGTTGGTGTAGTAGGTCACATCAGGGGCGATGCTGATGGAGTGTTGCTTGCTGATGCCAGTGCACACTTGCCAAACTTCGTGAAGCACCGCAAACGAGATTTTCTTGGGTGGTTCGGCTGGTTGCCCGCCATGCTGCAAGTACTGCTGCGAGATGCGGTATTGGACGAAGGGGTCTTTGTCGGGGAAGACAACGGATTGGTAGATGAAGCGATCCAGCAATGCCTCGGTGATCTCGGTGATGCGAAGGTAGTTGGTGGCGGCCAGAACGGTGTGGATCACGGATTTCTGCTGCTGCACCCCCAGCACCAGCCGGCGTTCGTTCAGCAGTGACAGCAGTGCGCGCAGGGTGAAATCGTTGGCATCGAAAATCTCATCAATAAAGCCAAACTCACTTTCCACCAGCGACCCAGCGGTGTTGTGGATGATGCGGCCCCGCTTCAGTTCTTCAACATCCAAGCCGCCGAAGTAGGTGTCGGGCTGTTGTTCTTTGGATGCTTGAACCTTGAAGTAGCGCGCACCGCTGAACATCAGAAATATCTGCTCGGTAAGGAGCGTTTTGCCGACACCGGTGCGGCTTTGGATCAGAGCATGTTCGCCAGTAAGAATGGCGCAGAACAGTTGCTCGATGATGTCGGTTCGGTTGATAACCCGCTTGTTGACGAACTCAATCGCGTCTTGCAGGTCAAGGATTGTCTTCTGGATGTCGAGCGTAGCAGGTGTGGATTCAGGCATATGAAGAACGGTTGGCCAGTAATCGCTGGAAGGCTTGCGTGGGTATCATCAAAGCAAGAATTGCCGATGACTGAATTGCACCCGTAAACTACACAGCAAAACCGTTTCAATCAATCGTTCAGTCACTCCAAGCGCGAATTATTCCGCCCCCAACAACATCATCCCCTTCGTACAGCACCACCGATTGCCCAGGGGTGATTGCGCGGCGGGGTTCGTCGAAGGTTAGGTGCAAGGTTCCGTCGGGGGCGGTATGGCAGGTGGCCATTGCCCCTTCATCCTTGTAGCGGATTTTGGCAAGCAGCCGCTTCGGTTCGGGAAGGGAATCGTACTTGATAAGATTGACGCTATCGGCGGTCAGGCCGCGGTGCAGAAGCTGGTCGGCGGTTCCAACTTCCACGGTGTTGTTCTGCGGGAACACACCGATCACAAACAACGGCTCGGGTGCAGCAATCCCAATCCCACGCCGCTGCCCAACGGTGTAGAACGGATAGCCGTTGTGCTTGCCGATCACCTGGCCATCGCGAACAATATCCCCCCCAGCAACCTGATCCTCCAGCCCGTCTACGTTGTCGCGCAAGAACCGCTTGTAGTCGTTATCGGGGATGAAGCAGATTTCGTACGATTCGCGCTTCCCCGTCACGGGAAGGTTGAACCGCTGCGCAATCGCACGCGATTCCGGCTTGGTCAAATCGGCAAGGGGGAACATGGTGCGGGCAAGCGACTCCTGCGCCACCGCCCACAACGCGTAGGATTGATCTTTCTCACGGTCGTCCCCACGGCTTAAGATGTGCCGCCCGCTTGCTGGGTCCTGGCGAAGTTTGGCGTAATGCCCGGTGGCGATAAAATCGGCACCAAGCGCGTCGGCGCGGCGAAGCATCTCGGCCCACTTGATTTTGCGGTTGCACATCACGCAGGGGTTGGGGGTGTCGCCAGCAAGGTAGCCTGCGGTGAAGTAGTCAATAATCTCGCGCCCGAACGTCTCGGTGAAATCATAGACGTAGTGGGGGATACCCAACGCCATTGCCACACGCCGCGCATCGTTGATGCCATCCAGCGAGCAGCAACTGGTGTCGCTGCCAACGTTCCCGCCAACGTCCTCGTAGCGGTACGTTTTGATGGTGATCCCAATCACCTCATACCCCTGCTCCACCAGCAACGCAGCCGCCACCGATGAATCCAATCCACCCGACATTCCGACAATAACGCGCTTCTTCATGGCTTTTTTTTGTGATTGGTGATTAGTGATTGGTTGACGCGCTTGCTCTGTTGGAGTTGGCGCAGTTGGCCTTTCTTGTCTCACTTGTTCAGTTTCTCAGTTTCTCCCTCTTCGCTCTCTCTCCCTCTTCAGCTTCCCACCAATCTTGGGGGGACGATCTGCTCGCCAGAGCAGATCAGGGGGCAAGCAACTCTCCCTCTTCTTCCCCGCGCTTGGGGAGACGAATATGGTTTATCTCTCCCATACTGGAAGTTCCCCACTTTCCCCCCACGCTTGGGGGGACGATCTGCTCGTCAGAGCAGATCAGGGGGGCGAGCAACTGGCGGTAGCCGATGATCTCTCAGCCGTTGAGTTTACGGGTGTTCCATGGAATAGAGGAATGTTTGCACGCCGCGATTTCGTTGGTTCGCGAAGGTAGTTTCCACCTGCATCCCAATCGCTTCGGCCACCCGCGCTGAACCGTGATGGTTGCAGGCCATGTTGGCAACGATTCGGGGGAGTTTCAATTCCGAAAAACCGTAGTCGCGGATTGCTGCGGCCGCTTCGGTTCCGTAGCCTTTTCGCCAATGCTCAGCTTGGATGATGTAGCCCAAATCGTACTCTGGCATCCCGTTGATGTGGGCCTGAATCAGCCCGCAATCTCCAATCACTTCCCCAGATTCTTTCAGCACCGTTGCCCATCGCCCCAGGGTGTTGGCGGTTGCTGCATACGTTACCAGACTCCGCTGAAGCCAGCTCTCGCTTTGTTCCGGCGTGAAGGGGGCGGGCCAGAACCGCATTGTTACCGCGTGGCCAAGGATGCGGTGAACCGTCGGAAACTCATCCGGTTCCCATTGCCGAAGCGTCAATCGCTCTGTTTCAAGAATCACCATGAGAAACGGGAAAATGGTTAGGGCTGTTCGCGCAGGTAGCCATCGTTGCGGCTTAATGCGTGCATCGCTTCGTACTCTTTCACCTTTGGGATCAATTCTTTCAGGTATTGGTGCAGGAAGGATAGGCGTTCGTTCTCGGAAAGCATCTCCAACATATTCTGCCGCAGGCTAAGGTCCAGCCCCGATTTCTGCGCGATGCGGAAGGCCGCGCCGCCGGTAATCCACTGCGATGGCTCTAACAGCGGTTCAGCTTCGCCATAGACCACTTCGGCAAGTTGGTTGTACAAACGGATGGTGTTTTCCAACAGCTCAAAATCGGGTGGTGCGTTGATCTCATCCTCGAATGTGTTCACTTCGGCAACAAGGTAGGGCTTGTCGCCATCGTGGTAGCGGTCAATCCGGAATCGTTCGGTGCCGGCCACCACAATCTCCATTTTGCCATCGGGATAGACGTGAAGCACTTTTTCCACTTTGGCTAGGCATCCAACGTTGGCCATTTTGCTCTCTTCCACCAAGTTGATACCAAACACGCCGTTGCTATCAATCGCTTCGCGGATCAACAGTTTGTACCTCGGCTCAAAGATTCGCAATGGATACAGGGAGCCGGGGAACAGGACGATGTTGAGCGGGAAGAGGCCAATCAGCATAGCTGCAACGTTGAGAGAGAGTGTGTGTGTGTGAGTATGAGTTCATCGGTGAAAACAATGGCGGAGCCGAACCATCCCGTCCGGCCCCGCCGTTGTGAATAACCTTATTTCTGCACAAACCTCAGGTAGCGGGCGTTGATCCGCTCCCAGTTCAGATTGTTGATGAAATTCTCCACGTATGCGGCGCGGGCCCAGCCGTCTTTGTGGTAGTAGGCGTGCTCGAACACGTCGCAAGGGATGATTGGGATTCCCCCCCACATCGCGCCGTAGTGGTGTTCATCCACCTCAAGATTGATTAAGCGACCGGAGCAGAGTTGGTCGTAGGCCAGAACCCCCCAGCCGGAGAGTTTGGCGGCCACGCAAGCTGCCTTGAAATCGGCACGCCAGGCATCGAACGAACCGAACTCGGCTTCGATAGCGGCCTTGATCTCTGGCCCTTTCGACGGGTCGCCATCGCCCCCCATTACCTCCCAATAGACATCGTGCAGCAACGCGCCAGCGTGGTTCCAGGTGAACCTGCGTTTCAGTTCGCCAACGTGGGAGTAGTTGCCGTTGGCGGCGGCGCGGTCGGCACCTTCAAGCTCGGTTTCAATTTTGTTCATAGCATCCACATAGCCTTTGTGGTGCTTGTTGTAGTGCCAGTCGGCGGTCTCGGCATCAATTACCGGAGCAAGGAGTTCTGCGGCTTCGGCATCGGTGTACGGACGCGGACGAAATTCCCATTGATATGCCATGGTGCTGTTTGGAAGTAGTGTGTGAAGAACTTGTTAGACGGTGGATGGACGTTGGTCAAACGCCTTCCACCGAAGGGTCGGTAACTTGCCGATTTTTCCGATGCAGGGGAGCGGGGTGGGGTAAGAAAATGTTTGCGGACTAATTCTAAATGTGCTCGGAATCTTCTTTCTTCTTTCCCAACTCTGGGGTTTTGTGGTTCCTCTTCCTTCACTCCAGGAGAAAGAACCACAGAGGCACAGAGAACACAGAGGGGAAGAGAGAGCAAAAAAAAATGGGATGCAAGCCATTGGCCTGCATCCCGTTGCTAATGTCCGAGGATGATTCTGAGGATACTGCGTTACTTGGCCACAACGATTGTTCCGCGTGCTTCTTTCTGGCCACCAGCAATCTGGTAGAAATAGACTCCGTTCGGAAGTTCGCTGGTGTTTACCACCACCGATTCGCTTCCGGCTGCGAAGCGTTGTTCGGCAGCTTTTGCCCCTTTCACCGTGAACAAATTCAGCGTTAGTTCGCCTGCGGTTTGCAGTTCGGTTGGGAGCGTCATGGTTGGGTTGATGGTTGCTGGGTTTGGCGCGATTTTCACGCCAGTCACCAAGTTTGCTGCGTCAACGCCGCTGGTGCTGGTTGGCGGGCAAGCAACGATGTCGCGGATTGTTGACTCCTCGCTGAATTGCACACCAAACACCATCTGAACATCACCGCAGCGGGTTTCGCCAATCGGAAGCGTCACCGTCACTTTGCAGTATGGTGACTTTCCTGGCTTGACGATGTTTGCGTTGTAGCTGCTTTCTTTGGCATCGTAGCATAGATCGCCCCAACAAACAACAGTTGTTGATGTGTCAGGGTTTGGCAGTTGATTCTTGGTGCGTGAAGCAACAAGTGCCAATGGGGAGCTGGTTGTGTTGACCACATGGAAGATGTAGTCCATCGTGATCACGTTGTACTCCTTAAAAACCGTCACGTGCGGTTCTTCCATTGCCACGCTGAAGCTTTGTGCGCCAGCATTGGCCGATAGGAAGCATAGCCCCCCAAGCAGGAGCAGCGTTGCAGAAAGGAAATTCTTCATAGGTATCATCCTCTAGTTAGTTGTGTTGCACAAAATTAAAACCACCACGCGCCCCGTGCAATGGCCGGGGCGCGTAGTTTTTGCAAGCGTTTGCTTAGTGGACAACCGTCATGCGGCGGCTGACCGAACGTCCGTTGCTGTTCAGCGTGACAATGTAGTTGCCTGCTGGCAGCGTGCTGACATCCAAGCGGAGAGTGTGCAGCCCTGCCTCGGCAAAGCCTGGGGTCAGGGTCATCACTTTCTGGCCGCTGATTCCGGTCACGTTCACCGTTACTTCACCGCTTTGCAGCAGCGAGTAGCTGAACGTGGTGCTGGTGTTGGCGGGGTTCGGCAGGTTTGCCGAAAGGCTCATTCCAACGCCAGTTACTGGTGCATCGTCCACACCACTGGAAGGTTCGTTTTCGGTGGTTGTGGTCGTGTAGTTTTGGTCAAGCGTGGTTGCGCCAGCTTTGAACTGAAGCGAAACTGTTCCGTTGGCTTTTTCCGTTGTGCCGGTGACGTACAGCTGCACAGCAATCGAAGCACCCGGCGGCAGCGTTACGTTGCCCGTTGATGTGTTCGGATCAAGCTGGTTGCTGCCCAGCTTCATGTAGCTGCTCCAGCCGGCTGGAATGCTGTTGCTGGTGCGTGTGACGGTCAACTCTTGCGGAGCATCGGTCAGGTTCTTGATGGTTGTTGTGTAGCTGGCGGTCTCGGTTGGCTTGATGGTTGCTTGCCACTTGCTGGTGGTTTGCGAAATCGTTGCGCCAGCCGGCCCACTGGTTGGGAATGGAGCTTTCACCCCCTGAAGAATCTCACCGTAGTTGCTGCCATCGTTGATGTGAGCCAACACCACCAAGTGGCAATCCTCCAATTTGATTGGCAACTTGTTGTTGGCATCAAAGGTGATCTCCGGGTAATTTTCGTCGCCCGGCAGTTTCCCCTGGTCGTTTTCGTTGGTCACTTTAAAGGTGACGGTTCCTTTCAGGACGCTGCCTGGTGGCAGGATATTCCCTTCAACAAGCATTCCCTGTGGAACGGTCAGTTGGGTTCCATCAATCGTTGGCCCCATCGAGCGCACAGCATCATGGAATGTCCACAACCGTGTCTGGGAAGCAGCTTGGTGATAAACAATGCCGTCTTGGATCACTAATCCTGTCAGGCGCAGCGTGCGCCCGGCCTTCATCTCGATAGCCTCGGCAGTGGTGACTGTCACTTTTGCAGTGACCATCTTTGTGCCAGCATCGTAGCTGCTTTCGTCAATGTCAATGGCCGCAGCGGCAACGTCCCGCTCGGCGAACAGTGTGTTCAGCGCATCAGCCCATGAGCCAAGCCCAATCATTGGATACTGTTCACCCTTGAACACACGGCGTTGGAACGCTGCATTGGGGAAGCCACTCAGTCCCAACTTTTGAATGGTGTTAATCCCTTCTGGGAAGTGCATCGGGTCCTTGTTGGTGGAAGAACCCCCTTGGTTGCCGTGGTAGGAAAGCACCAACACGCGGTCGCCAAGCTGCTGCTTGATAGACTCTAACTCTTGAATACCAGCAAAGCACGGTGGGCACCACGATCCGCCACCTTCTTCGATAACTGCGGTGAACGGTTGGGTTTTCAGGTTCTCAACAACCCATGCCGTCACGTTGATGGTGATCGTTTTGTTCTTGGCATCGTTGGTGGTAAGCGTGGCCGTGGTGGTGTGTTTGCCAACCGAGAGCGTTGAGGAGTTGACACTAAGCACCAAGTTGGTGGTTGCTCCGGCTGTCACAGTCAGCGGTTGTGGAGCGGTCAGCCACGGCATTGCACCGGTGGCGGTACCGGTTAGGTCAATTACGCCGCGGTTGGTCACCGGTACGTTAATGGTCTTGTTATCCCCTTTGTTCACCGTGACCACAAAGTTAGTTTGGTCAACCGAAGCAACGGCAACTTGCGCGCCTGGCGTGAACTGGAAGGCTTTGGCGTTGTTCAGGCCACCAATCCAGTATAAGGAGTTGGCATCGCTTGGCATGGTGCTAACGTTGTACGTCTTTACCGGCAGAGCGTAATCAGCACCCCATTTGTCGGTGGCTGGGTCGTACTTGTACACGGCATCAAGTTCACCCTGGGCATTTGCGCCGCCAGCTACATACACTTTACCCCCCAACACCCCTGCGCCAGCGCGTTGCATACCAACTGGGTGGTTTGCAATTGCCGTCCAAGTGATAGTGCCACCACTTACAACGCCTTTGTAGGCAAGAGGCAATGCAGAGCTTTGGTTGTTGGCTCCGCTGAGCAAGTAAATGGTGTTGCCGATTGCCGTGGCAGTTGGATACTGGGCAATGTACGGGCCATTGCCTGCGGTTGACCACGTGTTGGTTTGTGGGTCGTACACATGGACGGTGTTGTTGTACACAAACTGGTTGTTTGCTACGGTAAGCCCGCCCATTAGATAAATTTTCCCATCAACCACAGCACCAGCTCCGTTGAACCACCACGTTGGGCCTGGGGTTTTTGCGGTCATGGTGTTCGATGTCGGATCGTATTCATAGACCTGAGGAGAAGCGGCAGTCACCTGTTGGCCATTCTGCACTGCGTTGTAGGTGCCCCCCATCAGATAGATTTTACCGTTGACCACCCCACCGTACCCACCAACTTTTGGCTCATTGATCGGTGCAACCACCCCCGTCACCCAGCTTGAGCCGTTGGCGATATCCAAGGATTGCCCGCCAAGCAGATACTGGCTTGATGATGCCCCTGCCCACGTATAAAGTTTGCCGTTGTAGATGGCATTGATCCCAAAGTTGATTTGGTCGCTTAACGCCGGTAGCTCTGCCCACTGGGCTTGTGTTGTGCCGAAGCACAGTGCGAAGAGCATCGCTGCCGAAAGCAGGCGGCCCTTCCATCGTGTGTAGAAGTTTGTCATGGAAACACTCTCAGGTTGGTGAGGTTAGTGTATGTTGTAATTGGAGAAGCAGGTTGCCAAGAAGGAAGCACGTAACGAAGTACTGATACCAAACCCGAAAGGAGCTACCAGGCTGTAAAGAAGGCGATACAGTTCAATGGTGCTTCAGGTTTTGGTGTCGCAACTTATGTGCTGAATGCCACAATTCGGCAAACAACACCGCAAAACTGTCAAAAGTTTCAATCGGAGATAGGGTGCAGGGAAGGTTCTAACAGGTGCGATAATAGGGGATCGCGCCATTTCTGGCAATGACATTTTTTGCGGAATTAATAGGACGGATCACAGGGAAGAGGGGAGGAGGCAGCAGTCAGTTGCCAGTGGTCAGTTGCAAGGAAGAGAGAGGGAGTAGTTTCTCCCCCATTCGACATTTGACACTCGACATTCCCCCTCACTCATCATCCCCCAAATCATCCAACAGGTGGATGGCTTTATCCACCTCTTCATCTATCTGTTTGGCGATTCGTTCGGCAAGTTTATACAGGCGGAGCAGGGCTTCGCTGCTGGAGGCTTCCAGGTTATCGTGCGAGATTCGGAACACCACCTCACCTGTCTCGTTCCGCATCGTCAGAACGTACTTGTAGTTCTCTTTAATCCGGCGGATAGTGAAGGAGGATTTCCCTTTCAGGTTGGAAACGTACTCATCTGACTCATCCCCCAATTCCCAGATGATTTTCCGCTCCACCGTGCGGGTGTGAAGTTTATCCACCAGCACGTCGTAGTTCGGGTCGTTGTCCAGATGCTGGTTGGCTTGCGGGTTGTTGGCAAGGGGGCGTTGTGTTGATTCCATGCAAAGCGGAAGGTTGCTTGTGTCAAAAAAAAGATGTGAAGCTGGGAAAGAACGCCGGGGAAGGGAACCATGCGCCGTGTGGCGCTTACTCCCTTCCCGGCAGTTATCGTGCGGGAAGATCAAGGGGAGAGTTACACGCCGAAGCTGGAACCACAGCCGCAGGTCTTGGCAGCATTGGGGTTGTTGAACACAAAGCCCCGCCCGTTTAGGCCGTCGGTGTAATCAAGCTCGGTTCCCATCAGGTAGAACAGGCTTTTGCTGTCAATGAACAGATGCACCCCTTCCAACACAACTTCCTTATCCCCTTCGCGCATCTCGGCATCGAACGTCAGGGTGTAGCTTAGCCCCGAACATCCGCCGCCACGAACGCCAACGCGCAGCCCGTAGCTGTCGGGAATGCTGTTCTGTTCTTTGATTTTTTGCACTTCCGCCAACGCCTTCTCGGTGATGGTGATTGGCGACGGAGCCGTGGCAACGTTTGATTCGGCAACGTGTGGCTCGGCAGCGATTACGTCATCCATTGTGGTTGATACTCTAAAGTTGATACTTCTGCGGGCTGATAGCCTCACCCCGCTGCGCATTTGGCGCACGTTCGCCATGACGAACAAATCGGATGGATACTGTAAGCACGATTGCTGCACTGCAAATTTCCATGCGCCCATCCACTACCACGGCAAACATCGCTTCCCCCGCCCACCTGTGCAAGTGTTGAACGGCAACAAGAAGAATTGGTGGAAACTACGCCGGATAGAAGAAAAAAATCCATGAATTCCCCCTGCTGGGAAACAAATGGGAACAGCCCAACATTGCCGCAGCCCAACGCCCCGTGTGTAAGTTGCCACCGCCACAACCCCAATGGTTGTTGGGAAACTCAATACATGATTTTTGTGCATTGAACCATGCAGCGTCTGAACGATAAAGTCGCCATTGTCACCGGGGCAGCCGTCGGTAACGGCCAGGCGTTCTGCCGCCGGCTTGCCCAGGAAGGGGCCAGCATTATGATTGCCGACATTGCTGATGCCGGCGAAGCAATGGCCAGCGTCCAGGAAATTGGCGGAGAGATTGATGCCACCCGCGCCGATGTCACCGATGAAGAACAGGTGCGGAAAGTCTTCCAAAAAACCATGCGCAAGTATGGCCATGTTGACATTGTGGTCAACAACGTGGGGCTGTATCACGAAGAACCCTTTGAACTGATCGGTTTCGACGAATGGAAACGGATGCTTTCGGTGAACTTAGATAGCCTGTTCCTGACCACGAAGTACGCACTCCCTTCAATGAAAGAAAACGGGTTCGGGAGGATTATCGCCCTTAGCTCCGACACGATCTGGCTGGGAACGCCATATCTCACCCACTACGTCACCGCAAAAATGGGGGTGGTTGGTTTTGTCCGCTCGTTGGCCAGCGAGGTTGGGAAGTACGGGATCACCGTCAACGCCATCACCGTTGGGCTGACGGCAACCCAGCGCCCGGCAAACGAAAAATTGGTGGGATCCATTCTGGAGCATCTGCTTCCCCAGCAAGCGGTCCAGCGCGGGGACGAGCCGGACGACATTGCCGAAGTTGTTGCCTTCCTTGCCTCGCCAGCTTCCTCCATTATCACCGGGCAAACAATCAACGTGGATGGTGGGGTGGCAAGGCATTAACGCCACACCTCACCCGCAACTCATATTCTTCTTTGCCACGCAACCATGCCGAACAACCGAACCGAACAACTTGCCGGGATGCTCCGATTCTACTCGCCGCTGATCTCCGACACGATGGAGCGGCTTGGAATCCCCAGCACCGCGCTGCACCACAGCATCCAGCAGATATTCACCGATCCTTCATTGAAGGTCTGTGGCGTTGCCTTCCCCTGCCGTGTGGTGGCCACCAACCAGTATGTGGAGATCACAACGCTGCTGCAGATGGTGGATGCAATCCCAGAGAAAGCCTTTGTGGTGGTTGCTGCCGATGCCGACGTTGACGCAGCATTGTGGGGGGGGATGATGAGCGCGCGCGCCCAGGCACGCGGTGCGGTTGCGGCGGCTGTGAACGGCGGCGTGCGGGACCTTGAGCAGATTGCATCGTTGGGGTTTCCGGTGTTTGGAACAGGGCGATGCATCAAGGATATTCGTCGGCGTGGATACATGGCCGAATTCAACACTACCGTTGTCATGGATGGAGTTCCGATTCGCCCGGGCGACATCGTTTTTGGCGATGCCAACGGGGTGATTGTGATCCCGCAGGAACGGTTCGATGAAATCTACACCGAGCTTGAACGCGCTTGCGCCGAAGAAGCCGCAACCCATCGCGGGCTGACATCGGGGGAAGGGGCGCAGAAATTGTTCCAGGAATATGGCCGATTCTGAACCGCAGCGGCCATGCGGACGGCTTGCCCCAAGCCCCACCGGATACCTGCATCTTGGCAACGCCCGCAGCTTCCTGCTGGCATGGTTGCAGATGCGGAACATGGGGGGGCGGATCATTCTGAGAATTGAAGATCTAGACACCCAACGCGCCGCCCCGAACGCTGCCGAACAGATTGTGCGCGACCTCCGCTGGCTTGGATTGGATTGGGATAACCAACTAACCTCAGACTACTTCCAGTCGAACCGATTCCCCTTGTACCAGCAGGCGTTGGCCACGTTGCAGGAACGCGGATTACTCTATCCATGCTTCTGTTCGCGGAAGGAACTCCGCTCCATTGCCAGCGCGCCGCACGGAGCCGATGGGCCAATCTACCCGGGAACGTGCCGCCAGCTTACCCACGCACAGCAGCAGCAACGAAGCCAAGAAAAATCACCAGCCTTCCGTTTCAAAGTCTGCCCGGGAACAGTGGTGGAACAGCATGATGAAGTTGCGGGATTGCAACGTGAGGAGCTTGGCCAAACCACGGGTGACTTTATCGTTGCCCGCGCCGATGGTGTGGTTAGCTATCAGCTTGCTGTTGTGGTGGACGACATTGCCATGGGGGTTACTCACGTTCTGCGGGGGGATGACCTGCTTGGTTCGGCACCGCGCCAGATACTGCTTCACCGGACGTTTGGCGCAACCCCGCCAAGTTTCGCCCACGTCCCGCTGATGTTGGGTGACGATGGAGTTCGGTTGGCAAAGCGGCATGGGGCGGTCGCGCTTCGGGAGCTTCGGGAATCGGGGGTTGCTGCCCAGCAGCTTATTGGCTGGCTGGCATGGAGTTGCGGGATGATTGACCGCCCCGAACCAACAACGGCAACCGAATTGATCTCGGAGTTCAGCCTGCGCACCATCCCCCGCGAAGCCACCCGGCTCGATGCCTCGGCACTCAGTTTTTTTGCTTCTCGGTAGCCGATTTTTTCTCTGCTGGCTCAACGTTTTTCACGGTCGGCTCTTCGGTTCCGCTGGCTTCATCACCTTGCGGGGTTGGGCCCATGCTTCCGGGGGCGGCGGCAACCACAACATCAATGGCGGCGCGCTCGGCCACTTTGGAGTATGGTGCAACCGATTGCTCTATCACAATGTTCGGAGCCCAGCCACCCTCTTCCTTGTAGCGAACCACCCCCAACACCAACCCAGCGTTTTCCAATCGGGTGCGGGCTTGCTCGATATCTAGCGAGACAAGGCTGGGCATCAGTGTGTAGCGGGTTGTTGGGCCGCGGCTGACAACAACATTCACCAGCGACCCAGGGCGTGCGCCAACTTGCGCGGGGATGCTTTGCGAAAAAATCAGGTCGCGGATAACCGTGTCGTTGTACTCGTAGGTGATCTCGCCGATGTCCAGCCCTGCCCGCATCAGGGTGATACGGGCTTCGCGAACTTGCATCCCAACCATGTTTGGCATGGCGATCATCTCAGTCCCCAAACTGATGGTGAGATAGACCCGGCGGCCATTCTTTGTTTCCGCGCCGCCGTAGGGGAGTTGTTGGGCAACCGTGCCGGCGGGGTATGTGTCATCATTGCGCGATTCCCCTTTGCGGACCTCGAACCCGCGTTCCTCCAACTTCACTTTGGCCGAATCGAACGGAAGGCCAACCACATTCGGGACAGTCTCTACATCCCCCAACTTCACATACCACGGCATGATGATTTTATCGAACAGCACCAGCAGCAGGAACATTCCCACAAGGCCAATCAGCAAGTACTTCAGCAGTTTGGACCAGGGGATGCGGTCGGTTGCTTCTTCGGTGGTTGGCGTGGCGGGCTGGGGGGGGGCTGGTTCCTGTGGGGGGATTCGCCACGGATAGGTTTTGGGTTCAGTATCGTTCTGGTTCGACGGCATCATCGGAAAAAGGAAGTCGGTAGAAATCGCCTGTGCACTTGTAGAGTTGCGATTACAGGCGGTTGGTTCGGGGGCGTTACCCCAAAGGTTGGCAACAAGGTGTTTGCCGTTGTGGAGCAATCTGTGGCCGATGGAGTTGGCAGCGTATTGTGGCCACAGTTCCGCGTCTGCTGTGACGGCAATCGGAAGTTTGTATTTTCACCCTGCCTGTTGGCTTCAAAAGTCCAGATCAAAAGCTCACAGTCAAAACCCCAACCTATTCAGAGGGGAGCATCAGCCAAAACGGGCCATGCAGCAGATGGCCATCGGCATTTTGTTGACACCACATGAGTCCCAAAAAACTTCGTTCGATTATCGAGCTTGGCGAATCGGATACCGTCGAGTTCAAGCGGAAGTTCTCAGGCTTTGAGAAAATCGCCCGCGAGATGATCGCGCTTGCCAATACACGTGGGGGGTATCTGATTGTCGGCGTTGATGACGACGGCACGATTGTGGGGGTGGAGAGCGAAAAATCCGAGATTGACCTTATCACAACGGCGGCTGAGTTCTACAGCGACCCACCGATTGAGTACGACATTGAAATCGTGCCGGTGGAGCTGTGTGATGTCATTGTTCTTCGTATCCCCGAAAGCCCCTTGAAGCCGCATCGGCTGCTGGAGAATATGCAGAAGAAAGACCTTCGGCAGATTGGGTTCGAGGTTGGCGTGTATATCCGCCAGGGGGAGCGAAGCGTTGCCGCCAGCCGGGAGGTTGCCCGTGTGCTTGCTGCCAGCGGCCCCGATTCCCCGCCGCTTCGGCTGCAAATTGGGGATATTGAGCAGGCGTTATTTCAGTACCTAGGCCGGCACGGGCGGATCACGTTGCAGCAGTACCGCAAACTGGTGAACATCTCCGAACGCCGTGCCTCGCGAAGCCTTGTGCGACTGGTGCGTGCTGGGCTTATCCGTTTGTTCACCAACCAAAGTGAGGATTACTACACGCTCAGCTAATTCCTCTGTGGGATTTCCTGTGGGATATGCTCAATCTGCCAAACGGCTGCCACTGGGGTTGGCGGTGGGGTGTGCGGCGGCGCCGCCGCGCCAAAGCTGAAAAACATCCGAATCCCAGCCAGAACAATAGCAAGCCCCACCACTAACTCCAGCGTGGAATCTTTTGCACGGCGGGTGTAGCGGATACCAACCAGCGCGCCGGCCACGGCCCCGGCAATTCCGGCCACGGCGGTGGGGATCAACCCAGCGTGCAACTGGCCAGCAAACCCGTAGGCAATGCACCGTGCGGCGGCGGTGATTCCCCCCAACGCGCCGTTTGTGGCGGCGGCTTGGTGGGCATTTAACCCGGAAGCGTCCAGCGCCCACGTCTGCAGCGGTCCATTCCCCGCGCCAAGCCACGCGCTGATGCCACCGGTCAGAAGCCCAACAATCGGCAGAACCCACAGTCCGGGAAGCCGTTCGCCGGGCAACTCCACGTACAGCCGCAGGATGTAGTAGCCACCAAACAGCACCATCACGCATCCAATCCCAATCCGCACTGCCGATGTATCCAGGTGGCCAAGCATTTGGCCACCAACCAGCACACCGGGAAGTATCCCCGCAGCGAACCACAAGGTTTTTTCCCAATCAATCCAGTTGCGCAGCAGCACAATGCGGGGGATGTTCCACCCCAGCGGTATCAGTGCCGTCAGCATCACCGCATCGAAGGTTCCCACAACCAGCACCAGAATAGGAAGCAGCAGCAACCCACCACCAAAACCAACAACGGTATCTATGGTTCCGGCAATTAACGCTGCAAGCGCGATTTCGGCGTACTGAAGGTTCATGCGACTGCATCTAAAGTGAGTGTGTTGGCCGCACAAAGATATGCCGAGAATTGTGCTTGGCGGTTGTTGCGGCAATCGCTACGCCGGTAAAAAAAACATCGCCGGCGCGGAAGCCAATGGGGCCTTCGCGCCGGGAACGATTGTTAGAAGCGATGCAGAAACGCTACGAAGCCGCCGTTGCTTTGCGGCATTTCTTCCCCATTCGCTCAACGGCGATACGGGTCATCTGTTCGGAAATGGGGTGCTTAAACAACGGCATGGTGATGCAGCGTTTGTACATGGTGCAGGCTTGCGCCATGTCCCCCATTTGTTCGTAGGTGTATGCCATTTCGGCATAGATGAAATTGTTCTCTGGGTACTGCTTCAGCACCTGCTGGAAGTGCTCGATAGACTTTGCATAGCTGGCACGGGGAAGTTTCTGGACAAATATCCGTGCGATTGCCCGCAGCGCAGGGTTAATCCCAGCCAATTCGCGATGCCAAATGCCAAGCACAAAATGCCCCACCCAGTTGTTGTCAATCAGCACAGCTTGTTCGGCATGGTGGCGGATTTCCGAGGCTTCGGCAAGGATTTTCCGTTGCGAGCGGCTGATCAGCGCTTCCTGCCCAATGGCAAACGAGAGCATTGCGTGGCCGATGGAGGAATTGGGGTTCAGTGTCAGTGCACGCTCGGCCCAGCTTCGCATTTCACGGATGTGAGGGGCGCGGTCGGCAGGGATGCTGTAATGGTTCTGGAAGAACATCTGGTAGCAATGCGCACGGGAGATATGGCCACAGATTTCTGCTGATGGATAGCGGTGGTAGATATCTTGCCACAACGCAATGGCTGCGTTAGCGTCGCCAGCCATCAGCAAGCGATAGCCGGAGCGTAGATATTCCGGGACTACTTCTGCAAACTCCCGTTCTTCCGAAACGGCAAGTACCTGTCCAGCAACGTCGTGTCCGTCCAGTAGTTCAGTAGTCGTTTGCGCGATATTTTCAAGCATAGGTTGTAATGGATGGGGGGGCAACTGCGTTGGGCGGTAACTCACATGAAGGCGATAACGTGCGAACAAGTATTGCCCGTTCGTGTACCCTTGCCAACCGTTGCGTGGCTTGTATATTGCTTCGCAAGCCGAGGGCGAATCTGGCTAATTACCCCCCTCTGTTGCAAGTAACAGTATGTCCCTCTACAACTTCTAAGTAGTAGTGTAATTTTGCCGTCCATGTTCACTATCATCAATGCTGTTGCCGATAACGCTATCGGAAGCGTTCAGTTCAGTTGCGACCTGCAAGCGTGCCGTGGGGCGTGTTGCACCATGCCCGGCGGGCGGGGCGCGCCGGTGTTGGATACCGAGGTTGAGCAGATAGAGCAATCAATTCCCGCCGCGCTTCCCTACCTTTCGCCCGAACACGCCATTGCCATTGCAACGTTTGGTGCGGTGGAAGGGGAGCCGGGCGACTATGCCACCACCTGCATTGATGAACGCGATTGCGTCTTTGTCTATCGCCAGGAAGGGATCGCCAAGTGTGCGATTGAACGTGCTTACTTCAACGGCGAAACCAGTTTCCGCAAGCCTATCAGCTGCCATCTGTTCCCGATCCGTGTGGAAGAACTGTTCGGCGCAACCTACCTGCGCTATGAAAAAATCAGCGAATGCCGCCCCGCGCTTCTGCGTGGTCGGCAAGAAGGAGTCCCTCTCTACCGGTTTCTGGAAGATGCTCTAACCCGCGCCTTCGGCTCAGAGTTCTACGCCCAGCTTGCCGAGCATTTGGCAACCACAAAAAAGAAAGGGAAATGAGGCAGGGAGCAAGGCGCGGGGGGATAGCTGTGTTCCCCTTCTGTGTATATTTGGCCCCAGTGTTACAACGCCATCGCACGCTGCCGAACTGATGTGCAACACACAAGCTGATGAAGAATCAACCTGACATTTTTTGATGTTCTCTGAGTGATGATTACGCTCTCCCCAATACTAACGCAGCAGCAACGGGTCACGCCGCAGCAGGTCCAGTATCTGAAGATGCTTCAGTTGCCAACGGCAGCATTGGAGCAAGCCATTAAGCAAGAACTGGAAGCCAACCCCTTGCTGGAAGAAGCTGGCATCTTTGAACAAGACCTGGATAGTACGCCAGAGCAAGACCTTGCGCCGCGTGAAAATTCCAGCGGCGATGATGATGACGATTTCGAGTTTGACGGAAACAGCCGGTCGGCAGATGACGAGCTTGATTACAACATCACCGACGACTACGAAGGCTACAAAGCACCAACATTTGCAGGGCAGGAAGGGGACGAATACGAAGAGCAACCACAACGCGCCTACGAGACCTTTGCCCAGCAACTGCTGGCGCAACTGCGGATGCAAACCATCAGCGATAACCAGTTGGTGTTGGCCGAGGAGATTATCGGGAACATTGACGACGACGGATACTTGCGGCGCGACCTGCATGAGGTGGTGGACGACCTGAACAAGTTCATCGCCATGACCAGCCAAACGGTGTATGTGGAAAACACCGCAATCGGCGACGGACGTTTTGACAGCTACCAAGCCCCAGCCAGCGACCAACCTTTTGGGCGCGAACGGATTGCAGCACAGATCCGCCAAGCGCGGCTGCAAGAACAGTTGGAGCATCACGACGACCTTGATGAAGAACTCTATCAGCCTAACGGCTTAGCTGAAGATGAGATAGAAGATGACGAAGAGGAAGAGGGGGTACCGGAAGCCCGCCGCGGCGTGGACTCCATCTCGCTGGAGGAGATGTCACGGATGTCCATTGAGGAGTTAGCAAAGATTTTGGAGATGGGGACTTCGGCACAGCCCTTGCAACCCCAGCGGGGTTCTGCATCGGTGCCGCAATCGCTCCCAGCCGAGGAAGCATTGTCAGCCGGGGTGATCTTGGCTCCGCTTCCTGACCTACCGGCGTTTACCTACGAAGAAGCCGAGGCCGTGCTGCACCGTATCCAACGGCTTGACCCGATAGGGGTGGGTGCACGCAATCTTCGGGAGTGTTTAATGGTTCAGTTGGAGCCGCAGTTGCACAGCAACCTCTCCAACTTCTCCCTTGCCTACGCAATCCTGCGCGACACATTCAACGAATTCACTCACAAGCATTTCGAGAAAATTTGCGCCCGCCACGGCTGTAGCGAAGAAGATTTGAAGCGTGCGTTGGAGGTGATCCGGTCGCTGAACCCGAAGCCCGGGGAAGGCTCCTTTACCATCACCGAAACCAACTACATCACTCCAGATTTTGTTGTTGAACGGGAGGGGGAGGATATCATCATCACCCCGAACGACAGGAACATTCCGTCACTGCGGATAAGCAACAGCTACCAGGATCTGATGCGGCGCGGCAAAAAACGGAGCAGTGCCGAGCGCACCGCGCAAAAATTCCTACGGGAAAAAATGGAAGCAGCCAAGTGGTTTATTGCTTCTATCCACCAGCGGCGGCAAACAATGATGCGAGTGGTGCGGGCGATTGTGGACTTGCAGCAGGATTTCTTTCTGTACGGCCCCGACCAACTGAAGCCGATGATCTACCGCGACGTTGCCGAGCGGATTGGGATGGACATCTCCACCGTATGCCGTGTGGTCAACGGAAAGTACGTGCAAACCGACTACGGAACCTTCGAGCTGAAGTACTTCTTCTCCGAAAAACTTCACACTGCAAGCGGTGAGGAAGTTGCCAACAAAATCGTGAAAGCAAAAATCAAGGAGATGATTGAGGACGAGGACAAAAAAACTCCATTATCGGATGATGAAATAAGCCACCGAATGCACGACGCTGGCTACAACATTGCCCGGCGAACCGTTGCGAAATACCGCGAGCAGTTGAACATCCCCGTGGCACGGCTGCGGCGGATGCTGTAACCCCGCCAATCGGAATCCCGGCGGCTTGTAAAATTTCATAAACAATCCTTCACCCCACCCCCACAAGCATGGGTGGGAACTATTTTGCGCCCGCTTATCGTTCACACGTCACTGAACGCTTCGTTGTCCCAACACTTCCTGTACCCAAGATAATTTCCGACCATTGTCACTATGACAACACACTGCCGCAGGCTTTAGTTGTGCTTGCGGTATTCTTCATCAATCTATTCTTCCGCCTGTGATGAACAACAACACAGCCGCACGCACAGCCACTGCCGCTGCCGCACGTGCAACCGCAGCAATCCTTGTTGATTACGGAAATCTGTTCGCCTACTTGAAAAACAGCCAGAACGAGACCTCCCTCGTTCCTGATTCAATCGGCGACATGATCCGTGGGGTCGAGCGTCAGCTTGACCGCAAACTCAACCGCAACGCCATCACGCTAAAAGCTTATGCCGATTTCGAGGAGCTACGCAACGGCATCCAAAGCACCCTGTACGAAATGGGGGTGGAGACACGCAACGTGGCGGCATCGGGGTTGAACGACTCAGCCGATCTTCAGCTTACGATTGACGCGCTGGAACTTCTGTACACCCGCGCCGACATTTCCACCTTAGTGATTGTTTGTGCCGACCGGGACTACATCCCGCTGGTGCAGCATATCAAACGCCAGGGACGCACGGTGCTTTTGGCGACGTTCCGCGCTTGCATCTCACCAGATATGCTTCAGTTCATTGGGGCTTCGCACTACATTGACCTTGCCGTTGCTGCCGACCCGAACGCCCAACGCCAGATGGAGCAAGCCGTCGCACGCCACACCCCACGCCCAAAACCACGCCATGGATCCGAAGTCCCCGGTGCCGAACGGGAATGGTGGGATAACGGCCTGCAAGTAAGCGAGGGGGTAACCGGCAGCTTCACCGACGTAACCGAATTAGCTACCGATGAGGAGCAAACCTGCGTGGATGTGCTGCTGAAAAACTACGGCCACCATGCCGAGGTCTGGATCAGCCCATTCCTTCGCAAACTTTCCGACGCGCTGCCACAGCTTCACGACTTTGAGCGGAAGGCAATGCTGAACACGCTGGAAGATGCTGGGGCAATCCGCATCGAGAAACGGCATGGCGAACCACATGATTACTCCATCATTCTTATCAACCGTAACCACCCCAACGTCCGTGGTTTCTACGAGGAGAGCAGCGGAGAGATGGAACCGCAGGATGAGATGTTCGACATCGAAGAAATTGACCATGATATGGTAGAAGAAGAGGTTGATGCCGAAGCAACAGAAATGACCGAAGAATAACATCGCAACCATTGCCCCCAAGCCAAACAGAACAGTGGGTTGCACCAATCTGGTGCAACCCACTGTTCGTTTTTGCTCACGGTTTCTGTGCCCTATTGGATTGTTGCCTCTGCCGTGGGCTGGGGCGGTGGTTGGGGCTGGATGATCTCCTGCGGCTGTGTACTGATGCTCTGGTTTACCTCATCAATCGGGATTCCCAGACCGGAACAGTAGCAGCAGTACACTATCTGGCGATCTTGTATCACACAATTGCCGACATCTGTTGTACATGCTGGTGCAACCTTTATGGTGCATTCATACGGAACCATTCCAACCCCAGTAATCACCAGTGTATGTGACCCGGCCTCCACATTCTTGATAACGAATCGCCCATTCGGTTTCGCCATTGCTCCTTGTTTCGTGTTTTTAAGGCGAATCATTGCGCCAACGATTGGCGTGTTTGATGCATCAATCACCGTTCCGATAATCGTCCCCGTTGTTTGTGCCAAGCTTGGCATGGATAGGGCAAGCAGCAGTAGTGCCGCAATCGGAAGGAATCTGTTCGGAACATTTGTGCGTGGCATAACTCCTCCGTGATAATGTTGCGTTCAGCAAAGCCCGCGTTCGTGGTTCTGCGTATGCCAACCTACACCTCCAATCTTTTAGCAGTTACAGCCCTACAACCGCGAAGATTTTACTACCTACGGCGCAAGGCTGATGAGATGGTTTTTGATTTTTCGTTATCCTCATATCAACAACATTTTTGTCCAGCAGGGCTACGCCAGCTGGGCGCAATCCACAAAACCAGCAGGTCCAGCCTGCTCCCAAAAACAACAACCAACAGCACACACACAACGCCATGTCCACACCACGATTGCTCCTTGTCGGCGAAAGTTGGATTACCAACGCCACCCACCACAAAGGGTGGGATCAGTTCAGCACCGTCACCTACCACAGCGGTGCTGGCGATCTGCTGAAAGCGTTGCGTGATGCCGGAATCACTGCCGATTATCTTCCGGGCCACGATGCTCCTTCCAATTTCCCAATGACCTTGCAGGAATTACAGCAGTATGATGTTGTCATGCTTAGCGATATCGGCAGCAACACGCTACTGCTGCATCCCGACACATGGCTGCACGGAAAACGCACGCCGAACCGCCTGAAACTGCTGCGTGAGTTCACGGCTACCGGCGGGGGATTGGCGATGATTGGTGGCTACTACAGCTTTGCCGGGCTACACGCCGGGGCGCGATATGCTGGAACCCCGGTTGAGGAAGCCCTGCCAGTGACGATTTCACTGTATGATGACAGGGTGGAGGATCCGGAAGGTTCGGCCATTACGGTGCATCACTCGCATCACCCAATCCTTTCTGGTATCGAAGGGGAGTGGCCGTACTTGCTTGGCTACAACAAAGTAACGCCACGCAATGGCGCAACGGTTCTGGCTTCGGTGGGGGCGGATCCGCTGTTGGTGGTTGGTGAGTATGGCCGTGGCAGAACGCTGGCATGGACCAGCGATATCGGCCCGCACTGGTGTCCAACCGAGTTTGTGGAATGGGGGGGATACGCCCAACTATTCCGGCAGGCGGTTCGCTGGCTGGCGCAGCATGGCGAATGATCTGTGATGCTTGCCAACACTGGGGAGATCGCCATTGGGGTCACCACTGCAACGTCACGCCAATTCCAGGGCGAACTGGGTTGAACCAGATGCGTGAAGTGAGATCATCATCCACGTTGAAATCGAACAGGTGCGCGCCAACGTAGGCATCAACCATGCAAAGGATATCAACCCCCAGATAGTACGCGATGTTCAAATCCCGTTCATCGCGGTATATCTCACGGATTCGTTTCAGCCGGGCGTAGGCCACATCTGTTTCTGGGGTGGCATTCACCACATCGGCTTGATCCTGATAGAGGTTGTGATAGCGGATTGCTTGCACAAGAAAAAAGCCAGCAACCCCAGCAAACAATGGTGCTTTCCAATACTGCTCATTGTAGATCTGCCCCCCGCCAGGGATCAACGATAACAGGATCGCAGTTGTTGGGCTTTTCGTCATTCCTCCAGCAAGCGGTTGGGGGAAGGCTGCAACGCTATCGGCAGCCATTGCTGGGGCGATTGCCGTATCACTTTGCGCGGTTGCGGTTGCCGCTGCCAGCAGCAGTATCAGGCAAACCGTGGATGGCAGGAAGTGGATCATCCTACTGCGGCAATGGCTTCAATTTCAACAAGGGCATCTTTTGGCAGCCGTGCGGCTTGCACCGTTGAGCGTGCCGGTGCCGAATCGCCGAAGGCTTCCGCGTAGATGTTGTTGACGATTCCAAAATCATTCATGTCTTTCAGGAAAATCGTGGTCTTCAGCACCGACCCAAAATTTGCGCCGCCAGCTTCCAACACAGCTTGCAGGTTAGCTATCGCCTGCCGGGTTTGTTCCTGAAGACCATCGGCAAGTTCGCCCGATGGAGTTAGGCCAATCTGCCCCGCAGTAAACAGTAGATTGCCAAACACTTTCCCCTGCGAGTACGGCCCGATTGGAGCCGGAGCTTGCTCGGTAAAAACGGTTGTGTGGTTTGTTGAAGAAGCCATTAGCGAAGAGTGTGTTCTTGATGATTGAGACAACTGCAAAAAGGAGATGTGAGATGAGAAACATTGACCGTAGCCGTAAGCCTGTTGGCCAAGCTATGAAGCTGATGGATCAACATCCGGCACCCAAACCTCACTCCCCGCCGAACATACCGAACCTGCGGCTGTTGGCAAGGGGGAAGCGGGGGCGGGGCGATACACTGCTACATTTTCCAATGGCCGAACGCTTGACACAGTTTGCACCGTAGGCGTATGTTTGTCTCCCTTTCGTCCCCCGGGCCCGTAGCTCAGTTTGGGAGAGCGCTAGAATCGCACTCTAGAGGTCGTCGGTTCGATCCCGATCGGGTCCACTGGTGATAATCACATCCGTTGATTGTCGAGAATCGCTTCGTTTTGACAACCGTAGGCTGGTAGCTTTGCATTATTCTGTTATTCCAGTAATGCACCCCTTGCCCACCGGAGCTGGCTTCCCTATGTTTGCCCTCCGTGTGTTGGGGATTGGTAGCCCAGCAACAACTGCCCTGTGGTGTAACTGGCAACACGTCTGACTCTGGATCAGAAGAGTCCAGGTTCGAGCCCTGGCGGGGCAACTTCACATTTCTGGTAGGGATACTTTCCCGCGACCCACACGCCGCGTTCGTCTAGGGGTCTAGGACGCTGGCCTCTCACGCCGGTAACACGAGTTCGAATCTCGTACGCGGTACCAACCAACAAGCCATCCTGATCCGGTGGCTTGTTCTGCTTTCCCCCCACCAAACAGCAATTATTCCCCGGTTCTGTCTGCTGGGATACCATAATCCTGCATCCATTTTTCGGGGCCAGGCCTTGCGGCAGTAACGCCCAATTTTACGGCGCGTATAAGCCAACCGCGATTCTATCATGGCAAAAAAGCAACGTTCGTTTGAAGAGTCACTGGAGCGATTGACCCAGATTGTGGAGACCCTAGAAAGTGAGTCGGCCCCACTATCGGAAGCCATGAAACTCTACGAAGAAGGGATACTGCTATCGCAAAGCTGCCGCCAAGAATTACGCTTGGCAGAGTTGAAAGTGGAGGAACTGAAAGAGCGGATGGATGGAGAACTGAGTGTGCAGCCGTTTGATGGATAGTTGCCAACACGCACGTAGCCGGAAAAAACCGATTGTACTTGAACGTACGTAGTAGGCAAGAACTCTTCGGTTATCGCTTCCGCAAAAGCGGGGCCAATGATCGCGAGAATGCAGAACCACTGGTGGCCGTACCCCTCATTCCGGTACACTCTTCTTGAAGCAAGAACCTGTTTTAACAGCAATACAACAAACCGTCCACTAAAACCAAATAAGGAGCAACAACCATGATTCACAACACCTACAAGGCCATGCTGACGCTGGCCATTGCTGCGCTGGCTATCGTTGGCTGCGGCAAAGAGAACGTGACCGACCTGAGCGATGCCTGGACCAAAGCCGCCGGCGATCTTACCACCAAACTGAACGACTTCAAGACCAAGCATGGCGCGTTGGTGGCAAAGTTCGAGACCATGAAGGCTTCGGCAAATCCAGCCGACACCGCAATGGCCGAGACCCGCGCCAAGATGGATCAGATGTTCAAAGATCACGAGGCGGGTGTGAAAGAAGTCGAAACCAAGCTGGCCGAATCGCAAGCCAAAATGGCCGAAGTGGTGAAAGCCGGAAAGCGTGCCGACGTGGAAACCGCTTGGAAAGCCGCCGAAGCTGACTACACCGCATGGGGCGCAAAGCTGGATGAGCTGATGAAGCAACACAGCGAAATGGAGGCCACCATGAACACCGCCGCCACCGCCGCTGCCACCACCGCCCCAGCAACCGGAGACACCACCGCTGCCAAGAAAGAAGGGATGATGGAAGAAGCTGGCAAGAAAGTTGACGAAGCTGCCAAGAAGGTCGAGGGCGCAGTCAACGATGGTGCCAAGAAGGTTGAGGGCGCAATGAAGGATGCCAAGAAAGAAGTTGAAGGTGCGTTGAAACCAAACACCAACAAGTAAGTTCTTTCCGGCAAGAACAACCAACGCCCAGCTTCTGCAAGATGAAGCTGGGCGTTTTTTTTATTTGCCAGACACCAGAAAAAAAGGGGATGCCGCTGTGACGGCATCCCCTTTTTGATACTTACTTGAGCCCGCGACGGGAATCGAACCTGCAACCTTCTGATTACAAATCAGATGCTCTGCCAGTTGAGCTACACGGGCATCGAAGGGCTGCAAATATAGCGTATCCAGAACCGCAGCCAACAGACTTTTGTTTCCGGTTACATTTTTCAAAATTGAGGCGGTGATTCTTCCAGAATCTTTCGTTTCCCCCCTTGCCACCAACACCGTAAGGCTCTATCTTGCCGTCGGTCTTTTTTTATCCATCTATATCTCCTCAACAAATGATGGCAGGGGAAAAGGAGAGATCGGTTCCATGGGCCTCCGTTCGCGTATTGCTTCGTTCCTTTCGTTGACCCAAACAGATATCACCGTTGCTTTGGTTGTTGCTGGCGGCGCGCTGGTGGGGTGGGGCTACTCCACATTCTTTGACGGACGAGACCCCAACCGCGCCCGGCACGACATCGCTGCGTTAATTCAGCGGCATGATTCCATCCAATCGGCACACCGCGCTGCGCAGATTCGCCAGGGCGTTACCGACAGCGCAAACAGCAGCCAGTGGGAATCGCTTACCGACCAGGACATTGCCGCAGACTCCGCTGCCAAAGCGGCTTCCAAAAGCTCAAGCGGAAAAAAGCAACCTCCATCTGGGCCGATCAATATCAACACAGCCTCCAAATCCGAACTGATGCGGCTGCCGGGGGTGGGGGAGAAAACTGCCGAAGCGATTATCGGGCATCGTAACGCCCGCAAATTCTCTGTGCCAGCCGACATCATGAACGTGAAAGGAATCGGCCCAAAGAAGTACGAAAAAATGCTCCCGTTCCTGAAAGTGAAATGAAAGAACCGAAATGAAGAACATGAATCCATGAGGGTGATTGCTGGAACACTTCGTGGCCGTCAGCTGCGCAGCATTGATAGCCCTGGACTACGCCCCACCACCGACCGCGTGCGTGAGTCCATGTTCAACATCCTGAACTCCCGAATTGACTTCGGCGGATTGATGGTGATAGACCTGTTCGCCGGAACCGGAGCCTTGGGAATCGAGGCGTTAAGCCGTGGCGCAGGACATTGCGATTTTGTGGAGATGAACGGGCGTGCCGCCAGCACTATCCAGCAAAATTTGAACGAGCTTGGCTTGCGCGACCGTGGCACAGTGCTGCAACGCGACGCGCTTCGCCACATTGTTGGAACCGAGCAGAGTTATGACCTTGTGTTTGCCGACCCCCCCTACGCGGCCACAATTTTCGACCGATTGGTGCATGATCTGTTCGCGCTTGGGCGTGTTCGTAGCGGCGGGCTGTTGGTGCTGGAGCATTCCGGATTTATGCAGGGCCGCAGCACCGACGTTGCACTGTTGGAGACCACGCGCCACTTCGGCGACACAGGGGTTTCCATCTATCGGAAGAACGACCACACTTGAACTGAGCGATTGCAATGGAACGAACCGCAGTCTATCCCGGAACCTTCGACCCCATAACGAACGGGCATATTGACATCATCGAGCGCGCCGCCCAAATGTTCGATTGGGTGATTGTTGCGTTGGCGGTCAACAGCTCCAAAAAAACTTTATTCACCCAAGATGAACGCTTTGCCCTTGCCGAGCAATCATTGGCGCAATTCGGTAACGTGCGGGTGATGCTCTGCAGCGGGTTGATTGTGGAGTTCGCACGCCAGCAAGGGGCGGCGGCAATTGTGCGCGGATTGCGTGCCGTTAGCGATTTTGAGTATGAGCTACAGATGGCACTGATGAATAGAAAAATGGTTCAAGAGATCAACACCATTTTCCTGATGCCACACGAGCGATACACCTACCTGAATTCTTCCATCATCCGCGAGCTTGCCCGCTACGGATCCCCAACCATCCGCGACTTTGTGCCAGCCATTGTTGCCGATGCTTTGGTGCAGAAAATGTCGAATGTCGAATGACAGTCGAATGTCGAATGACAAATGTCAAATGAAGAGAGCAATGCTTCGGTACTCCAACCGAAGATCGCCCTCCGCTCATGCTGAGCCCCGTCGAAGCCTGTCCTGAGCCTGTCGAAGGGTATGAGTGGAGCCACCGAACAGGCAAGTGCTTACTACTCAAACTCTGCGTAAGGTGAGCGAAGAACGCAGAGGAAGAAATACCGAACAACTAACAAACCGCCAATATGCCCTACTTAGTGTTTGATATCGAAACCGCAGCTGTGCCGTTCGATTCGTTAGCTGATTCGCAGCAGGAATTTCTGCTGCGTGGTGCCGAAGGGGAAGAACAAATTGAGGAGAAGAAACGCCAGATGAGTCTGAACCCGCTAACCGCCCAAGTGGCTGCAATCGGGATGTTGTATGCCGAAGACCTTGCAGCAACCGAACCGAAAACCATGATTTTTTCCAGCAGCACAACTCCCACGAACCTTGGGCAGCTGCCCGATGGTTCCGTTTGGCGTTGTATGCCGGAAGCCGAAGTCTTGCAGGCGTGGTGGCAACGCTTCGAAAAATCTGCCGAGCGTGGAATCACCGTAGTAACCTTCAACGGACGCAGTTTCGATTGCCCATTTCTGATGCTTCGCTCGGCACTGCTGCGGGTGCGCCCCAGCCGCAACCTGATGGCCGGAACACGCTGGAACCTGGAAGGCCATGTTGATCTGCAAGCTGAGTTGGCTTTTAAGGAGTTCGATAAAACAGGGCCAAGCAGGCGGTGGAATTTCGATTTCTACTGCAAAGCCTTCGGCATCACCTCCCCCAAAGAAGAAGGAATTACCGGAAACGATGTGGCCCCATTGTTCGCCGCTGGCCAGCATCAAACAATCGCCGAGTATTGCATGAGAGACGTGCGCGCAACGTGGGAGCTGTTCAAAGTCTGGAAGGAGTTTCTGCAGGGGATCCCATCGCTAACCGGGCGGGGGTAAGCCGCGCGGTGGATCCATTGCTTCGGTGGCGTTGGGGTAGCATAAATGTTGCGCCTTCTGCTGCATACGCCCCTTTTGGCTGTATCTTGCCTGCATGAGCAATCATCCATCATCGCCTGTGGTGCGGCTTCGGGGGGTAACAAAGGAGTATCAGATTGAAGGGAAGTCACTGTCGGTGCTTCGTGGGGTGACGTTGGATATTGAGCCGGGACAGGTTGTGGCGATTGTTGGAAGATCGGGAGCGGGGAAAAGCACGTTGCTCCATATCATCGGCGGGCTTGACACGGCAAGCAGTGGCGAGGTGGAGATTGTGGGACGGCGATTGGAGGGGATGAACCCGAAGGACCTTGCCGAGTTCCGCAACCGGAATGTTGGGTTCGTTTTCCAGTTTCATCATCTGTTGCCGGAGTTCACCGCGCTGGAGAATGTGGCGATGCCGCTGATGATCCGTGGGCTTGCGATGCGCGAAGCACTGGCGCAAGCGGGTGAGTACTTGCAGCTGGTTGACCTGCAAGACCGTGCCAACCACAAACCGAGCGAGCTTTCCGGCGGCGAGCAACAGCGCGTTGCGGTTGCCCGCGCCCTGATCCCGCAGCCACAGCTTGTGCTGGCCGACGAGCCCTCCGGCAATCTTGACTCCGAAACTGGCGAACGCCTTCACTCGCTGCTGTGGCAGATCAGCCGGCGCGACCGTCGGACGTTCATCATCGTCACCCACAACGATGCCCTTGCCCAACGCGCCGACCGTGTGCTGCAGATGGAAGATGGGGTGGTGGTGGATGCCGAAGCCATTGCCGATTGAGGCCCGCGCCGATAACGCGATAGTGCCAACCGGCCGACCGTCTCTCATTCGCCTCTTGTTCAACTCTCTATCAGGGGATTGGGGTTTTATCCATGTTACTTTCCCTCCGGTTTCCCCCTCTTGCCTGCATCGCTGTAACTTCTTAGGTTCTGTTGGAATCTTCTATTGCACGGCGGCTGATATCAAGCACCCAGAGTGATGCTTTGCCTCTGCTCACAACCAGCATCGTTATCCCGCTTATCCCCCCTCTATCCATTGTATAACCAAGCAATCAGCAATACACAAAACACTTACCGAGAAGGGAGCCACGTATGAAATCTCTGATCCGCATTGCACTTCTGCTGCTACTGGGCATTAGCGGAACGATGCAACTTCAGGCGCAAGGCGCGCCAACTGGGAATAAATTCCCTGTTCCGTTTGGGCTGAACAATGTTGGGAAGGAGTTCTATGTTGCGTTCCCAGCTAACTGGGAAGCGGGAACACCTGGCGGCGAGAAATACATCAGGTTTTATATCACCTCTGGGGTTCGCACCCGTGTGAACGTGTGGGTGGGACAGCAGTTCAAAAAAACCTTCTACACCATCCCCTACGATATCGTCACGGTTGACCTTGACAACATCGAAGGACAAATCCTTGTCCGTAACGACCAGACCGATGTGCCGGATGATGAGGTCTATAAAAAACGTGCAGTGAGGATTGAGGCAGAAGCGCCAATCGTGGTCTATGGCATCAACCGCCTGAAATACTCTAGCGATGGATTGCTGGCATTGCCGGTAAACGCCCTGGGGCAGGAGTACATCGTCTCCAGCTACGGCTCAGTAACCGATGGCAATGTGCAGAAGCTGCCATCGCAGTATATGATTATTGCCCCCTACGATGGCACATCGGTGACGATTAGCCACCCGATGAGTTCGCCAAACCATCCTGCCGGAAGCACCTTCTCCATCTCGCTTGATAAAGGCGATGTCTTCTCCTCAATGTCCATTGGCTACGGCGGCGATCTTACTGGCAGCTACATCTATGCCACCAAGCCGGTTGCCGTGACCGCAGGGAATAACTGCACCTACATCCCCAACGAAATCCAATACTGCTGCTGCGACCATATCACCGAGATGTTGTTGCCGATCAGCACGTGGGGAACCGTCTATCATGCAATGCCGATCAAGACCCGCGCCAAAGGGCCAATCTACCGAGTGTTTGCTGGCGAGCCTGGGGCAAAAGTCTATATCAACGGCACACTCTATGGCACGATTGCCGGAAAAGGGGGTGAGCTTGGATATGGTTTCTTTGAAATCCGCCCCGAGGAGCCAATCCCGATGGAGTTCACTTCCGATAAGCCGATTATGGTAGCGCAGTACAACACCTCCCAGTACTACGAAGGAACCAACGGCGTTCCAACCGACCCCTTCTTCCTTGTGATGACACCGGTTGAGCAGTACCAAAACGATTTGGTGTTCACCACCCCCAAGGATGATTTCCAGGATAATTACGTCAACCTTGCGGTGGATTCGGCTGGGTTGTACAAAATTGAGATTGCCCCCGGTGGAAGCGATAATTTTGAGTTGTTGATGTCGAAGTATGCCCCCACCGTCCGTAAGTATCCAACCCAGCTGAACGGGAAAACATACATGGGAGCCACCTTCCCGATTCCCGCAGGAACCTACCGGATGCGTGGCCCAAGCCCCTTTGGCGGCTATCTCTACGGTTTCAGCAGTTTCGACAGCTACGGCTACCCGCTTTCGGCGGCGCTGGGCGACCTTCGGATTAAGGATACTGTTGCGCCCGATGTCACCCTGAAACAAAACTGCGACGGCACGGTGGATGGCGTGGTGAACGATATGCCCGACGAAGAAGCCGCACGCGCTAACCTTGCCTTCATCTGGCTGGAACCCGACACAACCGAGACCTACAACTACGAACTGTTTATTCCCACTACGTTCGAGACAGGGAACCGCACCACCACCTTCCAACTGCGGGTGATTGACAAATCCAAGGATGCCCGCGCCGTGCTGATCTCCACCGACCGCGCCGGCAACTTCCGCCGCGACACGGTCTATTATACCTCCTTCAATATGGACATCCAGCCGAACCCACTCAGCTTCGGCAACCTGATTCTTGGCGGGAAGTCAACCAAAACCTTGACGATCACCAACAAAAACAGCCGCCCCGTCACAGTCCGCGAAGTACGGCTGAAGAATGGCGCGAACAACTTCGTTATCACCAAAAACCTTTCCGTCCCTGTTACGCTTGGTGCAGCAGGAAGCGGAACCGAAAGCGCGACGATTGACGTGGAGTTCACCGCCAACCGCAGCGGCAGCTTCAGCGATTCGGTTGGCGTTGCCGACGATTGCGGACTCCATTACATCGCGCTTGTTACCGGAAGCTCGGCAACACCGATCATCCAAGTGACCGATATTGATTACAGCAAACAACTGGTGGGGACGTTGGTTCGCCGCCAGTTCGAAGTTCGGAACATCTCGACCGATGGTGGGATGCTGACGATCAGCGGAGCCACCGCACTTTCGGCGTATCCGGGCATCAATCCGCCAATCTTTACATCGGAGCATGGAAGCCGGCTTACCTTCCCGCTGAACCTGAACGCTGGGCAGATTATCACCGTGAACGCAACGTTCCAGCCGAACGCTGTTGGGCCGTTCCAGGATCAAATCGTCTTCAGCCACAACGCGCCGCCAAACCCCAGCAACGACAGCATCTCGATCCACAAAGGGGAAGGTATCCAAGCCAGCTTGTTTGCCACCAGCTACGACTGGCCACGCCATCGGGTTGGGACCGGGCCATACCCAGCTTCCGTTTGGATTAAGAATGCCGGAACCACACAAGCCCGCGTAACCGGGGTGCAAGCAATGGCAGGGCACAGCAGCGATTTCCGCATCCTGAACCAATCGCAGTTTGTGAATGTGGATATGCAGCCGGGGGATTCGTTAGAGGTGCAAGTGGAGTTCACACCAACCGCCATTGGCCCACGCACAGCCACCATCACCTACGACCACAACACCAGCCAGGCCGAACCTGTGCAATCGGTGCTGACGGGGGTCGGAACGGAAACGGGATTGGCCACGCAGGACTACGACTTCGGCACGCGGGTTGTGAAAACAACCGACAGTGCCATGCAGATCAAGTTCTGGATGCCCGGCGACCCAATCTACCGCGACACCGTGGCGATCACCAGCTTCCAGTTCACCAGCGACAACGACGGAACCACCGATGACTTCCGCTACACGCTGAACTCGGGAGCCACCTTCCCAATCGTGCTTCGCCCGGGAAGCGACACGTTGACGTTCACCGGGTACTTCAACGCACAAGCAATCGGCACGCGGCGGGCCAGCATCCGCGCCGTCACCGCCGATGGAGTTGACGCAACCAGCAATTGGATTGGGGTTGGCGAGTTGTTCACCCCAGCAATCAGCGGCATCACCGACTCAGTCCGTGACCTTTGCATCACCGACACCGTGGGGGCGTTGCTCTCGCCAATCATCACCAACACCGGGACCGCAAACCTGCAAGTGATTGGGATGCGATTCAAGAGCGGAAGAAGCACGCCGTTCACCATCCTTGATCCAAACCCCACACTCACCTTCACGGTGTTGCCGGGGGATAATCGGTTGGTTCAGGTTCGCTACATCCCAACCCAAGCCGGGGTGATCCAGCGTGACACCATCGTGTTCACGACAAACGTTCCGGGGGGAACCGAGTACGAGCTGGAGGTAAGCGGAAGCGCGGCTCCAATCCAGAATCTTTCCACTACCACCCAGATCACGGGGCGCGGAAAGGAGAACGCGGTGGAGCTTGGGAAGGAGATGGATGTGGCGGTGCTGCTGAACGAAGATGTGACGGCACTGAATGCAAAAGAATACTCGGTGGTCTTTACCTACGACCCCAAACTGCTGCAATCGCGCCCGGCAACGCTGGCGAAGTTGGAAGCAATGACCCCAGCCGGGGCGACCGCAGCGGTGAACAGTGCCAGCAAGCCAGGCTTGCTGATTATTGATGTGACCACGCCAACGCCATTGGTTGGAACCGGGAAGCTGCTGACGATGCCGTTCGGGGTGATGTTCACCAAGGATCCGGAGCGGAGCATGGATGTGAAGGTGACGCTGAACGATGTGAACTGCGCAGTGGTGAAAACCAGCGCGGCAACCACTGGCCTTGCGCCAATCTGCGGGCTGAACTTGCGGTTGATTGAACTAACCGGAAGCGATTACGCACTGGATCAGAACGCTCCGAACCCATTCAACCCCGTGACCAACATCCGCTACTCGCTGGGGTTGGATGGTCCAACAAAGATTGTGCTGTACGATGCCAACGGCCGGTTAGTCCAAACGTTGGTTGATGAGTATCAGAAGCCAGGCATCTACGAGCTAACGGTGGATGTCACCAACCTGCCATCCGGCAACTACTACTACACACTAACCAGCGGCACCTGGACCAAAACCCGGATGCTGACGGTGAAGAAGTAAGGGGGGGGGAGGATCATATCTGAATAACTCACCTTACGCAGAGCTTGAATAGTTGCTCGTTCAGTGGCGCGGCTCATACTTCGATGAAACTCAATATGGAGCAGAGGCCACGCAGGGGAGAGTGAAAAAAACAAAACCGCCCGGTGCTCAATCTTCAGCACCGGGCAGTTTTGTTTGTACCTCCTCCTCAATCGGTTCAGGTATTGAGGGCTTTCATGCTGATACTCTCACTTCCGCGCCTTCGCAACTTCATCCGGCGTGGTGGTCCACGCTCCGGCGGCGAACCGCTGCACGGCGTAGTTAATCACTGCCGAGGCGGCTTCGTTGTCGTAGTTGGCCGGCAGTTTCACCATCACGTTGTTGTACTTCTGCCCCTTCACTGTGATCTCACCTTGCAAGCCATTCAGGATTGCATCCAGTGACTTTGCTTTATCCTTCAAGAACTCAGATTCGGCAAGCGGAGGGAAGACACCGGGGGTTCCTTCACCGCCAGCCATGTGGCAGGTTTGGCAGTACTCCTTGTACACGGTTGCCCCTTTGGCCAGCACTTCATCGCTTACCCCGGCGGCTCCGGCAGCAGGTTTTGTGGCTCCGCTATCGCCCGTGGCGGTGGCTCCGCTGGCGGTGGTTGCTGTGCCCGATGGAGTTGGCGTAACCGTTGGCGTAACCGATGGCGTTGCCGGCGATGGCGTGTGGAATTTTGGTTCATCCCCACCGCCACAGGCAACGATTGTGGTCATCCCTGCAGCAAATGCAATCAGTGCGTAGTGTGTGATGCTTTTCATTTGGTTGGTGCTTAGTTCTGCGGTTTGTTCTGTTGGTTTCCAATCTGAAATCGTACTTCCCGTTGTCCCGCACTGGCAAAGCTAAGGCGTAGCGTAACACTATCGCCAAGCTGTAGCGATTGATGCAGTTCCATCAGCATCAGGTGCGTTCCCCCGGGGGCCATTGCCAGCGAATCCCCGGGCGCAATCACCACTGGCCATTTCATTCCCCGCATCCGCAACATCCCTTCTTGCTCCACCATTTGGTGGACTTCAATCAACGGGGCGGCGGGGCTGGAGATTGCGATCAGTGAGTCCGGTTCGGTTCCGTGGTTGGCAATGGTTCCGTAGGCCGCGCTTACGCGCCCGTTAATCCCAGGCGTACCCCACATCCCGGTAATGGTGATGCCGCCGGAGCGATGCCCTTGAGGTTGCTCCGGCGCGCCGCACGCGGCAAGCAACGCCAGCAATGGCAACCCCAATCGCAGGCTGCGTGCCAGCTGGCTACGGAAGTTCATGGATAGCTTGGGCAACGTCATCGGAGTTCAGTGTTGTTCCCTTGAAGCGGTCGCGGATCGCCCCTTCGCGATCCCACAGCACAACAGGGTCGTCGTGGTCAATAAAGTAGGTCTCGCGTCCGCTTTCGTTCTGCTCAATAAACGACCTACGCCGAACCAGCCCCATGTCGTCCAACAACGAGTCAACGGTGGATTCGGCACCGGTTAGGAAGTGCCAGTTTTGGGTATCAATCCCGCGAAGTTCTGCGTACTGGCGCAGTGCGGTGGTGTCGTCGCGGCGTGGGTCCAGGGTGATCGAGACGAAGCTCACATCGTCCCCTTTCCCGGCAAGCTGCTTGCGTACCTTTTCGATAGCCGTGGTTGTCACGATGCAGACATCGGGGCAGTGGGTGTAGATGTAGCTCACCACCAACTTCCGCCCCCGATAATCGTTGGGGAAGGTGACGGCCCTGCCATGCTCATCGGTCAGCTGGTAGCTGCGCGAAGCCTGGCCAACAGCGTTGCCACATCCCCAGAATAGAATGGCCGTCAGGAGAAGCAGGAGCGCTGCCAGTGTGGATTCCCACACATTCCTGCTTCTCCCTGGGCCATTGTTCATCAGCAACACCTGTAGTGGTTGCTTGCTCATTTGGTGTTATCAATCACCACGTTTGGCGGCAGCTGGAACTGGCGGGCTGGCACCGGAACGTGTGGGTCGTACGGCGGGGCGGTGTAGGCTGTGCTTCGCATCACGTCAATCAGCACAGGGGTGTAGCTGATAACAATCAGGATAATTGCAGCAATCACCCAGGGTTTGAAGTTTGCAAAGATTCCCGGCTTCTCATCGTGGTAGGCTTCGCTTATCGGGAACTCTAACACTTCTTCTTCGGTCTTTTTGCCGAACAGTGTTTTGAAGAAAATCGCAAAGTAGATCACCATTGCCAGGAACATGATGGTTCCGCCAATTGCCGTCATCATCACCCACAGTTTCCATTCCGGCTGATAGAGGCTGCTTTCTGGGTTCAGATAGGTTAGGCCCATGTTGGTGCGGCGTGGTTCGCCATGCAGCCCGCCACGCATCAGCCCGGTGGAGAAAATGGCAATCCCCACCATCCAGATGTACGGCACGGCAACTGCTAACTTCCCTTTCACCTTTTTTCCGGTCATCTTTTCCACCATGTACAGGCTCATCCCAATGAACGCAAGGAACACCGGCCCGGCCACCGTCATGTGGAAATGTCCCGGCATCCAAGCCGTATTGTGGACTACGTTGTTCAGGTTGTAGGAGGCGTTGATGATACCAGTGATCCCGCCAAAGAAGAAGATCACCAACCCCACAAACAGATAAGCAAACATGTAGTTATCGGCTTGGAAGTAGGGGAGTTTCCCGAACCAATCCAGCAAGCCTTTCGCGCCACGTTTCCGCCCGGCGTACTCCAACGAAGCCGCCATTGTAAACGCCGTGATGAAGCTGGGAATGGTAACGCCAAGCGTCAGGAAGGAATGAAGCAGCTTCCACTGTGCGCCAATTCCCGGTTCGGCAAACTGGTGGTGCGCGCCAACCGGAATGGACAGGATGATGAAGATCATCAACGCCAGCCGTCCCGCACGGTCGCTGAACAGCTTCCCACCAGCCAGCTTCGGCAGCATGGTGTAGAACATCACGTAGGCCGGAAGCAGCCAGAAAT
Source organism: Armatimonadota bacterium (assembly GCA_020850315.1). GTDB lineage: Bacteria > Bacteroidota > Ignavibacteria > OLB7 > OLB7 > OLB7. The sequence continues at coordinate 16,001 of JADZEY010000029.1, read as the reverse complement.
AGACCAATGGGTGGCCAAAGAACCAGAAGAGCGTCCGCGCAAATTCAATGTTAATGGTGTCGGTCCAGCCCAGCGACCACGGAAGCAGCAGCACCAGAACCTCATACGCTACCGGAATCGTGCAAATCTGCCAGACGATGAACGTGGTGAAAATGCCCACCACTGATAGCGGTGTTTTCTGGCCCGGGTGTTCGCGCCGCCATTGCAGGTACATCGGAATCCAATTCCAGAACGCCACCCAGCTGCCCACCACAAACAACGCAAGCCCAGCATAAAACACCGGGTGAGCTTTCAGTGGGGGATAGAAGGTGTACAGAACGGAGCCTTCCCCGGCAAACACCATCACAGCCACCATCACCGTGCCAACCAGCATCAGCCAGTTTGCCAGCCATGCAATTTTCAGATTGATGGTCATCCGCAGCGCGTAGCTAACCAGTGCGTTGCCGAACGCCACAGCAAAAAATGTGGTAAAGACAATGGCGTTGATGATGCCATGGAGCGTTAATCCCTGGTAGTATTCCAGCCCCAATGCCGACGGGGATTTGATAATCCCAGCGCGCATCAACGTCTGCAGCAAGCCGCCGCCGATACCGATAATTAGCAAGAACATCGGCACGCCAAGCTGGATCAGCGTCAGCCGTTTCAGCCCACGGTCAAGGGTCATTACTGTTTGGCGAAAACTCATTGCTTGGCACCTCCGTTCGATTGTTGGGTTGTGGTGTCGGTGGGTTTTTCGGCGGGCCTTGCGGCTGGTGCTGGTTGTTGCACGGGCTGGTTGGTGGCCCCAAGCGCGGCGGCTGGCCACACTTTAATCCACCCTTGCATTGCATGGTGATTCATGCCGCAATACTCGTGGCAAAACAGTCGAAAATTTCCCCACTCGTTCTGGTCGAACGTTAGGCTGGCGTAGGTTACTTGGCCCGGGATGGCCATCAGGTTGATATTCGTTTTTTCGATGTTGAAGCCGTGGGCAACATCGGGCGAGGTCAGGAAAATATCAAGGCGGCTTCCGGGGGGAATCGTTATTTCCGGTGGGTCGAAGGACCACATCTTGGCAACGGCGTGAAGCTCATAATGCTTATCGGCCAACTTCAACAGCTGCCCATGTTTGAACGGTTTTACATCCACAATGCAGGTGGGAACCGTCACCCCAAACCCTGTGGTGGCAATCACCACGGCAACAAAGAAGATCAGCATCAGAAAGCTACCGCCAAGCACGGCACGTTGTTCGTACTTGTCCATTGTTACCTCCGTGAAAGCATGTCGAAGTAGATGCTGAACCACATCAGCGCGTAGGTCACCAAAAGAAGCAGGAAGAAGGTGATAGCCCCTTTCGGCACAAATTTTTCCTCCGGTTCGTTGCTCGATCCGACCGCAGCGCCGGAATCAAACCGAGTGTCTTGCATGGTGCAATTCCCCTGAAAATGATTGTTGATTGGCAAGAATGCGGTGGCAAACTACACCGTGCGGCAACTGGTGTTTTGTGACATGGATCATATTTGCCGAAGAGATTCTTTCAACATGATCCGTGTCAGGTTTGGGGGGGAATATTTTTGGGGGGGAGGGAAGAATGGACCATTGGCCATGGGCGCGCTGGAGAAGAAGGGTTGCTCCAAAACTCACACCGCGTCTCACACCCCGCCGCCCCACTCCGTCATTGCTTCGTCGCTGTCGCTCCTCGCAATGACGAGAAGAGGGGTTGTGCCAGATACATCCCCCTCTCCGACTTTGGCTCACTCACCCATCGAAGGTAATCGGCATTCCCCCCATTACTCTCCGTTTCCCGACTTCCCCCGGCTTGCTGGTATCTTTGCCGCATGATGAACAAACGCGCAACAACCAAACGCTCTACCGCTCCGAGAATTTCTTCACCGAAGGCATCTTCACCGAGGGCTTCCTCACCGAAGGCTTCTTCGCCGAGGGCTTCCTCACCGAAGGCTTCTTCATCAAAAGCCGAAGGGGTTCGGCTCAATAAGGTGATTGCTGATTCCGGCGCGGCATCGCGCCGTGCTGCCGATCAGATGATTGCCGAGGGGCGGGTGAAACTGAACGGCAAGGTGGTGACCGAGCTTGGAACCCGTGTGCAGCGGAACGACAAGGTGATGATTGACAACCAGCTGATAAACGATCCGCCCCGCCACTCGTACATCCTGCTGAACAAACCGAAGGACACCATCACCACCACCAGCGACGAGCGTGGCCGCCGGACTGTGCTGGACCTTGTGGAGTACCACGACCGCATCTACCCCGTTGGCCGCCTTGACCGCAACACCACTGGCGTGCTGCTGCTGACCAACGATGGCGAACTTTCCCACCGGCTGATGCACCCACGCTACGGCGTGGAACGCCTGTACGATGTTGAGCTTGACAAGCCGCTGGAAAACCGCCACGCCCGCAGCATTGCCGCAGGGGTGACGCTGGAAAACGGAGAAGAAACTCAGCCTTGCGAACTGTTCGTGGAGGAGCGCGACCGCCGAATCCTGAGTATCCAACTGCGGGAAGGGAAAAACCGCGAAGTCCGGCGATTGTTCGAGGCGTTCGGCTACACGGTGGCGCGGCTGCACCGCTCGCAGTATGCCGGGCTTACCGTCCGTGGCCTTGCTCGCGGCGAGTGGCGGCCACTGAACCGCCGCGAAATCTCCGCGCTGCGCCACTTGGTGAAACTGTATGAGGAAGTCTAAACGAATCGCCATTGTTGGCGGGGGGGCGGCCGGGATGCTTGCGGCGTTGGCGGTGCAGGCCGCCGGCCAACAGGCAACTCTGTTCGAGCGGAACAAACGCCTCGGCATTAAGATTCTGATCTCCGGCGGCGGCAAGTGCAACATCACCCACAACGCCGCGCCGCGCCCGATGGAGCAAGGGTTCATCCCCCCCGAAGCGCGCTTCCTTCGCTACGCCTTCCACACACTCACTTCCGACACACTGCTTGCAATGCTCCATGCCGAAGGGTTGCAGACGTTCACCCGACCGAACGGACGGGTGTTCCCCGTTAGCGGCAGTGCCGATGATGTGCTAAGCGCGTTCGAGCGGATGTTGCAACGCGCCCAAGCCACCGTGGAAACCAACGCACACATCCAATCCGTTCTTGTTGAACATGGAGTTGCCGTTGGGGTCCAGCGTGCTGGCAACGCACTGCGGTTCGATGCTGTGATTGTTGCCACTGGCGGGATCAGCTACCGCAAAGTTGGGACCACCGGCGACGGCATCGGCTGGGGGGAATCGCTGGGGATTCCAGTGGTTCCGTTGCGCCCAGCGCTGGCCCCCATCTATTTCGCCCCGCCGCCCCCCGCCGGCTGGCAAGGGGTTGCCCTGCGCGATGTTCAACTCACGTTTGCTCCAACCCTGCAAGAACTCAACATCCCAAACGCAAAGCATTTCAACCAAGCATGGCGCGATGACCTTTTGCTGACCCACCGCGGCGCAAGCGGCCCTGCGGCTCTGGAGATCAGCCGTGCGGTCGCGCTGGCCCAGGAATCGGGATCACCCCTCCACATCCTTGCCGATATTCTGCCGGATCAGAGCCACGACGACCTTCTGGATATGTTTCTGGAGCGTTTGCAATCATCCCCCACCAGCGAAATCCAGACGTTTGTTGGCGGGTTCGTCCCCCAAGCAGTTGTTGAAAGCGTGCTGGAACAAGCGGGGATGGAACCGGGAAGAAAACTTGGCGCAGTACGGCGCGAAGAGCGGAAAAAACTGATTGCCACGCTGAAGCAATGGCGTGTTGGAACCGTTGGGGAAGTGCCGATTGACCGAGGGGAAGTCACCGCCGGGGGGATTGCACTTTCGGCGGTGGAGCCAACCACGATGCTATCGCGAGCGGTGAACAATCTCTACTTCGCTGGCGAAGCGTTGGACGTTGCCGGGCGTGTTGGCGGCTACAACCTGCAAGCTGCGTTTTCGACAGGCTGGGTGGCTGGGCAGGCGGCGGCCACGAACCCACAAGAACAATGACCTTTACCGAACTCTTCAACGCCGATGTCCGCATCCAGCGCGACATCCCCTATCTGGCTGGTTCCGGCGACCCGCGCCACCTTCTTGACGTGTACGCTCCGCCCGATGCCAACGGGCTTCCGGTGGTGATCTACTTCTACGGTGGCGGATGGCGCAGCGGCGATAAGCGATTGTTCGAGCATCTGGGCCGTGCGTTTGCCGTGCGGGGAATCGTTGCCGTCACGGTCAACTACCGGCTGACCCCTGCGGTGCAGCATCCAAGCCATGCCGATGATTGCGCCCAAGCCGTGCGGTGGGTTCACCAACGGATTGCCGAGTTTGGCGGCGACCCGAACTCACTTTTCTTGATGGGGCATTCCGCCGGCGCGCACCTTGCCGCGTTTGTTGCGCTGAACGCCGATGTGCAAGCCCGCAACCAGTTCCCTGCCGGGGCGGTGCGCGGGGTGGTTGCCATCAGCGGTGTGTACAACTTGAACACCCACGCCGAAAGCCCTGGGTTCACCAGTCTTGAGCTGATTCACGAGGCGTTTGGTGGGTCGGCTGAAGCATTGCAGGTGGCTTCTCCGGTGCATCACATCAGCGATTCCCATCCTCCGTTTTTGGTGATGGTTGCCGAATCGGATCCGGAGCGGATGCGCGATGGCGGCAAGCAGTTCGCCAACGCGCTGCGCGAAGCCGGGAACGACGCGCGGTTCGTCAGCATCCGTGGCCGCGACCACTTCTCCATCGTCCGCCGATTCGGCCCCACCGGCGACACCACGGTGGAGGCGATTGTGCAGTTTATCAAGCATTGGGGATAGTTTCCGAACTGAACGCAAGGGCGATACCAATCATCAACACCAATGGGCTGGCTACTCGGTTGTTTTTCTGTGGGCGATTCCGTGGGCACTGCCGAAACAATGCGGCAGCGCATCCATGCTGTGGCTGGGCCGGGGTCGTTCAGCATCAACCAGCAGACGATGGTGATGGTGGGTGGCGGAACGGAACTCACCTGCCATGTCGGTTCGCAGGATGATTCCGGCTGGGTTGTGTGCGGCTTGGGGATTGCCCACCAAGCCGATGGCTGCCGCCTGCTGCAAACCGAAGATTGGGCCGAAGTGATGAACCACCCCGAACCTCAGCTTCGTCAACTGAACGGCCACTACCTCACCCTCCGTTGGAACAGCCACGAACTGATTGCTGCCAACGACCAGCTTGGCCTCCGCTCGCTCTATTTCGCTTCCCGCAACAACGCCCTCATCTTCTCCACACGGCTCGATTATCTCTGCCGCGTTGCTGGTCTATCTCAAGTTGATTTCCACAATTTCGGCCCCCATTTCCTGACGTTCAACCAATGGCAATGCCGCAGCCTGATCCAAGGTGTGGAGCGGTTGGGGCAGGGGGGAAGGGGAAGGTTTTCCGGTGGCCGATTGGAGCTGCAAGAACAGCTCTTCCAACCCGATCCACAGATGCCGGCCGCAATGCCAGCTGTGCTTCGCGATTTCCTTCACCCACGGATTCCCGAAGGCCGCCAGCTTGCGCTTGGGTTGTCGGGCGGGTTCGATTCGCGGTTGCTGCTGGCGTTGTTGTTGCAGCGGAACCAGCCGTTCACCACCTACACGTTTGGCCAACCAACCGAGCCGGACGTTGCGCTGGCAAAGCAGCTTGCGGCGGCGCACGGCATCGCCTGTCACCACTTCGATCTTCCCCCCCAGGACCCCGCCCACGCGCTTCCTTCGCTGATGGAGTATGCTGGGCAAACGATGGTGGTGGAGCCGCTCTCCACATGGTCGCGGCTTCGGTACTACCCGCAGCTTCCGGCGGAGCGTTGGGTGCTGGTGGATGGAGGCTATGGCGAGATTGGCCGCCGGCAATTTTTTGGAAGATTTCTGAAAGGGGGAACCAGCGCGCTTGCTACTGGCAAGCCCGATGACCTGCTCCCATTTGTGCTGCTTCACCGCGCAAAGCTGTTCAACAAGGAGACAACGGTGATGATGATGGAAGGGGTGAAAGAGCAGTTGCGTTCGCTGTGGGAAGCCTCGCCGGGGGTGAAGGAGTTCGGGGTTGGGAACTTGCTGGATTTGTGGATTGTTCGGGCGCGGTTTCCGAACGTTGGGGGGATCGAGCAATCGCGGGTGGATTCCCTTGCGGTGAACTTTATGCCATTTGCGCAGCCCCGTTTTCTGGATGCTGTGTTTGCTACCCCCGAACCGGAGCGCCGCAACGCGCGGTTGTACCGCCAGCTTCTGCATCAATCGGCGCGGTCGCTGGAACGCTTCCCGCTGGTGAAAGGGGTGACGACGTACCCGTATCGGTTGGGGACGATTGGGGCGCACCTGTGGGTTCGCGCAAAAAATCTTCTCCGTCCGGAACCTCCGCACACGCTTCGCAGGGATTTTCTGGCGGCCATGCGCCCGTTTATTCTTGACCGGTGGGAATCGCAGCAAGTCCGTACCTATCCCCACTACGACCACGCCGCGATTGGCGGGGCAATCAAGCGATGGAGTTCCGGCGACGCTTCAGCAGAACCGGAAGTGGATTGGTGGCTGGCGTTCGAGTTGTGGCGGGGGGGGGTGGGGGGAATTGGGTAAGTGGAAAAACAAAAAGCGGCTGGCAACTGCAAGAGACTTGCGTGCTGCCAACCGCTTCGGTCCGGTTTGCTGTTGTTGCTGTTGCTGTGTTATGCGGGTTCTTCTTCCTTTTTCCGCCCCAAAAATACCCCGGCGGCAATCATTCCGAACATCACCACATTCAACCCAAGCGAGGCGTATTTCCCCGTCTCGAATCCACCGCTGACGTAGTTCATCTCAATCTTGTGCTTTCCTGCCGGGATCACCAGCCCGCGCAGCAGGTAGTTCGTTTGGATAATCTCCGCTTCCTTCCCGTCAATCGTTGCGCGCCACCCTGGCGGGTAGTGAATTTCGCTGATGACCAGGAAGTTGTTCCCCGATGCTTCCACATCCATTGCAATGTGGTGCGGCTCGTACTTGGTGATCTTCACGCTCCCTTGTGCGGCGCTGGTTGCTGTGCTTCCGGCGGTGTCCGGCACAAGGTTTCCGGCGGAATCTAACTTTAATTTATCCTGCATCCCGGCCGAGTAGCCAACTGGATCCACTTGCTCCTTCAGCGGGGCAACAAGGTAGGCGACATCGCGGGGATCGAACCCGTTGGATTTTATCATTTCCAGAATCGCCTTCTCGTTTGCCACCTCAACCCGGTTCACAAACCAAGCTCGCGGCATCGCGCTGTTGTTCTGCATCACCGTCAATCCGCGCTGCGATTGGAACGCTGGGGTCATCCCCTGTGCTTCTGCCGATTTTGCTTGCTCGCTCGGCATAATCAAGTACTTGGTGTTCAGCAGATCCCACGCCAGCGGCGACGTTGGGACATCGCCGTTTCCGGCAACATCCAGCAGGTTTTGGTAGCTCCGCATTTTTGCCGATGAGTATCCAAGTATGTGTTCTTGGAAATGCCGTGCTGGGAAGTTCGGCTGGGTGGCAAGGTTCAGAATCCGGTACTTCTCGGTATCCTTTTTCAGGAACTCATCAACGTCGGTGGGGTCGAACTGGGCCATCACCTCTTTGGCTGGCGTGCCTTCCATCGGGATGAAGGCGATGCGCCACAGGTCAACCGTGGAAAGTGCGATCAGCGCGCCAACCATCACCACACTGCTGATCTTCCCTTTGGCGTAGTAGTAGGCAAGCCCCAATCCCCCAACACCAAACAGCAACGTCAGGAACAGGTCGGTCATGGCGCGGCCGTGCATGTAGCTGGCGGCTTCCGCGCTTGCCGAGAGCAGTTTTCCCGATTGCGAGACCGCTTCGGCGTAGCTGCTGCCGGAAGAAAGGATCAGCAACAGCAGAAGGGTGAACCCGCCAAACCCAGCCATCCAACCGATCATCCCTTTTACCACAGTGGTGTCGCCAGCTTCGCGCCGGGCAATCAGTTCTTTCAATCCCAAGCCTGCAAGAATCGGGAAGACGAACTCCAACAGCACCAGCGATTGGCTTGGTGCGCGGAACTTGTTGAAGCCGGGAACAAGGTCGTAGAAGAGTTTGTACAGAAGATCGAAGTTGCGCCCGAAGGAGAGGATCAGCCCGAACAGGCCGATTGCCAACAGTGCTTGGGCAAAGCGGTTGCGGCGGTTGATCCAGAATCCCCACAGCCCCAGCGCCAACACCACCGCGCCCATGTAGTGGGCCGCGTCGGTGAAGCTCATCTGGCCCCAGTAGGTGGCCATGTGCCCTTCCGGGTCAATCCCATTTTGCTGAAGCAGTTGCGGGTTGAATGTGGCAACAACATCCCGTGGAAGCTCCATCTTCCCGAAACCGTAGTAGCTGGGGGAGAAGAACGTCACCATCTCCTGCGGCGAGAAGCTCCAGTTGGTGGAGTAATCCCATCCTTGCCCAACCTCCATTGCCCCTTCCTTGTGGCCGGGGTCGGCGGTGATGGATGCTGCGCCACGGGTGGAGTAGGGGAGGTATTCCTGCACGGCAAGGTTGCGATCCAGCCCCATGCCGTAGGCGAACGCGCCGGCAACAATCAGCGTGGTGATTGCGGCCCCCACGGTTGCGGTTGTGCCCCCTTGCTGCGGGCTTTGATCCTTCCGGCGCAATGCACCGATCAGCTCAACAAGCAAGTAGATACCAATCGCGCAGGCTCCGTAGAACGCCGTCTGCATGTGGCTTGCTTCCCACAGAATGTGAATCGCCAGAATCAGCAAGCCGGCGTAAAGCAGGCTCCAGCGTTGGATCAGTTTTTCCAGACAGAGGAAGATGTAGGGGAAGGTCATCAGCACTAGGATTTTGGTGTTGTGGCCAATCATAATGTAGATGATGATCCAGGTGCTGAAAATCGCCGCCAGCGCAACGAACAACGAAACCCCACGGGTGGCATTTTTGATCCGCATCAGCAGGTACATCCCCACCCCGTACAGGAAGTAGTGGAACACCACACGGGTGACGGGATAGTTGATAAACCCAACGATATGCTCGCTGCTGTAGAACAGCTTCATCGTGAGGTCCCACCAGCGGTCGCCGGTGACAAGGAAGGAGGCAAAGGCCGGCATCCCGCTGAAGATGTACGGAATCCAGAGGGGTGGTTCCCCTTTTGCATCTTGGGCTTCAAGGTAGGGGCGGAAGCTCTCCCACGAGACAAAGTCGCTTGCTCCAAACAGCATATCGCCGAAGATTTGCTTGCTGAAGAAGAGGATAAGCAGCAGAAGGATTGCCCCCACAAACAGGAGCGATTGGGCGCGAGGGTTCATCGCGGCAAACGGGGAGCGTTCCGGCCCTATCTGCTTCTGCGCTGGTTTTTTGGATGGCGCTGCGGAACGGCGAGGGGCCTCGGAGCGTGGAGTTGCCATACGTGTCGGTTAGTTCAGGTTCTTTTTGGATAGACTGTTATGAACGGAAGGGGCGCAATATACAAGGATGAAGGGTGAGCAAGGAAGGGGGAAGCATTAGCGAGACGAATGATACCATAGGAGAGGGTTTGCCGATGAATAGGGGTGAGTGCCAACGGGGAAGAGGGTCAACGGTAGTGGCAGCAGCCTCTCTCGCCCCCCTTGATCGCGCTGCAAGCAGCGGATCGTTCCCCCCAAGTGTGGTGGGAAATCACAAACTTGCTGTCCCCCCAGATTTTTCTTTTCTCCGGCCCCCTCTCCCGCTCAGGTGTGAAGCGGAAACACGGCGAATGATACCCTGGAGAGGGTTGGCCGATGCATCGGCATCTTCGAGGGGTGAGGGGTAACGGAGCCGGGGGGCAACCGGGAGAAGGTTGCAAGGTCCCTTTCTGACTCCCATTCCTCACCCGACATTCGCCACTCGACATTCGCCAAAAGGGGAAGAGAGACCCCCTCTCTTCCCCTTCATCATTCACTTTTCACTTTTCATCGTTCACATCCCCGCCAGCACCGTGCGGATCACCCCAAAGCCTTCATCAAGCACCTCGGCGGTGATGTTCAGCGCGGGGCGGAAGCGGATGGAGTGGTCGCCGCAGCCCAGGATCATCAGCCCGTTGGCGTAGCACTGCTCGCGGAAGGCGTTGCGGAGTTCGGCGGTTGGCAGATCCATTGCGCAAAGCAGCCCGCGCCCGCGGACGTTGCTAACAAGGCTTGGGAACTGCTGCTGAAGTTCGTGCAAGCGGCCCATCAGATACTCCCCCATCACCCGTGCGTTCTCCACCAATTTCTCCTCCTCGATAATCTCCAACACCTTCGTGAATCGAACCATATCCACAAGGTTCCCCCCCCAGGTTGAGTTGATGCGGCTTGAGGTGTGGAAGACGTTATCGGGAACTTCATCCACACGCGGCCCAACAAGGATTCCGCACACCTGCGTCTTTTTGCCGAAGGTGAGGATGTCCGGCAGCACCCCTAAGCCTTGATGCGCCCACATTGTTCCGGTCATCCCAACGCCGGTTTGGACTTCATCAAAAATCAGCAACGCTTCGTTCTGGTCGCACAGGCGGCGAAGCTCGGCAAGGAACTCGGTGCGGAAATGGCGGTCGCCCCCTTCGGATTGGATCGGCTCAAGGATAACGCAAGCGATGTCGTCTGGGTTCTGCTGGAACGCTGCTTCCAGTTCGGCAACGGCCTGCTGTTCCAGTTGGATGGTCTGCTGAAGGTTCTCCCCCTCCAGCGGGAACGCCGCCGCCGGGCTGGTGATACGTGGCCAGCCTTCGAATTTTGGGAAGAGCGCGGTCTTGGTGGGGTCGGTGTTGGTAAGGGTCATGGTGTATCCGCTGCGCCCGTGGAAAGCATGGCGGAAGTGGATCACTTTATGGCCGATTTCCTGGGTGTGTCCTTTGGCAAAATTCTTCCGGACCTTCCAGTCGAACGCGACTTTCAGCGCGTTCTCCACGGCCATTGCGCCCCCTTCAATAAAGAAACTGTAGCGGAAATGGGAGGGGACCGCCACACGGAAGAACGCATCAACAAACTCGGCCATTTCTACTGTATAAAGGTCGCTGCAACTTGGTTTGTGCAGTGCCACCTTCCCAATTTTGGTGATGAACTCGGGGGTGTTCAGCTTGGGGTGGTTCATCCCAAGCGGGTTGCTGGCAAAGAAGGTGAAGAAGTCAATAAATCGGTTGCCGGTGACCGCATCGTACAGATACGACCCCTGGCTCCGCTCAAGGTCCAGCACCATCTGGAAGCCGTCGGCCAGCATGTGGCGGCCCAGGGTTTGGTGGACTTCGTTTGGTGCAATGGTTCCGGCGGTGTTCAGCATGGTTTCTTGTTCGATTGATGTCGTCATGGTTATCTATCTCCTGTTGATTTTTGTTCAGTTGAATTGTTGTTCAGTGGTACACGTTGCAGCATAGAGCACGAACACAGGGTGAACGCCTGTGCCGTAGCTATGCAATGTGGGAATGGAAATCGCGGAAAAAAATCAGGCGGATAGAGAGGGGAGCGCGCTGGCCGTAGCAATCCAATGGCGCAGGCGTGCCGAAAGGATCATCGCCGAAGGGAACGATCCCCCGCGAATGGTCCCTGTGGACTGCAAAAGGTTGCTACTATGAAGGGTTCTGATGCGCACGGGGCAAATATACGATGCCAACAGGGGAGCGACCAAGCCAGTGAGATAATCGTCACAGGTGGCTGGTGGACTCAGGCATTCCATACTACAAGCGGCTCTTGAAGTGTATTCTTCAAGAGCCGCGTTGGCTTTCTTTAGCTCCTACCTCACGAAAATTCTACCAGATCATGCCGGGTGAGAATGCCGGAGATCATGCCGTAGTCTTCAATCAAAATTGCGCGGGCATCCTTCAGGTAGCGGATGGCGTTGCTGACCTCGGTGGTGTGCTTCACCACCGGGAAACTCCCCTCCATCACCTCGCTGACGGAACGATCCAGCAACTCGCGGTCTTCCAGCACAGCGGCCATTACGCGGTTGTCCCGCAGCGAGCCAACGGGGTGTCCGTCGTCCATCACCGGAAGCTGGCTGAACCCGTGGGTGTTCATCAGGTCCAGCGCGTCGCGCACGCTCATCCCAGGGGTGGCCGATAGCATGGCAATCCGCCCTTCGCGCCGCACTTTCAGTTCTTGCACCATCGCCAGCGTGATCTTCTCGCTTTCCAAAAATCCTTTCTCCTGCAACCACTCGTCGGAGTGATGTTTGGTCAGGTATCGCTCGCCGGTGTCGCAGACAATCACCACCATCACATCCCCCTCGTTCAGTTCGCGGGCTTTGGCGGCGGCGGCAACAACGTTCATTCCGGTTGATCCGCCCGTGAAGATCCCTTCCTCGCGGGCAAGCCGGCGTGCCATTGCAAAGGCTTCGCGGTCGCTGACGTTGAACACTTCATCCACAACGTTGAAATTGAGGTTCCCCGGGATTCGCTCCTGCCCAACGCCCTCAATCAAGTAGGGGAGTGCCTCGATAAGCCGCCCGGTCTCCTTGTACGTTTTCAGCGATGACCCCGTTGGGTCCGCACCGATCACCTTGATGTTCGGATTCTTCTCCTTGAAGAATCTACCGCATCCGGTGATGGTTCCGCCAGTCCCCATCCCAGCCACAAAGTGGGTGATCTTCCCTTCGGTCTGCTCCCAGATTTCCGGCGCGGTTCCGTAGTAGTGGGCTTCGGGGTTGGCGGGGTTGTCGTACTGGTTCAGCATCAGCGCGTTTGGTATCTGGCTGGCCAACCGTTGCGCGGTGTTGAAGTAGTATTCCGGCGAGCTTGCCTTTGCCGCGCTGCTGACAATCAGCACTTCGGCCCCCATTGCTTTCAGGTAGCGGACGCGCTCCACCGAGGCTTTGTCGGTCATCACGAACAGGCAGCGGTAGCCTTTTTGGATTGCCGCCAGCACCAGCCCGATGCCGGTGTTGCCACTGGTTGGCTCAATCAGCAATCCCCCGGGCTTGATCTTCCCATCCCGCTCGGCGGCCTCAAGCATCCTGATGCCGATGCGATCCTTGACCGAACCGCCCGGGTTCGCGCTCTCCATTTTGGCCAGGATTGTCCCTTTGGTTGGGCCAATAACCTTGCTCAGTTTCAGAAGCGGGGTGTTGCCGATAAGCTCGGCAACCGAATTGATAACTTGCATGATGGGAAGAATAAATCTGCGTGAAATGCCGCACATGGTTATGGCTTGCGGCAGAGAACCGCCGCAAACTTAGCCCCCAAACCCAACGCCGGCCAACCCTGCGGTTGTCACAGGAAACATCTTTACTTTTTCGGCATGGCAACAACTGCGCAACCGCTCCCGCTCACGTTTCACCTGTTCCATCGCTCCATTCGCGGGCAGCTTTTGGAGTGGTTCCGGCAGCAGGGGAAGGAGTTCCCGTGGCGGAAACTGAAGCGCGAGGAAGGCGCAACGGTGATTGTTGACCCTTACGTGGTGTTGGTTAGCGAGGTGATGTTGCAGCAAACCCAAGCGGCACGGGTGGCGGCGCGGCTGCCGGAATTTTTGGGGCAGTTCCCAAGCCTGGGCAGCTTGGCGGCGGCCAGCACAGCCACGCTACTGCGGGCGTGGCAGGGGATGGGCTACAACCGCCGCGCACTTCGGTTGCAGGGGGCAGCGCGGGCGATTATGGAGGATCATGCTGGGGTGTTCCCAAGCGATGCAACGCAACTGCGGGCGTTGCCGGGATTGGGGGAATACACCGTTCGGGCAATCCAATGCTTTGCGTTCGGGATGGATGTTCCGGTGGTGGATGTGAATATCCAGCGGGTGTTGTCGCGGCTGTTCTTCCGTTGCCATTGGCCCCGGGCCGTAATGCCCCCGGCAACGGTGATGGCCGTTGCTGCTGCCATGCTTCCGGCTGGCGAAGGCTTCCGGTGGAACCAAGCGTTGATGGACCTTGGCTCCACAATCTGCACAGCCCGCAAACCGAACTGCTCCGGCTGCCCGTTGCACAGCGATTGCGCTTCGGCAGAAATCCCGCAACTGACCTTGTTTCACCCCGATGACGTTCGCACCCCCGAACCCACCCTGTGCGGAATCCCGCAACGGTTCTGGCGGGGGAAGATGGTGGAAGCCTTGCGCCACGCCGAAGGTGGAGTTCCGGCCCACAGGCTTGTGGACGATGCGGCCAAGCTGTTGGGCTATCAGAAAAAAATGAAGCTGAACGAGGAGCGCGAAGGGCTGAACATCCTTGCGGCCTTGCTCCAAGAAGGGTTGGCCACACGAATCGGCGTGCAGGAAGGGGAGTTACGGGAAGGGGATGTGGTGATGTTGCCTAGGTAGGGGGGGGGGGGAAGAGAGGACGCAACTCACTCACATCACTCCAATAAGGCTCATAAAAAAAACGGCACTGGCGATTGGTTCGCCAGCGCCGTCTCCTGTTCAACTATGGTTGCCCATGAATCCGCTTTCCGCCGCGCCACCCTTGTACCTCCCTGTGGTGTGATTCGGAGGGAGCCGTTAATTATAAACCACAGGGAGGTCCCAAAACGGGCGCATGGGAATTCAGACGCGGGCAAAAATGGGCCGGGGATGATTCAGAAAAAACATTGCCGGAACAACACCACAGTTTTCGGGAATCGTTGGCAAGGTTTGCGGCACGATCCCCCTTTTTTTGCAATCCCTTCTACAATGCCACTGCTTTGCTTGACGCTCCGGCTGGCGGAACCATCAGCGGCATTGGTGGCAACGGGAAGTGAAGCTCGGCATCGTCAAGCTGAGGGGTTGCGGGGGGCATCATGCTTTGTACAAGCTGGTTCAGCATTCCGCCGGGCATGATGCTGCTGAACTCCACATCACCTTCTGGTGCCGGGGCGATTTGATGCTGTGGTGCGGTTGGTTCTTGGTTGTCGCTCGGTTCCTGCATCTGCGGCATATCTGGCCCAAAGAAGAACATCTCGAACTGGCGCGGCCCTTTCCCCCCCTTGAAGTGGAATCGGCGCATCTGCCGTTCGCTGTTAGGTTGGATCATTGGACTGTTGCCCACTTCCGGGGCTTTCTCCAGCGTTGCGGTGATCGTCTGTTCTTTCCGGTCGCGCAGGATGCGAAGCTCCACCGTCCCTTCCTTGTGTTCGCGGATCGTTTGGGCGGCATCGCCGGGATTGCTGACCTGCTTTCCATCAATCGCAAGGATGATATCGCCAGCTTGCAGTCCCGCACGTTCGGCGGCGGAGTTGTCAATCACTTCGCTGATAAGCGCGCCACTCTTCTGGTCGGTGCCGAAGTATTTGGCCAGCTGCGGGGTAAGGTCTTGCAGTTGCACCCCCAAGCGTGGACGTTGCTGGCCCGGGTTCATCCAAGCTCCTTCTGAACCACCCCAGATTCTGCCCGGTGCACCAAACCCGAAACTAAATCCGTGACAGCCCCCTTGTGTGGCGGTGTCGAAACTCCAAGCGGTGTCCATTTTGAAGTTGAAGTGCTGCATATCCTCCAATCCTTCCAGCCCCTCCATGCCTTCCAATCCCTCCATCTTCTCGAAACCTTTCCAATCCATGGTGGAGTCGGTGGTGATATTGAATCCTTCAAACATCCCATGATCCCGTTTGCCGATTGTGGCGTTGATGGTCATCGGCGCGCCGTTGCGTAGGATTTCGATGCGGACGGTGCGCCCCACCGGTGTTTCGTGAACCAAGCGGATCAGTTGGCGGGTGCTTTCCACGCGGCCACCGTTCCAGCCAACAATCACATCCTTTGCCAGCAGTCCGGCTTTTTCGGCGGCGGTTCCCTCCATCACTTTGGTGATAATCGCGCCATATTCTTCTTTCAGGTTCATCTCCCTGGCGTTGTCGGGCGTGACCTCTTCAATCTGAACGCCCAGATAGCTTCCTCCACCAAACGGCATTGCCGGGAAGAAATGGCCGATGGTGCATTCGGTGCGGATGGTGGTGTCGGCTACGCCAAGCTGGGGGGTAGCGATTTGTTGGGCATGGATGGCGATTGCGCCACAGGCTATCCCAGTGGCCAGCAGAATCGGAAGTCGTTGCTTCATGGTGTCGGAATCCTCCAGAAAAACGTGTGATAAGTCACTGACCTTACGCAGAATTTGAATAGCGAACACTTGGCTGTTCGGTGGCTCCACTCATACTTCGACGGGGCTCAGCATGAGCGGAGGTTCTTTCCGGTGGAACACCGAACCACGGTCATCACCAAGCTCCAGCGT
>JADZEY010000028.1 GCA_020850315.1 Armatimonadota bacterium | reverse complement strand
ATTGTGATTGATACCCTAAAAATTAATATTTCCATACGCGGAACAACCTATCTGTGCAATGGTGACACAATCACGCTGGAGGCCGACACAGGATTTACCAGCTACCGTTGGAGTAATGGCGCGCCTACCCGATCAATTCGTGTTTGGAGGCCGGGTGCTTATTCCGTTACCGCTATCCACGCAACCGGCTGCACAACCACCTCCAAGGAAATTGTTCTTGATGAAATTATTCCCACACCTGCAATTATTTCATCTCACAATTTCCCTATCTGCAAAGGGGATAGCCTCACGTTAGATGCAGGCCCCGGATATGCCAAATATAAATGGTCAACTGGGCAGCAAACCCAGAAAATCCGAGTTAGCAATGGCGGGCAATATGTGGTGGAAGTAACAACCGAAAAAGGGTGCTACGGACGCGACACAATCCAGATAACAACGATTCCAAAACCCTTTGTTGATGCTGGCGTGGATACCACAATCTGCACTGGTGGAACCGTGCAACTCTCTGCAATTGGCCAGGGATTGCTGCTGTGGGAAAATTCCCCCTCGCTCAGTTGTTTGGATTGCCTTTCTCCGATTGCCACACCGAAGCAAACCACTACCTACTACCTGCAAGCAATTGGCAGCAACCGCTGCACCGCTCGGGACTCCATCACCGTTACTGTTGTTCCACAACCTTCGGCAACTGTTAGCGGCGACACCACCATCTGTGCTGGTGCTTCGGTCCGGCTTTCGGCTTCGGGGGGAACCTCCATCGGCTGGTCGCCAGCGGACGGGCTGAGTTGCAGCGATTGCACAAGCCCAATCGCTTCACCAACGGCAACCACCACCTACCGCGTGGTTGCCAGCAACGGCGGGCACTGCGCCGATACTGCCAGCATCACCGTGACCGTAGCCCCGCTCCCCGAACTCCAAATCAGCACCGACACCACCATCTGTTCCGGTGGCGCAGCAATGCTGCAAGCACTATCCGCCAGCCCAATCCGCTGGCAACCAAGCGATGGGCTGAGTTGTGCCGATTGCACAAACCCAATCGCAACCCCCACAACAACCACACGCTACGTGGCCATTGCAACAAACGAGCTTGGCTGCACCGCACGCGATTCCGTTACCGTTACCGTTGCGCCAATGCCAACCGTTGAAGCCGGGGACGATCACGAGCTATGCAGTGGCGATAGTGTTCAGCTTAACGCAACCGGAACAGGAACCCTCAGTTGGTCGCCAAGCAATGGGTTACGCTGTACCGATTGCCCAAATCCAATGGCTGCACCAGTGGCAACCACCACCTACCGTATCACAGCCACCAATCAGTACGGCTGCACCGCCAGCGATTCGGTGACAGTACGGGTGAATCTTTCCCCACGAGTTCTGCAAACGATAATCGGGCAAGATATTCGCGGGAAATTAGGGGGGAATGTTCGCGTTCCTCTGCTCATCAATCAAGATATGGCAGCTGCGGGGGCAACCTCACTGCGCGTTCATCTGCGCTACGACACCACAATTATGCGGCTGACTCAACCAACCGCAATCCATCTGGAATCGGCAACCAAAGGGACATTGCTGGAGGGATGGAAGATGACGGTGGAAGCAACCGGGGCCGACACTCTGCTGTTGCTGGCCGAGGCCCCGGATGGGCGCATATTCTCTGGCGTTGGAGAGATACTCGCCCCCAAGTTCACGCTGTTTTTGGGGAACACCACGCAAGCAACGGTGGCAGCAATGGTGACGCTACCGAACGCCCCCTGCACACGAAGCCTTCCGGGAAGCGGTGTTGTTATGATTGACTCGGTGTGCGGATTGAACCTGCGGTTGATTGAGCTTTCGGCCAACAACTTCAGCCTTCAACAGAACCACCCGAACCCGTTCAATCCCCAAACATCTCTCCATTTTTCGCTTGGGCTTGATGGCCACGTCACCGCTGAAATCCTTGATGGATCGGGGAAAGTGGTTGCACAGCTGATTGACCAACATATGAATCGTGGACGCTACACAATTGATTGGGATGCCACCGCATATCCATCCGGCACATACTACTTCCGCATCCGTTCCGGCGACTGGCAGCGGAGTGTGGCGATGATGCTGGTGAAATAACGCTCTATCACTCTATCGTTATCGGAACTCCATCGGCATTGTAGAGTTCCTCTTTCTCCAACGCACCATCAAAATTGCTGTACTGCCGGATGATGCTGGCGGCCCCATCGCGGGCGCGCCCGCGTGGTGTTCCATCAACTCCAAATGCTTTCCACACCACCTCCCTTCCCCAAGCATCATACTCAAACTGGATGGTGGCAATCCCCGATGTGTCGGCGACAATCTGGCCATCGGCATTGGCGTAACTTAGCGTGGTAATTTGCCCAAGCGAGTCGCGCAGATACCGAACAGCATACACCCCAGGCTGGTACGCAAACGGGCGTTTGTTGATCCCTTGCAGCCGCTCCTCCGCCACCTGGCCATGCTCATCCAGCGTCAGTATCCGGAAGTACGCGCCGTCGGGGGCGTGCTCCAGAAACCGTTGCGCGCTGTCGGGGTAATTGTTAGCCACCCAATGGAGTTTGCCGCTTTCAAACCGCCACTCTTGAATCACGCTGTTTGGCGCGGTGTAGCGGTAGCGGCACGCAGTCACGATTGGAACTTTCCCCAACAGATTGTCCTCGCGGTCAAGCTGGGCGTAGCGGATGATTTCCCCGTTGGCACGGAACAGAGCTTCTTCACCATGGGCATATCCAACCTGCATTGGTGCATTGTTTGGCGCGTGAAATGTGCGGCGTTGCAGTGTGGTTCCGGCATCGCTACTGGTGATATACTGAATCCGCATGTAAGCCCACAGCCCGCGAGTGTGAGGGTTGCCAAAGAAGAACCGCATCACCATCACTGGCCGCCCCAGCGAATCCCGTTTCACCCCGTAGGCCGATGGGTCACGCACGGGATCGGGGGAAGGATGAGCAAACACAAGCTGCTCCAATCCGTTCACCCGAACCGAGCGGTAGAACTCGGTGAACTCCGAAAACTTTTGTGCCGAACCAACCGCCGGAACGATCAGCATCAGCAAGAATTGAGCAAGTACTCTGCGCATCTGTTGGGATAGGAAAAAATTGATGAATTGCCAGCCGCAAGCTACGTGGCGGGCAGCGTGACGTGCAAGGAAGATGATAGTTTGTTGATGATTTGTTGTGGGTAGATTGAAGGCTTGGAAGCAACCGCTAAAAAAGGAAGATGATTGAATTTTCACGGAAGTAGCTTCTTCCACATTCCAGCCGGTTGTGTACCTTTGCCGCGTCAGCGTTGGGGGTTCAATGTGGTTGTGCTGAAGCTGATTCACTGAACGTACGCAGAATTTGAATAGCGAACACTTGGCTGTTCGGTGGCTCCACTCATACTTCGACGGGGCTCAGCATGAGCGGAGGTTCTTTCCGGTGGAACACCGAACCACGGTCATCACCAAGCTCCAGCGT
>JADZEY010000027.1 GCA_020850315.1 Armatimonadota bacterium | reverse complement strand
GATTTCGGGAGGCGATACTGAAATTTTTCAAGAACATCAAGAACTACAAAGCAGAGTTAGAGAGTCTTCTAACCCTGAATTTCCATATTCCCCGAATTTCGCAAACTCAAAGCACGTGAGTATAACATAGGAATGAAATATCGTCTTCTATTCTCCCAGTTAACGAAGAAAACTATTCCTGATGAAAATGGAGGCCGCGGGGCAGTATCTTTTCTTTGATACCAACCATCGTCTTGGTATGGCCCATTAACAATTACTACAAAATCATCTGGGCTACAGCGAGCATATTCGATCTGTATCTTATCTTTTGGGTTCTGTGCCTGAACTGGATCGTTTGGCAGTAACAACCCTCCTTTGATAGGCTTTGGCTTAATTGGCCCATCAAAAGGGATTCTGTCTTTTGGGTCTTGCGCTTTGATGGGATCATTCGGTCCTCCAAACGGATTGTCTGGCGGCGGTGGATTGCTTGGGGGATCGGTAGGGGGAGCAAGTGGGCCAAGTAATGGACCAAAATCAAACGGTAGGCTGCGGTTAGTTGGGCGAATCATCGTATCCTCCTGCTGCTGAAATAGTGATGGATTGATAGGAGATAGAAAGACAGCTACTATGCAATTCGTAGTTGTCATAAGGTTCGCTGATTATCTAATAATTATCTCCATTTCAAATTGCGCTCCAATCGCCTGCGGCGTTAATTGCCCGCAACATTAACGACACTTGACCCGGCTGCTTGAATACCAACCCAAGCTGTTGATTTCCAGTAAACGACCCCGTCCAGCTTATCACCGGTATTGTCTCCTGTGCATCGCCACGCGTTCCGGCGTTGTCGCGGAAACTTAACTGGAGGTCGGTGTACGTCACCCCGCCAAACGCTAACGTAATCAAGTTCTCCCATTCTGTTCCCGCTCGCGCAAAGATCACTTTTTGCAGTGGCGGTGCCAATAACGCGCTCTGGTTCCGTTGCTCGTGGCTGAAATTATAGCGATTCGCATTGTTGATGGCTAACCCGCTGTCGGTTGCCAGCGCAGCCACCACCGGCTCGCCGCTGTAGGCAATGCCGCTGGCTGTCCATGCCACTGGCGGTGTGTTGAAACTGGCGCTGCTCAGAAATACTCCGGGTAGCCCGCCTAACTGTGCGATGGCGACAAGGTCTAGAATATTGACAGGCATCTGATGTGCCCAGTCGTACCAAGAATTGACGGGATCGTTGCAGTTGCAGCCCATGATGGTTTCTCCTCTGGTGTGATGATTGAATGAAGCGTGAACCCGAGTGATAATCGGGGCGTTCGCTGAAGGAACGGTGCAACGATACGGAGAGCAGAAAGCCAGCACAATGCAGAAAGATTACCCTTGACTGGAGGGGGGGGGATGGTATATTACGTGGCTGTTGTCAGTAAAAATAACCTCGATATCATGCAATTTGCAAAAGCATTTGTACTGTTATTTCTGTTTACCCTGATCTGATTGAGGTAAAGATAGAACCTGTAGGCCTGTAAAGTGCATCTACAAGGCCTAGCAGAGGTAGGGTTTTGCAATTTCAATGCACGCGAGTATAACTGTTACGCTATATTCTCAACAATGTAAATTTTGGGGCAGGTTTTATTGGGAATTGATGTGATTGAGAAAGATTGATGAACCAAATAACAACGCTGAACATCTCCACATTTCTCCTCAAGAGTTGATAATCCTTTGCCGCGCAGCCAGCAATAAGTTTTGGTGGAGAGGATGCTTATTAACTGACCTCACGCACATGCCGTCTTACTTCCCTTCCCCCCCCGTCATTGCCCCGAAGGGCCGGGGTCTTCGACAAGAACCGAAGCGAGGAAGCACCGCGAAGACTCCTCGCAATGACCGTGGTGAGATTCGGAGAACTTCCCCGATTGCATCCCTCACCCTTTCTTAGCTCCCTCTCCCACCGAAGGCCGCCGTCGAAACAGTAGCGACACCAGTCTGGGAGAGGGCGTACCGATTGAATCGGCATCTTCGAGGGAGTAAGGGATCACCGAAGGGATGACCGAGAGCAATGTAGCGTGAGCTTGTGAGAATCTTCATTCTTCACCCTTCACTCTTCACCCTTCACAGTCCGTAGTTTTTCAGTAGTGCCTTTGCTGGGGCCTGGTACCATGTTCGTAGTGAATTAAAAATGCCACAGGGCAGAACTGAACTTCACTGTTAACGACGAACAACCATGAACCGCTCATATTCACTGATGATAGCTGCACTGCTGCTACTGATAGGGACAACAGCCGCAGCCGCCCAAAGCGTCACCATCTCCGGCACAGTCACCGAAGCCAACAGCGGCGAAGCAATCACCGGCGCAACGGTAGCACTGTTTCGGGAGTCCGACTCCACGAAGCCGGCACGCGGCGGCATTAGCAACCGCTTTGGGTTCTACTCCATCCCCAAGGTTGCGCCTGGGCGTTACCGCCTTGTTGCCCGCAGCATTGGCTCGCAGCAACGCACCGAATCTCTTCTGATCCCAGAAGTGGGATCGCCAAGATTGTTGGAGGCCGAAGCCCCCGGCACCGCAGCAACTGACACCGCAGCAACTGGCACCGCAGCAACCGAATGCCGCATCAGCTTCGGCCCCGACAGCGCACGGCTGAACATCTGCTTGCAGCCGAAGCAATTGATGGGGCGGGAAGTGGTGGTGACAGAGCGCCGCTACGATGCCACAATCAGCACCGTTGCCATTGACCCGCAGTTGTCGCAAAAACTTCCGTCGCTTGGTGGCGAGCCGGACATCATGCGGACCTTGCAACTGCTGCCGGGGATCAAGGCCGGAAGCGAGATCAGCAGCGGGCTGTACATCCGGGGTGGCTCGCCGGATCAGAACTTGATTTTGTTGGATGGTGCCACGGTCTATAATCCATCCCACATTGGCGGCTTCCTTAGCACCTTCAACAGCGATGCAATCCGCGATGTGAAAGTGATGAAAGGGGTATTCCCAGCTGAGTACGGCGGGCGGCTATCGGGCGTTGTGGATATGACGATGCGGGAAGGAACCAAGGAGAAATTCAGCGGAGCCGCCGGCATCAGCCTGCTGAACTCGCGCCTGACGGTGGAAGGGCCCATCAGCGACGACATCACGTTCATGGTGTCGGGCCGCCGGATGTACATGGACCTTGTGATGAAGCTGGCCGGAAGCCCAGAAGACGTTCCCGATTACTACTTCTACGATCTGAACGGGAAGATGAACTGGCGGCTGTCGGAATCGGATCACCTGTTCGTTAGCGGGTACTTCGGGCGCGATGACTTCAAGACCGACCCGCGCGGAACGGATCAGCTTCTGCTGAATTGGGGGAACGCCACGGCCAACCTTCGCTGGTCGCACATCATCTCCCCAACGATGTTCACCAATTTTTCGGCAATCTTCACCAACTACGATTGCTCCACAACCTTGATGGAGCTATTCAAAGGTTCCCCAACCAGCGGATTCAAAACCTCTAGCCAAATCCGCGACCTGGCGCTGCGTGGCGAAGCACAGATATTTGCCGGGGAAGATCACATCATCAAAACTGGGTTCGAGGCCACCAACCACCTGTTCAATGCCAACGCTACCGATGCTCTGAATGAGTTTGAGAAGATCGGGGCCAACCCCGCAACGATGAGCAGCCTTGAAGGTGGTTTCTTCCTGCAAGACGAATGGCAGATTACGCCACGGCTGCAAGCCAACATCGGGGCACGCGCAAGCTACTTCAGCAACGGCGGCTATCTGCGCCTTGAGCCACGGGCCTCGCTGGCATACTCCATCACGGATAACATCACGGCGCGGGGGGGATACTCGGCTCACAACCAATATCTGCACATGATTACGCGGAACGATGTTGCGCTTCCAACCGACATCTGGTTCCCAGCAACCTCCACCATCCAACCAGCAACGTCCCAGCAGATTGCTGCCGGCGTTGAAACGCGCCTGTTCGATAACGAAGTTCTGCTGAGCGTGGAAGGCTACTACAAAACCATGAACAACCTGTTGGAGTTCAAGGACACTGCTTCCTTCTCGCTGCTTGCCCCGCTGGAAAGCTCGTTCGCGGTCGGATCGGGGAAGGCGTACGGAGTTGAGTTCTTCCTGAACAAACAAGTTGGCGACTTCACCGGATGGATCGGCTACACCCTCTCCTGGACCGACCGGACGTTCGCAGACCTGAACCGTGGGAAAACATTCTACCCCCGGTTTGACCGCCGCCACGACATCTCGGTGGTTGCCACCTACGAACTGAGCGACTCGTGGGAAGTTGGAGCAACCTGGGTGTACGCCACCGGCCAGGGGGTCACGGTTCCGCAAGGGCAACTCATCTATGATCGCGAAGAGCCAGACTCCTACGCCCCGGAAAGCCGCTACGACTTCAGCGAACGGAATGGATACCGGCTGCCAGCATTCCACAAGCTGGATTTGAATTTCTCGCACAAGTACCAGTGGTTCAATCTGCCATTCACCCTTTCGCTGAACGTGTACAACGCCTACAACCGCCAGAACGTTTTTTCGCAATCGGTTGATAAGGAATCGGTGCAAAACGAGGCCACAGGAGCGCGCTACCAGAAGCATACGCTACAACGGATAACGCTGTTCCCAACACTGCTGACAGTGGGACTAAGCTGCAAATTCTAAACCAGAAACGCTGAATCAACAACTCTGAATCAACACGGTGATACCAATGAACAACTACTCAACAAGCATCATAGATCGCATCTCCAACAGCATGAACCGCATCGCTCTGTTTGCCATTGCCGCAATCCTTGCGGTGGGGGCCACGGCCTGCGAAGAAGAAATTTCGCCCGATGGGCTTCCGTACGTGGAGCGGATGGTGGTGCGCGGCGTGCTAACTGCGGGCCAACCTGCCGAAGGGATTCGCTTCACACGGACGCTGCCGGTGAACTACGTTCACAACGATTCTGGCTCCATCCATTCGGTTGTTGAACTGGCCGACGTACAGGGGTATATCGAGGCCGAAGGGACGAAGTATCCATTAACGCATTCCGGTCGCGGAGAATACCAAGCAACGGGTTTGGTGGTGAAGTCCGGTGTCCGCTACACGCTGAACGCAACGTGGCGCGGAAAAACCGCAACGGCAACAACCGTAGCCCCCGCGCAGCAACCCACGGTTGACACGATAGCCTGGAACATTGCCGGAACGTATGATGATGGATCAACGATGTATGCACTGGAAGCACTGATCCAGCCGATGCCCGGTGCCGTGTACAGCATCGAGTATGGCCTAACTGGAGGCACGCGGGAGATGCGCTCCTACACGAACTATCCCGATCCTATCCGCCGCTCGACCGATGCCAACCACGATAACAAGGTGCATCTGAAAGTGGGGAACTACTACAGCGTAAAGCCATCGGGGGAGAATTATCATGGCAGCTTCATGGTGTATGCTTGGGAGCAAGGCTATTATAATTTTTTCAACAGCTACTACAACAATATGTTTGCCGAGGATAGCGACAACCCATTTGGCAGCCAGGATCGTGCAATTGCATGGAACGTCAGCGGCGATGGAATCGGAACCTTTTTTGCACGCACGGTGACGGAAGTGCAGTGGTGAGAACGCACGCAAGAAAACTACCAGGGCGGCGAATCGCTCTGGTAGTTTTCTTGCCAACAATACCGATCTTTGCTTGTGCAAATAACGGGGAAACTCCAATCAAAAAAAATCACAATGGAAACGCATTATAGCCCAATTTCCTGCTCACTTCACGACGAACTGCTTGCGCTGGCAACGCTGCGGCGCGCTGTGCAAATCATCTGGCGGGATTCGGACGGAACCGAGCATCAGGCAACCGCCACAATCACCGATGTTTTTTCGCGCAAGGCGCAGGAGTTTTTGCAGCTATCATCCGGCGAGGAAATCCGGCTGGATCATCTGGTAAACGTTGATGGAAAAGCGTTTGAGGGGCATTGCTAACCCAAAACAACAACGCCGCTTGGCAACAAACCACCAAGCGGCGTTTTCGGAATAAATACCTCAATTCTCAATTATTCATCATCATTCCCTTCTTCCCCATGCAGATCACGTTGCAGCGCGTCGAACGCTTCGGAATCGAAGCGGTTACGGACAATTTTTGCTTCGGTGAAAAAGATCACATCTTCGGCAATGTTGGTTGCGTGATCGGCAAGCCGCTCCATATTTCGCAGCAACACAATCAGCATTGCCCCCCCTTCAATAAATTCTGGATTCTGCTTCATCATCTCCACAATACGGCGATTTAATCGGGCTTCATACTGATCCACCCGCATATCACTTTTCATGGTGGTGATGGCCAGTTCAGGGTCGTTGTTGACGAAGCTGTCAATGGTCAACTTCACCATGGTGTGCACCGCCTCGGTCAGCTGCGAGAGGTCCAACTGCTCAACAAACGTGCGGAACGGAAGCAATCCCTCCACAGCACGCGCAACGTTGAACGCAAGATCCCCCATCCGCTCAAGGTCGCTATTGATTTTTAAAGCGGCCATAATCAACCGAAGGTCGCGCGCAACTGGCTGCTGCAATGCAAAAATTCGTTGGCACTGTTTCTCAATCTTAAAATCAAGTTTATCAACTTTGCTGTCGCGATCCATCACCAACCGCGCCATTGCAGTGTCCCACTCAACCAGCGAACGGAAGGCGTACTCCACCTGCTCATCCACCAAGCTCCCCATTTTAATGATGCGGGTGCGAAGTTTATCAAGCTGATCCTCGAATGTTTTAATCATGCTGTTTTCTCTGTTCAGTATTTGTTTTTTCGACATTTCCTTCTTCTGCTCTACCTCCCTGCTATCCAAACCGCCCGGTGATATAATCTTCGGTCTGTTTTTTCTTCGGGTTGGTAAAAATATCACGGGTTGGGCCAAATTCAATCAGCTCGCCAACATAAAAGAAGGCTGTGTAATCGCTGACGCGCGCGGCCTGCTGCATACTGTGGGTGACAATCACGATGGTGTAGTTCTCCTTCAACTCCAAAATAAGCTCCTCAACCTTGCTGGTTGATATTGGATCCAGTGCCGAACAAGGCTCGTCCATCAGCAAAATATCGGGGTTGACAGCAATGGCACGGGCAATGCACAACCGCTGCTGCTGCCCTCCCGATAGCGACAATGCCGATGCTGCCAAGCGATCCTTGCTTTCATTCCACAGTGCCGCACCTTTCAGGCTTTGCTCAACAATATCATCAAGCTGAGCTTTGTCGGTGATGCCGTTAATTCTTGGCCCGTAGGCGATGTTTTCATAAATAGATTTTGGGAATGGGTTCGATTTCTGGAAAACCATTCCCACCCGCTTTCGCAAATTCACAACGCTCACTTCCGGAGCGTAGATATTCACATCCTCAATTTTTACTTCACCAGTAATTCGCACCCCTTCAATCAAATCATTCATCCGATTGAGCGAACGGATAAACGTGCTTTTTCCGCATCCCGATGGGCCGATAAACGCTGTCACTTTATTAGCGTACATCGCCATTGAGATGTCTTTCAGTGCTTGCTTATCGCCATAATACAGCGATAAGTTATTTGTATGGATTTTTGTGATTTCTTCTTTCTTCATGGACAGTAGTCAGTAATCGGTAGTTAGTAATTTGGAATCGGCCAGTTTGAAAATCCACAGCTTGCGGTTGAACGTCTTCATCACACCATTTTCCGCTTCCGCAATCGTGAGCGGAGCATGATTGCTGTGAGGTTTAACGCCAATGTTAGGCCAAGCAGCACCAACGTTGTGGCGTACTGCAACGGTCGGGTAGCATCAACATCGGGCGACTGGGTGGCAAGAATATAGAGGTGATAACCCAAGTGCATAAACTGGTCGCTAAGCGACGACGGCAGTTCCTGCAAGGAGTACACCGCACCCGTAAATAAAATCGGTGCAACCTCACCCGCGCCACGGCTAACTGCTAAAATTGATCCTGTTAAAATTCCGGGGACACAATTTGGGAGAACGATTCGCCAGATTGTTTCCCAGCGGGTTGCACCCAGCGCTAAACTGGCTTCCCTGATTTCCCGAGGTACTGTTCGCAAGGCTTCTTCCACCGAAACGATTACCACCGGAAGCGTCAGCAATGCCAGCGTGAGCGCGGCCCAGATAAGCGATGGCTTGCCCCATTCCAATTCTTTTTTGCCGGAAAGATATTCCACTACTCTATCGGTATTTACAGCGGCAACGGTTCCTTCTGGGTAGGCATCTAACTCGCGCAGTTGCGCTTCCCAATCGAACTCATTGTTCTGCAGAAATACTTTAATATCGTTGATGGTTGCTTGCTTGCCAGCCACCAGCGGCGATGAGCTCACAGCCAGCACCGTCCGCAAATCATCCATTTTTGCGCTGTAGCGGGCAGCGTCTATCTGGCTCCCGACGGTTTGGATAAAAAAGCCCAAACCGAACAGCCCAAAAACAATGGATGGAATGCCAGCCAACGTGTTCACCGCAAAGCGAATAACACGCGCAAAAATGGAGGTTCGCTTTGCATACTCAGTTAAATAGAGTGCCGTGATGGTCCCGACCGGAACCGCTGCAAGGGTCATAATCAACACCAGGAGGACAGTTCCGTAAATAGCCGGAAAAATTCCCCCTTCGGTGTTCATGTTGCGTGGGGAATCGGTTAAAAATTCCCAACTAAGATAACCCGATCCGGTGATGATGAAATTGCCGACGATCACCACAATAAACAGCAGCACAATGACAACCGCTACCAGCGGAAGCCCCGTGGCAAAAAAGCCTACGATGCTTCCCCGCTCGCCATGAAAAATTGTTTTGTTCTTGGCCATTGCTTACGCCCCCCGGAATTTTTTGATGAGCCGTTCCTTCACATAAAACTCCGTGATGAAGTTGATGATGAACGAGAAAATGAAGAGCAAAACACCCAAGAAAAATAGCACTTGATAATGGGGAGAACCGAACACTACTTCCCCCATTTCTGCACCGATGGTTGCGGCAAATGTGCGCACTGGTTCGGTGAAACTCCAGCTAAATGTTCCGGCGTTTCCGGTGGCCATCAGTGCAATCATTGTTTCGCCAAAAGCGCGACCGATGCCAAGCAAAATTGCCGCAAAAATCCCTGGCGTTGCCGCCGGAAGCATCACCCGGTAGGCCGTTTGCCACTCGCTTGCCCCCACCGCCAGCGATGCTTCGCGAAGCGATCCCGGAACCGCACGCAATGCGTCGTCGCAGATGGTATAAACGATTGGGATAACCGCCAGCCCAAGCCCGATACCGCCAACAATGGAGTTCAATCGAAAATCGAGACCGAAAAGGGTTTGGACAACGCTGGCGACGGTCATCAAGCAGAAAAAGCCGAGCACCACCGAGGGGATTCCGGCAAGCAACTCAATGGCTGGTTTCAGTGTTTCGCGGATCCATTTTGGCGCGAAAAAGGCAGTGTACATCGCCGCAAGAATTGCCAGCGGAACAGCGAACAGCATTGCCACAATCGTGGTTTTTAGCGTGCCGACAATAATTGGATAAATGCCGTAGCGTGGATGCTCCGAGTTCGGTTGCCAATTATCGTAGGCCAAGTAGCTGACGTTCACCGGCGACTCATGCTCCAGAATTGGATAGCCTTCCCCAACAATTTTCCGGGCGCGCTCGGCATCATCTTGGGGTGTTGCAGGGGGCGGATTGGAGGCCGTTGGCTGCGGCGTGGGAAGTGCTTCCGCTTCGGGGTTGTACTGCTCCGACTCAAGCTCGGCGGTGTCATCGGCTGTGGTGTTGCTGATGATTGGTGGAGTAGTTGGCCCAGTAGCTGGTGCGGTTGCCACAGCCGTATCCTTCTTCCCTCCGTCCGCTCCGCCAAAGAAGATTGGTGATGCTTCGCGGAAAACAAACAGGAAGATCAGGAAGATGAAGATGATGGAGGTTGCCGAGACGGAGTAGATCCCAAGCTCAATCAACCGCTCGCCGATTCGGCGTTTTTTTTGGGTGAGCGGGGGATGCTGCGCAGCAACCAGCCGAGCGGCCACGGGCTGATCCTCAGCATCGGAAGCTGGTCGGGGTTGGTTGCTCGGTTCTGGTTGTTCAGACTGCATGAAATGGAAAGTCGGTTGTTGTGGCTACTGGAAGCACCCCCGGTAGCGGCGGTCGCAAAAGTACAGCAAACATCAGTTGCCGAACGGCTTTTGAACGGTTACGAACTCTTAGTTGGCACAGATTGCAAAGGCTGTCGTTTCTGACTTTTTTCTGCCCCCACCACAACGGCACAGCTTGGCCTTGCCCAGCCAAGCCATGCCCATTGCTGCAATGGTGATACAGAACTCTCTCATCCCCCCTCCTCCCGATTTTTTTACAGCGGGAAGTATCCAGTTTTTTTCACGACGGATTGACCTTCGGCGGAGATGATCCAATCCACGTAGGATTTCAGCGCGCCGGTTGGGCGATTTTTCAGATAGATGTACAGGTAGCGGCTGATGGGATACGATCCGTTGTTGATGGTCTGATCCGATGGCATAATCCCTGCGCCGCCGTCGGTGGTGCTCACTTGGCAAACCTTAATCCCTTTAGCATACCCAAACCCACCGTAGCCGATACCGTTCGGATCCTTGGCAACGGCGTTCACCACTGCGGCTGTTCCCGGAAGGGTCTGGACGCTTCCGCCGAAATCGTAGCCGCCCAGCACGTGCTCCTTAAAGAAGGCATACGTCCCCGAACTATTCTCGCGGCCATAGACGATGATGCGAGCGTTCTTCCCACCAACTTGGCTCCAGTTGGTGATGGTTCCCATGTAAATCCCTTTCAGCTGGCCGATGGAAAGTTTGGAAACGCCGTTGGAGGGATGGACGTAGATGGTGATGCCATCCTTTGCAACGCGGACTTCCACGCCTGGCGATCCGTAGCGGTTTTTCAGCTGTTGCTTTTCGGTTTTGGTCATTGGGCGGGATGAGTTGCAGATGTCGGTGGTTCCGTTAATCAGTGCCGAAATCCCGGTTCCCGATCCCCCGCCGGTGACGCGGATGGAAACGCCAGAGTTTTTGGATTGATAGGTCTCGGCCCATTTCTGTGCAAGGATCACCATGGTGTCCGAGCCTTTCACGGTGATAACATCCACCGGCATGAAGGCATACAGGCCAATGCAGGCGGTGATAAGCGTCAACAGGAAAGTCAGTTTTTTGCGCATTGTTGTTGTAGAGAAGGTATCTGGGAATAATCTGGTTTCGGTTGGGTTAGAATTTGTACTGGAAGCGAACGGTTGTTTTGTTGTCCTTCAGATCTTCCGCGCCGCCGAAGGAGTCTTGTTCAGTGGTGGGAATCTCATGCCACAGCGTGATGCGGGCGTTCCCCACAAAGACGCTTCCACCAAACCCAAGCACCCCCACGGCTACATCCCCGGAGGAGGTCACTTGCGCGCCCTCCATGTCGGTGTTTCGGTCGAAGTAATCATACTTCAGGGCAAGCTGGGCACTGCTGCCGAAGTTCTGGATGAAATAGCCGTAGTAGCCCATTTGATTGCGGACTTGCACCGGCTTTGCGGCGGCCCCGGGAACGATTCGGATGCTATCCTTTCCATCGCTTCCTTTGGTGATTCCTACCGATGCCGAGGTTGCTGCGGTTCCGGCGGTTGGGCGGCTTCCGGTCATCACTTCCCCTTTGATGATTGTTCCACCAATCGGAAGCAGATCAAGGAAGATTTGCCCTTCTACGTTGAAATTTTTCCGGTTCCCCAAGCCACGCAAATCGCCGGTGGCATCGTTGAACACCAGCTTGGTTTTGCCATCTACGGTTTCCAGCAGCGAGTCGGTCGCCACGGGGATTCCGCCGTGGTACAGCGACGCGCCAAGATCAATCTGAACCGGGGACTCGGCTCCCAACGGAAGCGGGAACGTGAGGCGGGCAATGATATCCTTGTAGGGGTCCACTTCCGATGCAGCAGTTGCACCACCACCATTGAACAATCCAACTTGCAGCTTTGGTGTGAACGATTCGGCAATCGTTGGATAGTAGGTGGCCATCAATCCCAAGTCGCGCTCATCGGGGTAGAATGCACGGGTGACTTGCGCGCGTTCGGTGGATTCGCGGTTGCTGGAGGATATCTCAACCTCATAATTAGGGCGATTGAAGGAGCCAACGGTGATGTTCAGTTCGTTGTCGGGAAGCAAACCGAAATCCACATATGCCTCCTTCAGCACAACCCCACGCTCGCTGATGTCGGGATACAGAACCGCAGTTAGCCAGCTGGAGCGATGCTGGAATTTGATGCGGCCACGGCGTATCAGAAAAGCATTGCGCCGTGGGTCGCTGAACAGTGCACGCCCTTGCGGGCTGGTGGTTTGGTCAAAATGCTGCCACTCGGCTTGGATATAACCAGAGATTTTCAGCTGAGTTAGCTTCTCAAGCGTCCCTTCGGCAAGGTCCATCCGTTCCTTTATCGTCTCCACATCACCCTGCACTTCTTCTGGCGATGTTGGTTCTGTTCCATCCCCTTCTTGTTGTGCGTGTGCAATGCCAATGCTAAGTCCGGCAAGGGCAGATAGCACCAAAAACTTGCGTATCAATGTTCCCATTCTTTGGTTTTTGGGTTTGTGTCGGAAATGGCTGGAGGGATGCTGGCTGTTGGATGGTATCGGCCGTTACCACAGCCTGCTCTGCATCTCCAGCAAACGCAAAATTATTAGCGGAGTGTTATGGCTGTGTGATGCCAGTGTTACGGGAATGTTAAGAAACTGAGGCGGTATCGGGTAGGGTAGTCTGTTCTATGGCCTCCCAGAAATTCGTGAGGTCGCTTCGTCGCTGATTGCTGGCACCGACGGGGGAATTCACTCCCCCGCTCATGCTGAGCTTGTCGAAGCATCTTCACCTGAAACTGCGCACGGGTTCGGAAAGCTCTGGCTGGAAATCTGTGCCTACTCAGATCTACTTGCAAGCATCACCAACGGCTAATCACGTTTGGCCAGATGCTCCCGCAGCAGTTGCTCAAGCTCGGCGGGATACTGCCACATTGGGACGTGGCCGGAATCGGGGAAGATGTGGCGTTGGGCGCGGGGAAGCAACGCAGCCACTTGCTGGAATTGCGCAAAAGGGACAATCCGATCTTCCCCCGCACCAACCAGCAACAGTGGCATCGGCTGCAACTGCTGAAGGTTCCGCAGAGTGTTGCGGTATTCCTGCAAATCGGCTTCCATCATCAGCAGGCTCATGCTGCGGGGAAGGTCGTGGCGTTGGGCTTCTTGGGCAATTTCTGCGGCACGGATCGGGTGGTATGCCGGACCATAACTTAGCCGAGCCCCCCCCTTTGCCAGCATCCCCTTGATGCGTACCGGAAGCCGTGGCCACAGCAAGACAGCCGCCCGGCGAAGCCACCCAATCGTTGCCAACCGCCCAACCGGAGGGGTGCGCAAGCCTAACGGGGTAATCAAGGCAAGCGATAACACCATCTCTGGCTGCAACGTTGCAAGCGTGGCACTTACCGCCGCGCCAAACGAATGCCCAACTAAGTGGAACCGATGCAAGTGATGTTCGCGGCAAAAATGGGCAACGCTGGCGGCCATCTGCTGCAACCGAAACTCTGTTGGGTGAAGGGGTGAGCCGCTGGCTCCAAAACCGGGCAGATCTATTGCAATCACGGTAAAGCTATCCGCCAGCCGCTCGGTCAGCGGTCGCCACAGCGTGTGGGTGGATGGGTTGCCATGCACAAACAGAATCGGGGATCCATCGCCGTAACGGATGCAATGCAGGCTCTTCATGCAGACGGTGACGAATTGAGGATGGGAATCGTGATGAGCCAGATATTCTCTCTTCTTCCCCGGTCAAGAGGAGGAACCACAGAGGCACAGAGAGCACAGAGGGAAGAAAAAGAGATGAGGGGCATTGACGCACGCTAAACATTGATCAGCCGGGTCTTCTCTCTTCTTCCCCGGTCAAGAGGAGGAACCACAGAGGCACAGAGAGCACAGAGGGAAGAAAGAGAGATGAGGGGCATTGACGCACGCTAAACATTGATCAGCCGGGTCTTCTCTCTTCTTCCCCAACTCTGTGTCCTCTGTGTCTCTGTGGTTTTTTTCTTCTTCCACGGTCAAGAGGAGGAACCACAGAGGCACAGAGAGCACAGAGGGAAGAAAAAGAGATTGGCGCACGCTACGTATAGATCAGCCGTTCCGAAGATATTTTCGCTTGCCTGGTGTCACCTCTCCTGATTTGAGGTGTCTTCATCCGGCCACACGCCAGCGCGGGATCGTTGCAGGGCGTTTGACCTTACCCCCTTTTTTTCACAAGCCAGGAGATAGCAATGAAAACCCTTATTCTGCTGTTCGGAATCCTGATAGCCACGGCAATTGGCGGCTGCCGCGATGAGCAATTAACCAACCCCACCGCAGCCAGCGGGAAGGTGATCGTCCGCAACGGAACCTCCTTTGGAATGTGTGCTGGCTACTGCCTTCGCAGCCTGCAAATTGACAGCACCAACCTGCTGTATATCAAGCGTTCATGGGGGCGCGGCGGCGGCGGGCTTCCCGATAGTTTGTTCGCCGACACCATCCCCCACAACCAGTGGCTGGCGTTGCAGCAAGCGGTTGCCAATGAGTACGCAGCGTTCGCCAAACTTGACACCATCATCGGCTGCCCCGATTGCGCCGATGGCGGTGCGGAATGGATTGAGATTGAGCAGAAAGGAACCGTGCGCCGCGTGACGTTCGAGTATGGAGCCGAACTGCCAGAGATCAAAACGCTGCTTGGAGCCGTGCGGGATATTCGGCAGAAGTTCGAGAAATAATCCGCCAGCGTTCGTCATGCGCTGCACAGGTGAGTAGTTCGGGGTGTGCGGTTAACTCACCTTCCGCGGAATCATGCTGGGGCTTGGTGATTGCAGTATCTGGGCGTTCCACCTGACAACACCCTCCGCTCCTGCTGAACCCCGTCGAAGCCTGTCCTGAGCCTGTCGAAGGGTATCAGTGGAGCCACTGAACGGCCAACTGTTCACTATCCAAATTCTGCCTAAGGTCAGCGACCAATGACTAATGACCAATGACCCTCTTTGCAACTGACCACTGACAACTGACCTTGGCTTTGCGTAAGGTCAGCTGGTAATTGCTGGCACATCCCTATTTTTTGCTCCCTTCAGCAAACCCCGCCTTTTCGGTTCCCTTCAACTTCTTCAACCAGTAGTCCTATGACTTCGCGAGCGGAACGGCTTCTTGCTTCGTTGTCGGCAGCGGAACTGCGGCAACTTGATGATGCGATCGGCACGGTAAAACGCCCAGCAACAAAAGGGCTGTACGCCCTGCTGAAACAGCTGCGAAAAAAGGAGGAAACTGCTGATAAAAATCACCTGTTCCAGCAACTGTTTGGCCGCCAATGGACCCGCAAGGAGGACTACCTTTTGCGGAATGAGCTGCGGCTGCTAAGTGAGAAAATCCAAGAGATGTTGGTGCAATGGGAGCAAGAACGGGAGCTTCGGCGAAGCCCTTCACTGCGGGCTCAATTTCTGCTGCGCGCCTTGCTGCATCGGCGGTTGCTTCCGGAGTTTGAAGAAGAGTTGCCGCGTGCGTATTCCGAAGCAATCCAACGGATGGATTACGCCAACGCACGGCTTATCAACGATCTGCGCCACGAGCATTTGATGCTGTACTGCGAGATCACCCCCGAGCGGATGGAGCAAGCACACAAGGCAATGGTGGAGAATCTTTCCAACCTGAAGCTGATCTACCGGAGTGACGTTGCCATCAACCAACACAACCGTGTGGTGTGTCAGCAAACGCTGGGGGCAATGGGGAAGCCAATGCCAGCAACAGCGGTTGGAAGCGATGCTGAGTTTGGCGGCATCACCACCCCATTTATTGAGTTTTACGAGCAAGCCAGCCGTGCGCATCAATCGCTGGGGGAAGCGCGGGTGGAACACGCCCGCAACGCCGCAACACACATTGGAATGGTGGCCAACATCTTCCCCGATCACACCGTGTGGGGATTTGCAATCCTTGCTTCCAGTTTGTTGGTGGAGCAACGGTATTCCGAAGCCAACGGGGTGTTCCAATCGGCGTTGGAGTTTATCCGCGCCAACCAGCTTTCCCCCCCGCCCGATATGCTGTTCAACCACGCCAGCACGCTGATGAAGCTGCAAGAATTTGAGCAAGTACTGGCATTGATTCAGGAATATCACCCGATTATCAAGGATCGCCCAAAGGTCTATTTTCGGTTCGAGGTGTTGCGCTGTTTCTGCCACATTTTTCTTCGGCAACCGGATCAAGCGTTTGCGGCAATTCCCCCGGCAATCACACAACGGCCCGAGTCGGAGTATCACTATTTCCGGTTCCTCTATCTGATTATCCCCTATCTGCGCGGCGACCTTGAAAGCGCGATTCGCGAAACACGCAACTTTAACGACTACTTCACCCGCCACAAGGATGCGCTGCTTTATCCGAAGGAGAAGGAGGTGGTTGCGCTGTTCCGCACCTTCTTTGTGGCCATTGCCGACAGCACCGATAAGCAGATGCTGAATCGTGCGTTGGCCAGCGTCCAGCAGCAGATGCAAGGGGTGACGGCACGCGCGCCAGAGTACAGCGGCTACCTGTATCTGCGCTGGCTGCAAGAAGAGATCCAGAGGGCGATGAAGACCGGAACACGCTGAACGGGAGCAATCCAGACGGGAACAATTCAGTGTGTGCGGTTGTAGTTTTGCGCGGGGGTTGGCAAATGCAGCACACATCAACAATCACAACGCTACTGCCCAATGAACAACATTCTTTTTTTGGTAATGTTTCTGTCGCTTCCCCTTGCGGTTGCGGCCCAGACTTCGCCCCCAATCTCCATCTACTTCAACAAGTCGGTGGATGCCACGCTGGCGTATCCCCCCGGCAACGTGGCAGCGGGGAACGTTGACTTGGGAATGATTGCCGCGCAGGAGATTGGCAAAGCAACAACATCGGTGGATATAGCGATGTACAACCTGAACGTCTGGTCGGTGGTGGATGCGCTGATTGCCGCCCACAAGCGTGGGGTGAAGGTTAGGGTGATTGGCCACGTTGAAAACAAAAACGGAACAGCGTTCCAGCAGCTTGCGGCGGCGGGGATCCCGTTGTTTGCTAATCCCACCGCGCCATCGGGCCAGCCGCAGCCGCTGATGCACAACAAATTTCTTGCGATTGATGCCCGCCCCAATGCCCCGGCTGGTGCGCACCCAGTGACGCTGATGGGAAGCTGGAATGCAACATTCACCCAAACCCGCGACGACCCCAACAACCTGGTGGTCATTCGCGACTCGGCGGTGACGGCGGCATACTTGAAGGAGTTCGAGGAGATGTGGGGAGGCCAAAGCGACACGCCGAATGCAGACGCTGCAAGGTTCGGCGCGGAAAAAGCTGACAACACGCCGCACACGTTCACCGTTGGCGGAAGCCGCATTGACATCTACTTCAGCCCCAGCGACCAAACCGCTTCCCACATCAACGATGCACTGCTGGCAGCCCGAACCTCCATCTACACCGCGAACCTCACCTTCACCTACGGCCAGTTTGCAACCACGCTTCGCCGCCAAAAGGATAGTGGACTCGATATCCGCTGTATTGTGGATAATGTGGAAGATCAAGGGAGCCAGTTCGGGGTGCTGCAATCGTTTGCCGAAGCGTTCGATTGGCAGCAGCCGGGGATGTTTCACCACAAGTACGCGGTGGTGAATGCTCTTCCAGTTAGCGGGGGAACCGATCCGGCGGTGGTGACTGGTTCGCACAACTTCACGTTCAGCGCCGAAACGCGCAACGATGAAAACACAGCGATTATCTACGATGCAGCAATTGCCAACCAGTTTCTGCAGGAGTTCGGAGCGCGCTACAGGGAGGTGGGGGGGATCAATCTGTTTCTGCCGGCCCTTGCCAGCAATCCATATTCTACTGATAACTCCATCAGTCTGCGTGCCTACCCCAATCCGTTCAACAGCAGTGTCGCCCTTGCTGCCGAAGGGGTGCAGCAGGAAACCACGCTGACAATCAGCGACCTTGTGGGGCGGACAATCGCCACATTCCTTCTAGAGCCAGGCCAGCCGATAGTCCAGTGGGACGCAGCCAACGTGGCAAGCGGAAGCTACGTTGCGCGGATCAACACCACAGGGCAACCAACCATACTCTGGCTGGTGCGGTAATCGGATGATTATCTCACTGTTGCGTCATCACTTCTGCGCAATCCCTTCCTTCCCCGTCAATCCTTTTTTCAGGAAGCCGATGAACTCCTCCGGCACGGGGCGGCTATCAACCCCCATGGTAGCTATCACTTTGTCATCGGGGGTGATCAGGGCGTAGTAGGGGAGGGTGAATGTTTTGAATCGGCCAATCAGCAGCTCCCGATTCCGTTTGCTGGCTTCGTCCTTGCGGTCGGTATAAAGCTGCACCAGCACGTAGTTGCTCATCAGCGTTTTCACATCCTGGCGTGGGAACATGTTTTTCTCCATCCATCGGCAGTTGGTGCAGAAAATTCCGGTGAAGTCAATAAACAGCGGTTTCCCCGTCTCGCGCGAGAGCTTCATGGCTTTGTCGAAATCGTCTTCAATCCACTTCACCCCGCTCACTTCGTGCGTTTGTTCGCCGGCGGTGGCGGTAGTGTTGGCCGCAGCGGTTGGCATTGCGTTGATCACATCCTCGGTGACAATCGCCAGCATGGAAGTGTTCCCCTTGCCCGGGTATTCTTGCGGCGGGATGAATGCGTCAATATCCCCCAGCCGCCCGCCAAACAGACCGGTGCCGAACCAGAGCCCAACCGCCAAGAACCCAACAGCAATCACCGCACGCATCGGGCCAATGCGATCCACCGGAGAATCGTGCGGAAGCTGGAACCGCCCAAGCAGATACATGGTGG
This sequence comes from Armatimonadota bacterium, assembly GCA_020850315.1. Lineage (GTDB taxonomy): Bacteria > Bacteroidota > Ignavibacteria > OLB7 > OLB7 > OLB7. The sequence goes on along the minus strand of JADZEY010000027.1, from coordinate 33,310 downwards.
TGATGATTGCAATGGCCACCCACAACGCCAAAAAGATTTCTCGGGTAAGAATGCCGGAGCTGTAGTACAGATCCACGTTGGAAAGGAATTTGAAGGCGAAGGCAAGCTCCAGAAAGCCCATCACCACTTTCACCGAGTTCAGCCAGCCACCCGATTTCGGCAGCGATTTCATCAGCGCAGGGAACAGTGCCAACAGGAAAAACGGGATGGAGAACGCGAAGCTGAACGCAGCCATTCCCATCAACGGCCACAGCCACTCCCCTTGCGTCACACCAAACAGCACCGAGCCAACAAACGGAACCGTGCAGGTGAACGACGTGAGGGTAAACACCAAGCCCATCAGCAGAATTCCGCCGATGCTGTTGCCTTGTTCGTTGGCGGTGCGGTTCAATCGGTTCAGCACCGAGGTTGGTATCTGGATTTCGAACATCCCGAACAGGCTAAGTGCCAGCGCGATGAAGATGCCCGCAATAATCATGTTCACGAGCGGGTTGGTCGCGATGTCGTTCACGCCGGTCGCGCCAAAAATCAACGAGACCAAAAAGCCAAGCCCGGTAAACGTCAGGATAATGCCCAGCGCGTAGGTGGTTGCGTCGCGGACGGAACGGCGGCGGGTGGTTTGGGTCCGTTTGGTGAAGAAGGAGACGGTAATCGGGATCATCGGATAGACGCAGGGGGTCAGCAACGAACCAAGCCCCGCAAGGAACGCACGGATCAGGTATCCCAACAGCCCTTCTTGCTCGGTGGCTTCTGCGGTTGCAGCGTTGCCCCCTTCCTGTTTCTGGTTTCCGGTTGCGGGGGTTCCTGCGCTATCGCCAGCGGTGGGGGTTGCTTGGGCAACTGCAGCAGTGTCGGATGCGGCAGTGTCAGTGCTGGCAACTGGCGGAGCAACCGCAGTATCAGTCTTGCTGGCGGTGTCCTGCGCTACCTCCACATTGAACGTTAGCTTCACATCGGTTGGCGGAATGCAGCGCGCGTCGTTGCAGGTCATAAAATTGACATTCACCCATCCTTCGGCTTTCCCATCTTCAGCATTTTTGGCAATCTTCACCGGCACGGTGAACGTCACCCCTTTCTCCCAGAACTCCGTGGTGTCCTCAAAATTTTCATCATACGCACGTATCGGCTTACGGTCGGCACGCACGCCACCGTTCAGCGCAAACATCCCCTTCTCGCCAACGGTGAACTCCGTTGGGGAAGCCCCTGCGGTTTTGGTGGAGTACAGGTGCTCCTTCGGAACCAGCGTGGCTTGCAGCTTCACGTTCACAACCTCCCCCGGTTTCCCTTTCAGGGTTGGTGTCAGCACTTTCCACGTGACGTTCTTGTTGACTTGCGCCAGCGTGGCAACGGTGGTTAGGGTCAACAGCGCAAAGGCAAGCGAGAGTATGCGATAGCGTTTCATAGAGGTCTATCTGGTTTGGGAAGGAGAATGCTTATTGAATGCTGCGTGAGGTTGTACCGAGGTTCGCTATGCCAAGCGGAGGGTCTGTTGAAGGCCGTCAATGACGGTTCGCGCATCGTTCACCGGGTCCTGCGAAGCCACGCCCCCTTCGGCCAGTGTTCGTGGGCCGGCAAGAAGACGCGCAGCGGCGGCACGAATTTCATCCGGCAGCCCGGGATGCGACTCCACCCAGCGAAGGTTTGCCATTGCGTGAGAACCCGGATCTGCTTCCAATAACCCAGCAACCCCCTGCAGAAACGCCCCCACAGCTCGCCGTGCCGATACCCGCGCCCGCCCCGTGTTGCCAATCTGCATTGCCGCCACAGCATCTTGCAGTTCGGTTTCAGCATTTGCGATTGCCGTTGTTCGGTGGGGTATCATTGAGCTCTGCTCTACTGTTTGTTTACGCCTTCTCCCTCATCATCCCTACTTCGTTTGCTTCTGGGGGAGCGTAGTCGTGTCCGTTGCCGTTGGTTGTTGTGGCGTGGGGTTCCACCCTGGTCAGCCAGTTGTGGGTGTCGGGAACTTCGCCGTATTGGATTCCGGTGATCGTGTCGTACATCCGCTGGCGGATGGAGTTGGGCCGTTCGTTGATAACCAGTGCTTCCCCCTTGTAGTTCAGTTCGCCCACTGGTGAAATTGTTGCGGCGGTTCCGCTGCCGAACACTTCCTGTAAGGTTCCGGCGCGGCTGGCTTCCACAACTTCATCCATAGTAACTGGGCGTTCTTGGAAATGGAGGTGCCACTGGCGGGCAAGGTCAATCACTGTTCGGCGTGTGATGCCGTCTAGAATAGTTCCATCCAAGGGGGGGGTAATCAGGATGTCATCTATCACAAAGAAGATGTTCATGGTTCCCACCTCCTCAACAAACCGGTGTTCTTTTGCATCCAGCCAGAGCACTTGGTCAAATCCTTTAGCCTTCGATTCCTCGGCTGCAAGCAACGACGCAGCGTAATTAGCGGCGGTTTTTGCTTCCCCCAACCCACCAAGCGACGCGCGCGAATAAGTCTCCTCAACGTAGATGCGTGTTGGAGCCGTACCTTTGGAGTAGTAGCTTCCCACTGGCGAGCAGATCACATACATCAGGTAATGGTCGGCAGGGCGAACGCCCAAGACATTATCGGCAGCAATCAGCGTGGGGCGGATGTAGAGTGCGGTTCCGCGTTGTTTGGGGACCCAAGTGCGGTCAATATCTACCAGTGCTTCAATGGCTTCGGCAACATCGCTTGGGTGGAACAGCGGCATCCCCAGCCGTTCTGCCGAGCGGACGAAGCGATCCATGTGATCCAGCAAGCGGAAGATATAGACCGAGCCATCGGGCCGGGTAAACGCTTTCAGCCCTTCGAAGATTGACTGGCCGTAGTGCAGAGTTAAATTGGCGGGATCCAGAAGGAACGGTTTGTGCGGGGCAATCCGGGGGGAATGCCATCCCGATTCTGGGGAATGATCCATCAGGAACATGTGGTCGGCAAAGTGCTTGCCGAACCCCAACGCCCCTGCGTCGGGCATGGTTTTTGGTTGAGTTGTGCGGTGCGTGGCTATCTGCATGATGACTCCTGAAGCAAAAACCTGAGTAGGAAAAGGTGGATTGGTCAAGAAGAGGCGTTGTAAATATAGGCATATAGGGCGTAGTTTTCCGCCCCGGCAAACAACTTTGCACGTGCCGTTTGTAATCGCCGAAAACGTCCAAAATTTAGCGATTCCCAACAAGCTCCGTCCTGCATCAACAACTTCCTGTATGCTGAAAACTATCACCAACAAATTGTTTGGCAGCGGAACACACGACCGCCGATTGCTGAACGCGCGCGCCATCGTCTGCGACCTTGACGGGACGTTGCTGAACCGTGATGAGATGATTGGCGCGGCAACATCGCAGATGATTGCCGCCTTGCGTGCGGTGGGTATCCAGTTTATTCTGGCAACCCGCCGCCACCACCACGCCGCCGAACCCTACGCCGATTTGCTTCACCTTGACACTCCCGTTATCTCCTTGGATGGAGCAATGGTCTCCCTTCCGCATCAATCATCCCCAATGTTCACCGCGCCGTTCGACCAGGAATTTGCCCGCGATATTCTGGAGGAGATTGAGCAAACCATCGAAGCGAATTTCTGTGCGGTCACGCCGGGTTGTCTGTTTGTTTCCGATGCCGACATGGCTCTTCCGGTGCAGCATCACCATTGGAACATCAACACCCAATCGGTGGATTCGGCAGCGATGGTGCAGCAGCCGATTATCGAAGTGATTGCAACCGGCGGATATCACAGCGTGAACGCTGTGTATAATTACATTGAAGCAAAGATGAACAAAGGGGAGTTGAAAGTGCGGCTGTACCAATCGCGTTCGCGCCAGCAATCGTGGCTTCTGGAGGCCCGACCCCGCAATGCAAACAAGCAAACCGCTGCCGACCAAGTGGCCGCTTCGCTGGGAATATCCATGAAGCAGGTGATTGCCATTGGCGATTACTACAACGATGTCGAGCTTTGCCGCAAAGCTGGGTTTGCGGTGGCCATGCAGAACGCCGTGCCGGAGTTAAAACAGATTGCCGACTACGTCACCAACCGCTCCTGCCTTGATGACGGCATTGATGATTTTTTAGAAACCTTGATGGAGGCACGTGGACTGCAGAGCACGCCGCACCAGCAGCAATCGCAACAACGGCAACGCTCACGGTAGGAACCCGCAGCAAGGGAAGATGGATAGTCATTTCTCTTATCAACTTTCTCCCCCCCCCCTCCCACATTGTTTCCCGACAACCGATTTACGACGACCGATATGTCCGAGCATCAGCGCAAAGTGTTATTCCAGCAGCGTAAGCATGGCGACCATCCGCAAGGGGCGGGGGGAAGCGGGGCGTTGCGGTGGAATCCGTGGGTTCGTTACGGGCTGCTTGCTGCCACCACGGTGGCCATTGCTTTGCTGTTTCCGGGGTCGTCGCTGGTGCAGGATCGCTACGAAGTTGGCTCGATTTGGTATGGCGACACCATCCGCGCACCGTTTGCGTTTCCGTTGTACAAGCAGGAGAAGGAGTACCAGCGCGACGTGAAACGGGCAGCCGACAGCGCGCTTCCGGTCTATGTTCCCACGGGGCTCACGCTGGCCCGGATGGATGACACATTGCGAAAAACGGTGGCGGCCATTACCGCAAGCTCTTCCCCGCCAACCTTCTTGTCCGATCGCTCCAAAAATTTCCTTGCCCAACTTCCCCTTGGCGATGCGCGCCTTCCGATGCTGACCCGAATTGCCGATGCGCTGGTGGGCGGGGTGAACGCCCCGTACAGCACAGGAATCATCAGCACCAACAAAGCGGAAATTCCACAGGAACGTTTGTTGATCCGCCGAAGCGAAGTGTATGAAGAAGCACTGCCGATCAGCACGCTGTACGACAGCCTAAGCGCGTTGCAAGTGGTGGAGGCCAGCCTGGCACGCACACTACTGCCAGAAGAAGCAGCCTTTGCGGTGGATATCTTCATCTCAGTATATCAGCCAACGTACCACTACGACCCTCGGCTAACCGAAGAAGCGCACCGAAACGCCATTGCCAGCGTCCCGATGACGCAGGGCATTGTGGCCGAAGGAGAGTTGATTGTTGCCACCGGAAGCGAAATCACCGAAGCAACCGCACTGAAGTTGGGAAGCTACCAACGGTCGTTGCAACTGCGTGAGGTTGACCAGAAACCCCTGCGGCAGATTGGGGGGAACCTGCTGTACATGGTCATCCTTATCGGGATGGGGACCCTGTTCCTAACAAGCTATCGCCCCCGCATCTTCCACGACAACTTGCAGCTTGGCATCATCTGCGCATTGCTGTTGCTGATTGGGCTGATGGCGTTTGTCACCATGATGATCCGCAGCACGCTGCCGATAGAGTTCCTGATCCTGCTCCCCTTCTTCGCCATTATCATCTCCATCCTGTTCGATTCCCGAACCGCCTTCCGTTGGCTGGTGATTGCGGTGTTGATGGTGGCGGGGATTCGCGGAAACGACTTCACGATTGCGATTGCTGGGCTGGCTGCCGGGGTGCTGGCAATTTTCACCGTGCGTGATATTAAAAGCCGCACTCAGTTGTTCCGCTCCATCGCTTTCTCCATGCTTGGCTACACCATTGCCATTCTGGCGTTGGGCCTGGAACGTGCCGACTCCATCGCCGATATGTCATTGCAGTTGGGGTTTGCGGCAATCAACGCCGTCATCTCGCCAGTACTCACATTTGGGGTGATCTTGTTGATTGAGAACCTGTTCAACGTTGCCACCGATCTGAAGCTGCTGGAGTACGACGACCTTAACCACCCACTGCTGCGTGCCCTTGCCGACAAAGCCCCGGGAACCTACCAACACACCCTCACCATTGCTCGGCTGGCAGAAAGTGCGGCGGTGGCAATCAATGCCAACCCACTGATGGCAAAAGTTGGAAGCTACTTCCACGATGTCGGCAAAATTGGGCGCGCAGAGTACTTCGTGGAAAATCAGATGCAGATGGGGAACAAACATGATCGAATCAAGCCGGAGATGTCCGCACGAATGATCCGCGAACACGTGCTTGCCGGAATGGAGCTTGCACGCCAGTACAAACTGCCCCGACGCATTGCCGACTTCATCCCCATGCACCACGGAACCACACTGATCCAATACTTCTACGACAAAGCAAAGGAAACCAACCCCGATGTTGCCGAGGAAGATTTCCGCTACCCAGGCCCATTACCACACTCGCGCGAGACCGCCATTGTGATGCTGGCCGACGCAGTGGAAGCCACAACACGCGCACTGCCAAACCCAACGCCAAAAGCTATCGAGGAGACGATTGACCGGATTATCAAGAAGCGATTCAGCGAGGGCCAGCTGGACCACTGCGAGCTGACGCTGGCGGACCTGAACCGAATCAAAACCGCGTTCCTAAAAAACTTGATCGGCATGAGCCACCCACGGGTTCAGTATAAAACCGACAAGCCAGCAACGCCCCCAGCAGAAGAGGTTGTGCAGAAAACAAAACGCGCCGCCCAGCAGGATCCCGTAATCCCCTACATTGACGACGCGTTCGGAAATTTAGATACCGGCGGCCATGACAACGAATCGTTGTCGTGAAACAACCGCGGCGGGCAGGTAGCCGCGCCCCGATGAAGCAGAACACAGAGTACACACAGCCTGAGCCAGCCGATACTCGCGCCCCCCGGACTCCAGCATGGCTCTGCGTAAGGTGAGTTACTCAGCCTTCCCTTCCTTCCACTTCGCCAGCAACTCACGCTCACGTTCGCGGGCCATTCCGGCGCGGGGTTGGCGGTCTGGTGGAAGCGTCGCGCTCCACTCCAGCACTGCACGAACGGTTTCGGAAAGGGGGCGGAACCGTAGGCCGTCGCGGATTGCACGCCCGCAATCCACTTGCGAAAAACCGGCCATTGCGGGGTCTTCGGCAATCCAGAGCGGAAGCTCCATCCATTGGCCTACCTGTTCAGCAAGCAAAAAATCATCCGGGATCCAAGTAAAGGCCGCATCGCTTCCGCTGGCGTTCTTGCACGCTTCCACAACATCAGCCATCGTCAATTCATGATCGGGGCCGGTGGCACTGTACAGCCCGCTGCTCCCTTGCTCGGCCATTGTCAACGTCCATGCGGCAAGGTCTTCCACATCAATAATCTGGACTGGGGCTTCCGGTTTTCCGGGGACCAGCACTTCCCCGCCACCAGCAATCCGGCGGGGCCAGTAGCTGAATCGGTCGCTCCAGTCATCGCGCCCAACGATCAGCCCGGGGCGGATGTTCAGCGCGCGCCCAGGCATTGCTTCGGTAACGGCACGTTCGCACAGGACTTTCAGCGGGCCGTAGTTTTCAAACGTCACTTCCTCCACTGTCTCATCTTCCAGTGTGCCAACGGGTCCGGTTTCATCCATCCCCGGCTTGCTGAAATCGCTGAACGCGCTGATGCTTGAGATGAAGGTATAATGGCCGATATTCCCCGCAACCGCATCCATCACCATCCGGATTTGCCGGGGGAACGATCCGCAAGTGTCAATCACTGCATCCCACTTCCGCCCGGCAAGAAGGGAGCAATCGCTGTTGCGATCCCCTTTGATTTTTTCCGCTTCTGGGAACAAGTCGGGGTTGTGGATTCCCCGGTTGAAGAGCGTGACGGAGTGGCCCCGCGCAATCGCTTGCTGGGTGAGATGTTTGCCAAGAAAGATGCTTCCGCCAATGATGAGAAGGTCCATTGTGAAATTGGAAATGTGGTTTATGTTGGAAGGTGCAGAATTGGGCTGGCCGCTACGCCCCGAAGCAATACGGGTTGCAGAAAATTTTTCCGGCTATTGCATTCAACCCGCAGAAGCGCGAGTTTACAAAGGGCGGCCAACCGAAAACGTCCAACAAACACAATTTCCGAGAAGATGAGCATGACCAACAGAACGAACAACATGCTGCGCCAAGCATTGATGACCGGGGCAATCGCCCTGTGCGGATTAGCAACCGCTGCCGGGCAATCGGCCACACAATCTATCCACCACGCTGCCGCCGCCGGGGATCTTGCCACCGTCCAGCAGATGGCGGCTATCAACAAAGCATCCATCAACCAAGCCGATGCCAGCGGGCGCACACCGCTGCACGCCGCCGCCGCCGAAGGGCGCATTGATGTTGTCACCTTCCTGCTATCGAACAAAGCTGCCGTTGATGCTCGCGATACCTTCGGCGCAACGCCGTTGTACCTTGCCGTCCAGAATGATCATGAGCTTGTGATCCGCCACTTGCTTGCCCGCCGCGCTAGCCCCAACGCCGCAACCAACGACGGACTAACGCCACTCCATTGGGCCGCGCTTCGCGGAACGCTGACCAATGCCGAGCTTCTGCTGCAACATGGGGCCAACGTCAACGCCCGATCGAAGGTGCAGCAGATCACCCCGCTTCACGAGACCTGGTCCGGCAACCGCGCCGATATGGCCAAGCTGCTGGCCAGCTACGGTGCCGATCTGAACGCAGTGGAGAAATGGTATGGGTTCACCCCGCTTCACTTTGCTGGGTTTAGCGTGCGGATGGAGCTTGCCGAAGCGTTGATTGCCGCCGGAGCCGATCCAACAATTAAAGCTGCCGACGGCTTCACGGTGGATATGCAGCAGATTCGGGCGTTCCGCCAAGCTGTGTTGCAGGGGGCGAAGTAGAGTTACGCAGAAGGGGAAGAAAATTCAGACAGAAATACGAAACCATAGGGGCGCAAGGAAGCAATCGCCAAAAGGAACAACCGCTTCTGCACCCTTGTGGTTTTGATTGTTCCACTAACCTTGCACAACCTCTGTTGACTACCACGAAAACAACAACCACTCGGTTCTGCTTGCTTCTGATCGCGCTGATACTTGCGGCATCGGAAGGGGCGTTGGCACAAGCGATTATTGATGCTGTGAAGAAGGAGGATATTGATGCTGTTCGGGCTATCCTGAAGACTCAGCCGGATGAGGTGAACCACCCCGATTCCGAAGGGCTAACCCCGCTGCACCACGCGGTCCGCACAACGCAGATTGGCATGACCCGCTACCTTCTGGACCACGATGCCAACCCCAAAGCGGTTGCAAACAACGGCATGACCCCGCTCCACTTTGTTGCCCACTCAGAAATTGCACGGCTGCTTACTCGCTACCATATCCCACTGGATGACCAGGACAAAACCGGCTCGGCACCGCTCCATTACATTGCCGAGCGTGGGCGGCCCGGATTGGCGGAGATGCTGTACGAAAAATTTGCAAAACTGGAGCTTCGGGATCACGAGGGGATGACACCGCTGCTGCGCGCGGCGCGATCCGGTTCGGCAGCAATGGTGGGTTGGTTCATTGAACGTGGTGCCGACTTGGGAGCAAAGGATAACACTGGCCACACCGCACTCCATTGGGCCGCAGCCAACACGCCGCAAGCGGTGCAGCAGTTGGTAGAAAAAGGGTTCGACCCGAACAAGCGCGACAATCTGGCGCGAACGGCGCTTCACTATGCCCGCAACGATTCCGTTGTTCGGTTGCTTGTTGCCCGCAACGCAAACGTGAACGCACCCGACACCAACGGCGCAACGCCACTTCACACCACGGTATCGGCAGGATTGGCATCGGCGGTTGCTGGCTTGGCAAATGCTGGGGCAAACATCAACGCCACCGATAAAGCTGGGCGCACCCCGCTCCATCACGCGATTGCCGCCGGGTTTGAAGCAACCTGCCGCGAGCTCCTCCGGCTAAACGCCGACCCCTTGGTGAAGGCCAGCGATGGAGTATCGGCGGCGGAGCTTGGGCGCGCCAGCAAAAATTCAGCAATCAAAAAACTGTTTCCGGCAACAACGCCGCCAAAAGGGGGGAAAAAAAAAGGGAAGAAGAAATAGGAAGTGATCTAAGAAGCTGTTTGGGATTGAGAAATGGGAGCGTGGTAAGCAGTGCATGAAGGAATTATCCAAGAGGTTCTACGATTTTTTAACCATTTGCCTGGGTAACGCCCATGAATTTTGCACCGATACTGGCTCCAAAACAGCGGTTCCGGCGGTGATTCGCCCCATACGCAATTGCTCCGGAGAAAATCCAAACGGCTTCTAAGTTAAGTACTGGAATAACTGAACAATACTCTACGCCCAGACGCAACGAGGCCGAACCACGAAAGCCCAAAGTGTCGCCCTAATCTGGCATAGGATACACCATTGGAGTAACGTGCTCGCCAACTTTAAGATGAGCCAAAATTCTTAAGCTCCAATATCATCCATGTTTACTCTGCGTTCAAGCTCTTGAATAAGTTGGGAAGGATAGACACCCAGAGCACTGGCAATCAAAAAAAGGGTAGCAACAGAAGGTCGCCTCATCCCTGTTTCTATCAGGTAAATGAACGACCGATCAAGCCCCGTCCGATACGATAACTCTTGCTGAGACACCCCTTTAGCTTGACGATGCTCTTTAATGATATTACTAAGAGCCTGTTCTAAGCCGGGAACTGCCTCATCACGGCCGCTTGGCCGCCGTTGCTTCCCCATACCAAAAAGCTATTGGCACAGGTGAAAAAAAATGTTGACCGTTGTCAGCAGTATAATTATCTTTACCCTGTCTGCCCCCCGTGAAGCATAGCCTATGCTTCATATTCCTTCATAACCACAACTCATTAAAGGTGATTGCATGAATCGGTTACCGCGTTTTCGCCACATCCTGCACAGGTATTGGGCTTATATCTGTGTGCCAGCTTGCGTACTCTGGATTGTTTGGACCTATTCCTCCGTAGCAGCACCGTTGCCCAAATCGCCATTCCCCGAACCGTATATCGGTTGTGATACTACTGATACTATCAAATTTAAATCACCCTATTGGTGTGGATTTGGTTGGCTTACGGACACTATCAGAATTACGTTACCATTACGATGTCGGCCAGATATCAACAAACCTGATACATTCACAGTTCACTATTGTTTTCCTGATCCTTTAGATACTTTGGGGCCCAAATCGCAATTTTTAATAAAGGCGATTACTGATTTAGATGACACTTGTACATTAACTGCACAAGAAATGAGGCAAATAGGACTCGAACTAATGAAGGCAAACCCGCAATGCTTCCCATGCACAATGCTCTGTAATCCCCTTTGTGAAGCACATCCTGAGTGCCCTTGTCCAGCATTATATCCAGAATGGCGAACTTCATGGAAATCCTGTTTTAGAACATTTCCTGTTTATGATGAAAACGATAGCATCCTTTCCTATCGTGCTGTTGATTGTGGGGTTGATGGCGTATGTATAGATGTCTATCATGTCTGTTGCGATAGCATTGATAGCACAACTTATAAGGTAAAACCGCACCTTGTCGCCTCGGTTTATACCGAAGAATGTAAAATCACAAACGTTCCTATCTACGGCTGCTATCCTGTATGCCCAGGCCCACCGCCTCCACCAAACCCTCCGTTGCCACCGTGTGACACCACAGGCAATGGAATAATTGGCGGTAGCCCAGCAATGTCGGAGAAAATTCAATCAGAACAAAAAAGCAATACTGCTCAACAAACAAAGCAGAGGGTTGTAACCCAGCCCCCCTCAAAGGGTTCTCGTCAGAAGCAAAAAAACTCACAGAACACTACTCGCACCCGACAACAACAAAAATGATAATACTCAGTTGTTTTTATGCTTGTCTTGCCTTCGTTGCACAACGGAGGCAAGGCAACATTGTCTGTCTAATGATTTTCTTGGCTACTTCTACAATCGTCGCTCAATGGCATCGTGTAGGAGTAGATATGTATGGCGTGGCTATGCGTGGTTCCATCATCCTGACCGTTGGTGCGTATGGAGAGATGCTACGCTCAAGCGATAAAGGAGCAACGTGGCAGTTGCCAAACAGCGGAACACGAAAAAACCTTTATAGCGTAGCATTATTTACCGAAGAAGAAGGAATTGCCATAGGAGATAGCGGAACCGTTATCCGAACAAACGATGGAGGTATGATGTGGAAACCAGTACCTTCTCTATCTGGTAAGCAGAATTATTACACAGTCGTTGCTGCATCGGAGAGCACAGGATATATCATTGCTGCCGACGGTGGAATAATGCGAACAAACAATCGGGGGCTTGATTGGGAGCGCGTAGCCACGATTCCACAACGAGTGATACGTCGCGTGGCGTTTCCAAGCCCTAGATTGGGTTTTATTATCGGCGATAGCGGGCGAGTGTATAAAAGCAGTGATAGTGGAACCATATGGAGCATCGTCCATCAGGATACCAATCAGCGCTGGATAGGAGTGGCGTTTAGCGATTCAGTGTATGGATTTATCTGTTCGGAGCAAGGGGTTGTGATGCGCACAACAAATTCTGGAGAAACGTGGATTTCTTGTTCGCCGCTTCCTGCCAGCACCGTACCAGTAAACCTTGCAATGGCCGATCCAACAACAGTGATTGTGATTAGTGGATTCGTGACCTCCGCAAAGAATACGATTCTTGCCCGCACGGTTGATAGCGGAAAAACATGGGTGGCATCAACGCCACAGACCATTGCAGCTACTGCCCCGATGTATCTTTTGGATATTGCCATAGATAGTTCAGGAGTGGTGATAGCAGGTGGGACACTGGGGACGGTAGCACAAAGCAAGGATGTTGGGAAAACATGGAGTGCTATTTCCAATGCAATTATCACTATTCCAAACTATGGTGATGCACGGATGATAAATGTAGCCTTTGCTGACAAGGATACTGGAGTAATACCGAACACACTGTTTAATGCAGCATGGTTACGAAGCACCGACCGTGGTATAACGTGGAAGTATTATGGCTGGGTGTATGCAACTAATTTCCTTAAAGCACATTTTTTCGATACAAAAACAGGGATCATGGCTGGAGATAATAATTATTATGAATTTTATCGTACTACTAACGCAGGAAACAGCTGGGAATCATTTAATGTAAAAATTGATCGCGACTATCATCGGCTTTGGGATTTTAGATTTATCACTCCATTATTAGGTTTTTTTTCAGCAGATGCTTTACTCTACAAAACAACGGATGGAGGATTAACATGGAAATCTACATCGCTAAATTGGCCATCGCTTATTGGCAATATCTTCATTATTTCCGAAAAAACTCTGTTTTGCTTTGGCTCCCGAGCAGATGCTGATCGTATTTATCGTAGTGATGATAGTGGAAAGACATGGCAGCCAATATTGGAAACGATTGGCGATGAGAGAAGGATTTCAGGATTTTATTTTATTGACAAACATCATGGATTTGTTACTGGACGACATTCTGCTGTTGGACCTTCGCAAAAAGAAGGGATACTCTACCGGACAACCGACGGTGGCAAAACGTGGGATTCAACAATTACTGAGGATGGCATATTGGTTGATATTCAGTTTTTCAATCCTGCATTAGGATATGCTGTTGGCAATCATGCTTCAATTTATGTGACAACCGATAGCGGGAAAACATGGAAATCAGAGCGGGCTTGGCCGTATAATTTTTCGACTGATAAAAATGTAGATTTCCTCAATATTGAATTACTTCCTGACCAACGAACGGTGATAATTACAGGATATGGAGTAATTCTTCGCCGTGAATTTCCAGAACGTCTCAGCAATGTTGATGCACCTACTACGACCACCACAGATATGGAATTGCAGGTATTCCCCAGTATTACTCATTGGGGCGATCAAGTAAGGATAACGGTTTCCGGAACAAACACCTCTTCCATAACATTGCGGGTTATGGATGTTCTTGGTCAAGAAGTGCTAAATGTAGATGGCCAAATAAAAAGGTCAGCATTTGGTTGGGAGGGGATATTGGAGACTTCCACCCTATCATCAGGGACGTATTTCATAACTGCTACGGTCAATAATCGAACTGTCAGCCACAAGATCATTGTCCATAAATAAATCTGGATGCAGCGGTTGGTGTTTGCTGCATCCGGACTCATTCCAATGGAAATGGTTTGCAAGAACCCTTTCGGTATCATTCCCACGAAAGCGAGAGCCAATGGCGCAGCTAAGGGTGTCGCAACGCACCTGACTACGCCCCAGATACAACGGAGCGCACCACCAAAGCCTGGAGTAACGCCCTATCGTGTACATCCAAACCAATCCCTGAAAGGGCGACCTAATAGTAACCACCCCTACTCAAACCATACACCGCCAACTCCAACGAGAGCCACCACGTTTCATGAACAGAATCTCTGGAATCCAGCTACGCTCTATCCTGCCCCTTCAGGATGTTTGAAGTAGTTGTTGGCATACGATGCTCCGTTGGGGCGACTTGTTCGCTAACTTTATATGAGCCAGCAGCAGCCAATTGCTCGCACCCAATGCGGGTGGCCGACGGGGAACGAACAGGGGCTTGCTGCAATCCCCCGTAAACCGATACCTTGCAGGGGCAGCGAACACTGCGGCAATCAATCTCTGAACACTCTATCCTCACGCTCCCTATGCGCTTCTTTCTACCCCTGTTTTTTGCATTGGTGGCTGCCACAGCGGCCCAAGCCCAGAAGCAATACAACGTCTGGTATTTTGGCGACCGCATCGGCGTTGACTTCAACGGCGGAACACCGGTGGCCAGAACCGATGGGCAGATGATCCAACCAGAAGGCCCAGCAAGCATCTGCAACCCCACCACCGGCGAACTGCTGTTCTACACTGACGGCATCAGCGTCTGGAACCGCCTTCATCAGTACATGCCCAACGGCGCGTTTGTGCTGCATGGAAGCACCAACACCACCCAATCCGCGCTGATTGTCCCGCTTCCGAACGACTCACTCCGCTACCTAATTTTCACTGCCGACGACAAAGAGGATGACGACCAGGGGATTGAGTACGGACTGGTGGATATGAGCCTTGATGTCGGATATGGCGACCTCGTCTTCCGCAATCGCCAGTTGCTGATCCCCACCACCGAAAAATTGGTGGCTGTCACCCACAGCAACGGATGCGACGTTTGGGTGATTGCCCATGGAGTAAACAACAACTGGTTCTACGCCTGGCTGGTGGACCGCAGCGGAACACCAAGCACGCCGGTGATCTCCAAAGTAGGAAGCATCCACCCTGATAAAACCGGAAAAGTTGGCTATCTGAAAGCCTCACCCGATGGCACAAAACTGGTGGCAGTTATCAGCGGCGAGTATCTGGGAGCCACAACCACCCGAAGCTCGGCTGTTGACTTGCTGTCGTTCAATGCTCTGACCGGAGAAGTGGGGTTTATCGGCGACCTTCCCGCCGAGCAACGTGAGTACGGAGCCAGCTTCAGCCCCGACAACTCCAAACTCTACATCATCCGCTCCGGCAGCAGCAACGAAGGGTTCTACCAGTACGACCTAAGCAGTGGGGATTTGGGAACTATCATTTCCACAAAAACTTATATCAGCAACGACCCACAGCTTGGAACCGCGCAGATTGGGCCGGACGGAAAGCTCTACATCACCCGCAACAACGTCTCCTTCCTTGCGGCGGTCGAGAACCCGAACGCCGCAGGGCTGGCGTGCGGATACAACGGAACCGCCGTCCCGCTTGGGGGAAGAATCGGTGGGTTGGGGCTGCCAAACAACATTGATGCCCTATCGAACAACCCCGCCGGATGCAAGCTCCCAATCGCTGATTTCTCGCTGGACGACACCACCATCTGCCTTGGCGGGTGTGTGCGCCCCACCGACCGCAGCCGCAACGAACCAACATCGTGGCAATGGCGCGCCGCAGGGGGAACGCCTTCGGCTTCCGGTAGCAAGGATCCGGGAACCATTTGCTTCGATCAACCGGGCGATCACACAATCACCCTAACCGTCACCAACCAAAACGGCGTTGATGTGCTGGGGAAATCTATCACCGTGAAAGTGCTGCCAAGCCCGGCGATTGATGCCGGGCCGGACACCACCATCTGCTTCGGGAAACCACTTGCCTTGCGGGCAACGCAGGGGGCAAGCTACGTCTGGACACCAACCGACGGGTTAAGCTGCGCCACCTGCCCCGATCCCGTTGCCACCCCAGCAGCCGACATCACCTACTACGTCACCGGAACCGATACCAACGGCTGCACCGGAACCGACTCCATTCGGGTACGGATCAACCAGATTGCAACGCCAACAATCACCCCCAGCGGCCCAGTGGTGCTCTGCGCCGGCGATAGCATCACCCTGACAGTGAACGGAAACTTTGCCGACTACCAATGGAGCAACAACGCCCGTGGCCGCTCCATCACCGTCAGCACCGCTGGTGATTACACCGCCACCGTCACCGATACGCTGGGCTGCGTTGCCACTTCTGCGCCGGTTCAAGTCACGGTGTTGTCGCAACTGAACCCAACAATCACCCCCAACGGCCCCACCATTTTTTGCGAGGGTGATAGCGTCCTTCTTTCGGCTCCATCGGGCTTCCAACGCTACCGCTGGACCAATGGAGATACCACTGCCAGCATTGTTGTCCGCAGTGGCGGAAGCTACGGCCTGACGGTTGGCTCGGGGAATTGCGAAGGGGCGGCTACGCCAGTGGAGGTGATGGTGCATCCCTCCCCCAACCCAGTGATTACTGCCAGCGGTCCGCTCTCGTTTTGCGACGGCGACAGCGTGGTGCTGGATGCGGGCGCAGGATTCGATAGCTACTTGTGGACGAATGGTGAGACCTCCCAAACAATCACCGTGCGAAGCTCCGGCAGCTACGCCGTCACGGCAACAAACGGGTTCAGCTGCAAGCAAACATCAGCCACGGTGGAGGTGACGGCTGGGGAAGCAGCATCGGCAACAATCGGGTTGCCAACAGTGCAAGCGGTGGCTGGGGAACGGGTTAAAATTCCGATTGAGGTCCGCTTGCAAAACAACCTTGCACGAAGCTGCGTGGCACAGTTCACCGCCACCATTCGCTTCAACAGAACATTGCTTCATCCGGTTGGCAGCACCCCGGTTGGCACGGTGAACGGCATGGATAGAATCATCACGGTGAAAGGAAGCTCCAAAGGGGCAACAACCGGAGGGGCATTAACCGAGCTTGAGTTTATTGCCACACTGGGGAACGCAACCAGCACCCCGCTGCGGCTGGAAAGTTTGATGTGGGATCGCGGCAGCGTGGCAACAACGGTGGAAGATGGCCTGTTCCAGCTTGCGGAAATTTGCGCCGAAGGAGGGACACGGCTGATTGATGCCAGCGGCTCGTTCGGGCTGAAACCAGTCCGCCCAAACCCAGCCGCCGCAAGTGCCGAACTGGAGTACAGCATCCTTGAACCAGGCCGCACCCGATTGCTCCTGACCGACCCGTTAGGCCGCCCCGCGCTGCTGTTGATAGATGGCGTTGTGAACCCCGGAACCTACATCACCACTATTGACCTACAGGGCCTTCCCGCCGGGCTGTACACGCTAACCCTGCAAACCTTAACGCAACGGGCGGTGGAGCGGGTAGTGGTCTATAGTGATTGACGTGGGGTGATTGGTGGCCGTATCCAAGCGATGACGCAAGGCGTGAGCTGCGGTATGCGGCTCCCTTCCCCCCCCCTCTGTAACTTGGTTTCGTTGGCTGTGTTGAAGCGGCACGGCGGCTAATCGCCGATTCCTTCCGCTGCTAACGTATCTGGCAGTTCCCTTCCAAATCAACGGTAGTTTCCCATGAACTTCCCTCTTTTTCAAACTCGTTGCTGGACGATTGTTGCCCTTCTTCTGGCGTTCATTGTTGCTGCTTGTTCGGAGAACACTCCCACGGATATCCCGAGCGGCAACACCACCATTAACGGCCTGGTGAAAGATCCAAGCGGGCTGATTATCCCGAATGCGGTTGTTGAAATTATCAACAGCGCGAACACACGGATTGCTGCGGACACTACCACCGACGACGGTGCATTCCTGCTGGCTAACCTTCCCGACGACCTGAAAGGATTGCAACTCCGCATCAACCACAGCGATTTCCGGGTTGCTGCACAAGAGCTTTCCGCTGCAATCGCGCTGGCCGGCGGGCCAACCGGCATCAGCGTTACGATGACCGCCAACGACAGCAGTTGCGGCAGCATTGTGGTGACAGTGGTGGACGACTCCACCGGGGCCACAATCGCTGGCGCAGATGTTAAAATTAGCCGCGGCGAATCGCTCCGAACCAAAACCCAAACCGACACCAACGGCGTTGCCGAATTTGGTTCGCTGCCGGAAGCAACCTACGCCCTGCGGGTCTATAAAGCTGGCTACCGCGTGCTGGAGCAGACCCTGACGTTAGGCGAATGCGACACGCTGATGGTGACGGCCGAGCTTCTGCGGAGCGAAGGCGATAAGCCACAAACGAAGGATAGCTGCTGCAACGGGGTGCTAACAATTCTTCCGAAAGATTCGGCAACAGGGTTGGTGATTACTGGCGCAGAAATTCGCATCAACAAAACTGGAGTGGAAGGGCGGAAAGTAATCTCCAGCGGCGACGGAGGAATATTCCGCGAAGTCTGCGCGGGGAATTACGAGGTGCGCATTGCCCGCGAAGGCCACCGTGTGGTGGAATTTTCCACCACAATGGAGTGCAGCGATACCGTCACCGTCGAGCGATTGCTGGTGAAAAATCCGGCAGAGAATGACTCCTGCTGCAACGGCGCAATCGTCGTCACGGTCAACGACTCAGCTTCCGGTTCGGGATTATCCGGCGCGATGGTGAAAGCATGGAAAGATGGAAAACTGGTGAAGTACGAAACCACTGGCAGCAGCGGAACCGTGACGCTTGGATCGCTTTGCGCTGGCCGCTACTCACTCAGCATTCTGCGCGATGGCTACAAGGGGATTGAGTTTGTTGCCGAGCTTGACTGCAACGACACCGTGATAACCACCAGGGTAATCCGTTCCAACAGCACCACCGGCGGCGGCGACACATGTTGCCGTGGCTCTATCACCCTGATTGTGCGCGATTCGGCAACCAACAACGTGATTGCCAACGCAGCAGTAAAACTGACCAAAGCCGGCGCGGTGGTTCGGACCGGAAAGACAAACAGCAATGGCCAGGTTATTCTGAACGAGCTATGCGATGCCGAGTATGGCCTTTTTATTGAGCGCGAAGGCTACACCAAGAAAGTGCTTGAGATTGGCGTTGGCTGCAACCAAGCGATTGAGGAAACCATCACCTTAAGCAAGCCGAACAAACCATCCACCGATAGCTGCTGCACCGCCTCGTTAAGCGCACGAGTGAAGGCAAACGGAGCTTGGTTAAACGGAGTGACGGTGACGATAAAGAACGGGGGAACCGTTGTTGCCGAAGGGACAACATCTGGCGAAGGAAGCGTAGTGTTGGAGCAGATTTGTGGCTACAGCAACTACGCATTAACCTTCAGCAAAACTGGCTACAAAACCCAGACGTTTGAAATTAGCTACGGCGAGTGCAAACGGTTAGAGAAAACAGTGGTGATGGTGAAGGAATAAACATCATCAGCGATTGAAGAAGCAGCAAGGCTTGGCACAAAGAGAGCTGCCAAGCCTTGTTGTTTATCTACTGTTCCAGCCTTTGCTACTCAGATATCTGCATAATCCCCACCATCAACGATTGAGTTTTTCGCAAACTCCGTTTATCCGAATATATTTCCCCTATCTACCTCACCATCATCATCCGCTGCGCCAGCACTCCTCCCGGCGTAGTCATTCTGCAGAAATAAAGGCCGCCGGGGAGATCGGTTCCTGCATCGTTGGTTCCGTCCCACAGATATTCGTGCAGGCCGGGTTCTGTTTCTCCTTCGTCAAGTAACCGAACACGCTGCCCAAGCGCGTCAAAAATCTCCACACGCAATTCCGTTGTTATCGGAATTATGCAGACAAATTCGGTGATACCACTAAATGGGTTTGGAATTGCCGGAAGCAGCGCGTAGCCGCTATTATGTATACGTGCTTCGTTTCTAATTCCAGTGGTAACGGTGTCCTTGCGGGTTTCATGACCATCGGGACCACGTGTGGTGTCGCGGTAATCGCGGCCACC
The DNA here is from genome assembly GCA_020850315.1 of Armatimonadota bacterium. GTDB lineage: Bacteria > Bacteroidota > Ignavibacteria > OLB7 > OLB7 > OLB7. Next base: position 13,514 of record JADZEY010000027.1, on the reverse strand, counting down.
TTCGGCAGGGGGAAGGATATATTCGGCCCGAACCGCCATTGCGCTGTCGCCCACGGCAACCAACGTCCCTTCGCCGGCGGCCATTGCTATTAAATCAATTCCCACTGTTGTTTCTTCCTGATCCCATGTCTCGCCGCCATCAGTGGTCAGTAACATCAGTCCTTCCGGGCCGCTTACCCAGCCGCTATCGTTTGTGGAATTAAAATGGAAATCAAAAAATGTTTTTTGAAATCCGGTCTTTTTCTGTTCCCATGATGCCCCTCCGTCGCTTGTTTTTGCAAGCAATCCGTTAGCTCCAATTGCAAATCCAGTTTTTCCATCCAGCAACGCAATTTTGGTTATTTCAGGAAATTGGCTTAGCAGATTATCCTGCACGTATTCCCATGTTTTTCCACCATCCGCTGTCCGTTTCAGAATTGGAATTGGTGGCTTGTAATTATTATCCAACCCGACAGCAAACCCGTTGTATTGATCGGAGAAATTAATATCAGTGAACATCTCTCCATCTTTTTCTTGCGTTAGCGGATACCAGTTTTCTCCCCCATCTTCAGTCCGCAGAATTACGCCAATATCACCTGCTGCCCAGCCACGTAATGCATCCAGCATAAAAACAGTGTGCAGATCAACTTGTGTTGCGGTTTGCACCGGTTGCCAATGGATCCCGTTATCAACGGAGCGGATTATGGAGCCATATTGCCCCACCCCAATGTAGGTGCAGTCGCGCGCGGCAACGGCGTTTATTCGGTATTTGGATACCCCTTCGATAATCGCCCACGAACGCCCGCTGTTGCTGGTGCGGGCAATAATTCCGCTGTCGGCAGTGGCCACCATTGTGCTTCCGGTGGAGGCAATTCCGGTGAAGATAATGCGGCGCAGCAGCAAGTCGTCCAAATTAATGCGTGAGATAATCGGCGTGAAATCAATCCAACGCGGGTCGTCAACATCCAGCAACCGCTCGTAGAAGCCATAGCCGAAAGTGGAAACGCGGAGTGTGTCAAATCGGTTGTTGCCGTCGGCACTTGGAGCATACACCATCTGGTTCACCCCAACCACTGGAAGCCCCTGCTGCAATGGATACCACGTGCTTCCACCATTGCGTGTTTTGAACACACCAATATCGCTGGAAATGTAGAGCATATTTGGGTTGGATGGATTCCGTTCAACATCCCAATAATTGATTGTCTCCGGCAGGTCTCCATCAATGCTGTCCCAACGAACGCCGCGGTTGGTGGTGCGGTAAATTTTAGCAGGCTGGCCGGGGCCGAACCCAGTGAATGCGTAAGCGGTATTTGGATCCCAGCGATCGGCAACAACGGTGTGCACGGGTTCGCGTCCGGGCATCTGGACGGTGCGGCGGGTCATGCTGCCGGGCGCGCCCTCGTAGATTTTCACGGTGGAAGCAGTAGTCCAAAACGTCACGTAGGCGGTGACGGCTGCGCCGGTTCCGACGTTCATGGCGATCCGCCGCGCACTGCCGTCGGTTGCGATTGCGTAGTCGCGCGGGGCGGTGGTGGCGCGCCGCCAGCGGTTGGCGGTTGGGTCGTGGTAGTACAGCCAAGCAGTGTCGGCAGTGAAAGCTTGGTTGGTGTTTAGCTTGTTCATGGTGATGGGGTTCATCCAAACCATGGACATTCCGTTAGAGGTCTCGGTGAAGTTGGTTCCGCGCTCGGTGATCCTCCAGCGGGGGAAATTCCCCGGCCCCACCCACGAGTTGGCATACACCACATTGGGGTCCGTTGGATGGATGGAAATGTCATCCGGCCCATCGCCGCCGTAGGTGTGTTCCCAGTTGGCAACCACGCCGTTGGTGGTTTCGCGGGCGATACTCAGCGTGCGAAGCGTGCCATTATCTTGCGTGCCGCTGACCATAAATCCGCCATCGCTCCATCCAATATCTAAGCCGTAGGATTGCAACGGTGAGTTCCCCAAGAACGGAATATCCACACTGATCGCGCCGCTGGTTTCGTTCCGGTTGAAGATGCCGCCATCGTTGCCGATCCACAGAAGATTGCTGCTGCTGGGGTCGAACGAGACGAACAGATAATCATCATGCCCACCATCTATTCCGGTCCAATTTCCGCCAGCGTTTGTTGATTTCATCAGCCCCACCGACCCCGCATACACGGTGTTTGGATTTTGCGGGTGGACGGCAATGCAGTTTACATGAATGCCTTGCCCGTTTCGCATATACCCCATAAGATTCGCTTTTGAGCAGACACTATCCCAACGCCCACCGCTGTTGGCCGAGCGGTAGATACCGCCCGCACCGGCTGATGTATCGCTGATTGCCGCGTACAAGATTGCGCTGTTGGATGGGGCAATCGCCAGCGCAAGGCTTGCACCTAATGCGTTTGGGGGAAGCAGGCCGTTGTTCGCCGGGTTCCAGCGTTCGCCGCCGTCGGTGGATTTGTACACCCCAAACCGACCGACAGGAGGAAGTCCGCTTACCCCAGGAACAAGTGTGCTTGCCACGTAGATCACCCCCGGGTTGCGGCGGTCGGCAGCCATGGAGTTTAGGGCGATTTGCGGAACACCGCTCACCACGGTTTTACGCTGCCATGTTGCGCCGCCATCGCTGGATTTCAGGAAGCCAAGATCAGTGGAGGCGTAGATGGTGGTAGTGTCAAGCCGGGTTCCCGATGCGTCGTTGATGATTGCATACTCCATTCCGGTAACGGCGCGTGGGGTAAGCGTTTCGCCAAAACTTCCGGTGATTGTGGCGCGGGTCCACGTCTCGCCGCCGTCGGCGGTGCGGAAAATTCCGGCCCCGGCGTAGCGGGCCCAATCACCGGTTCCAGCAATCACTTGGCGGAAGTCTGCGGGATGGATCAGAAACGCGCCAACCGATGGGTTAGGAAGATTTTTCCCCATGTTTCGCCACCGCCACGGGGAAGAAGCAGTGCGCCGCCAGCGGAAATAGATACCACCGCTGGACGCGCCGATCACCGGCCCCCATTGCAGCGTTGCTGGGTTCTGCCACCAACGGATGCAACGGATGCGCCCTTGCGTCCGCCGCACAGCATCACCCCGGATGGTGGCCCAACCGGTGGGGCCAATCGGGACCCAGCTTCTTCCGCCAGATAGGACTCCCCCTTTTTCGTTTGGCCGCTCCATTTCGGCTTCGGTCGGCATCGCCAGCATCTGCTGGTAGGCGTTCCAGTAGCCTTCTGGGTTGGCGTTGTGCCAGTAGCTGTTTCGCAGTGGATTGTACGCCTCTTCCTCCTTTTCGCTATCGGGCTTAGCAGCAGATAGCTGGGGGAAAAATGGGCTTTGCTGAGCCCAAAGATGGCCGGCAGAAAGCAAAAGTGACAAGGCAGCAAGAAGTGGAAGCCGATTGCGGTAGGAAGCAGCAATGTTCATGGTCTGTTCATCAATGTGATCTGTTGTTCCCGTGGTGTTCAGTTGCTGAACAATCACCTACTTCAAAAAAATAATTCCATTTTGGTCACGAAACCGTTGCCCTGTGGTTACGCTTGCGCAAGCCTGCCAAAAACTTGCAGCTGGACAGCATGATTGCACCCTGAGAAAGGCGTACTTTTGCCCGCAACTCAGCTATTGCTGTGATGAAAGGAAGTGGGGGTTTTGTGGTTCACGGATGCCTCTTCTCTTGCCAATCCAGCAATTCCATAGCTGTTGCTAACAAACTGGACTCACTGGATAACACGTTTACCGAGCAGCAAAAGAAGCGGGCTGCAGAAATCGAGAAAATGGGAGAGGAAGGGGTAAAGGAGTATATGGGGAAGTACGCAGATGGTCCGATTGATGAACAACGTTCCCGCAATACAACAGCAACGCTGCCAAAACTGAGGGTGCTGATGACCTCCGTTTTGGCAGCGTTGCTGTGGTTACGGGTATTTATGATTTCACTTCCCTTCTTTTAACGCCCGCCACTGTTTCAGCTGTTCTGGGGTAAACAACGCTTCAAGGTTTTGAACAAACGTTGTCAGTGCCAGCGAAAGCTCCACTTCTTTATCGGCCCGTTGCTTCAGGACTGTTTTCAGCTGCTCGGTGTTCACTTTGGCTGCTTTTTTCAGCGCCTTCTCTTCTTCCAGCAGGCGGTTGATGTCGGCCCGTATTGGCTCTGTTTCCTTGCGGAACGCTTCACGCAGCTTTTTCACTTGGTCGCGCTGCGTTTGCGTCAGCCGCAGTTTTTCGATGATGTCGTCGGTGTCCTGGGCATGAAGGGGCTGGCCCAGTAGGGCAATCCCCAACAGCATCGGCATCAACCAGCGTAGAAGGTGTAGCTTCATGGCAAACGTCCTGAAAGAAGTCAAACGGTTATTGGCAAATATGGCAAGAAATCCAACACAATCACCCTCCCCCCTTGTGCCCTGTTTTTTTTGTGTTGGCGGGGCTATGACCGAATGCCTATGCCTGAGTTTAAGAAGCCAAAGCGGGGCCCGAAGGCTTATGCTGCGGCCCCATTGCCACGGCGATTCCGCCCAACCGTCCCCTCACCTTTTGATGATCTTTTCGGTGAAGTTTTTGGTGATTTTTTTTGGCTGTTGGAAATGCTGTTAGCAATCTGGCCATCGGCCACGGCAACCAGCATGGAGGTGTTCCTGAAGACGTGCGGGATTGCCTCCTGCAAGGTCTCCACCGGAACAATCTCTAAGCCCTCTTTCACACGGTCGGGGATGTCGGCAAGGTCCTTGAGATTTCCTGCGGGGATAATCACAGTTCGGATGTTTACCCGGCGGGCGGCCAGCAGTTTTTCGGTTAATCCACCAATCGGCAGGATGCGGCCACGCAGGGTGATCTCGCCAGTCATTGCCACATCGGACCGAACTGGGCGTTGTGCTGCGGCAGAAATCACCGCCGTTGCCATGGTGATCCCAGCCGATGGGCCATCTTTGGGGATTGCCCCTTCCGGCACATGCAAGTGAATCTCCTTCCCCTTGTAGAAATCTTCCGGAACCCCCAGCACGCCAGCATTCGCCCGAATGTAGGTGACGGCTGCCGATACCGATTCCTTCATCACGTCGCCAAGTTGCCCGGTCAAGGTTAGTTTTTCCATTCCCGGAACAAGCGAGACCTCGACGGTTAATGTGTCGCCGCCAACGCTGGTCCAGGCCAGCCCGGTTGCTGCGCCAATCATATCCTCCTTCTCTCCAACCCGATTGCGGTAGCGCGGAACCTTCAGGTAGCTCTCCACCAATTCCGGTGTGACGGTAACGCGGGGCTGGGAAGCACGGGATGTTCGGCCCGTTTTTTTCGTGACGGTTTGGGTTGTTTCCTCCCCTTTTTGCTCCACGATCCCTTTGGCAATTTTCCGGCAAAGCGAGGCTATTTCACGCTCCAGACTCCGCACACCAGCTTCGGCGGTGTACTCGCGGATCACCTTCATAATTGCAGCATCGGTGAAGACGATTGCTTGATCGGCAAGGCCATGCTCCTCCAACTGTTTTGGGATGATATGGCGTTTGGCAATCTCCATTTTATCATGTTCCAGATAGCCGTTCAGCTCGATAATTTCCATCCGATCCTGAAGCGGTAGCGGGATGTTGTAGAGCACGTTGGCGGTGGTGATAAACAGCACCTGCGACAGGTCGTAGTCAACCTCCAAGTAGTGGTCATTGAAGGATGCGTTCTGTTCCGGATCCAGCACCTCCAACATTGCCGATGAAGGGTCGCCACGGAAGTCAGCACTCATTTTATCAATCTCATCCAGCAGCATCACCGGGTTCACCACACCCGCGCGTTTCATGGATTGCACGATTTTCCCCGGCATCGAGCCGATGTAGGTGCGGCGGTGGCCACGGATTTCGGCTTCGTCGCGCACCCCACCCAGCGAGACGCGGACGTATTTCCGGCCAAGTGCGCGGGCAATGGATTTTGCAAGCGAGGTTTTCCCCACCCCCGGCGGCCCGGAAAGGCAAAGGATTTGGCCCCGCATATCTTTCACCAAATTCAGCACGGCAATATGCTCAAGAATGCGCTCTTTCGGGCGTTCTAAGCCGTAGTGATCCTCGTCCAGCACTTGGCGGACGTGGCTGATGCTAAGGTGATCCTCGGTTCGGTGGGACCAAGGGGCCGCCGTCAGCCACTCCAGATAATTGCGATTGACGGCAAACTCTGGCGACATCATCGGTGTGCGGCGCAGTTTGTCCAACTCCTCCCAGGCACGTTCCTCCACTTCCTTCGGCATCTTGGCTACGCGAATCGCTTCGGCCAGTTTGGCAAGCTCCGGCGATCCTTCGCCATCCTCTTCAAGCTCGGTCTGCAAGGCGCGGATCTGCTCTTGAATCAGGAACTGGCGTTGCGATTTATGGATGGTGTCGGAGACCTTGGTGTCAATTTCTTGTTCCAGCTTCAGCACTTCAATTTCTTCGTGCAGCAGCCGCACCAACTCTAAATACTGCTCGGCAATGGAGTGAATTTCCAGAATCTGTTGTTTGGATTCGACTTTGGTGATGATGTTGGCCGCAACGAAGTAGAGCTTGCGGGTGATGTCATCAATGTTTTCGAAGCTCATCACCATCTCCTGGGGCAATCCACGATGCAGGCGGACGTACTCCTGGAAAAGGTCGGCGGTTTGGCGAAGCAACGCCTGCATTTTGCGGTCGTCTTCGGCTGCTTGCTTGATAACCTGGACCTCGGCCTCCAAAAAATCATCCCTTTCCAGAAATCGCTGGATGCGCCCCTGATGCTCACCTTCCACCAAAATTTTCATCAACCCATTTGGCAGGCGTAGCATCTGGACAATTTTGGCGACGGTTCCATCCATGAACACATCTTCTTGGCCGGGTTCATCCACGCCAGAGCTCATCTGGGCCACAAGCAGGATGTACTTATCGCGGCTAAGTGCCTCGGCAGCAGCACGCAGCGAGGATTCGCGCCCCACCAGCACGGGAAACACCATGCTGGGGAACACCACAACATCACGAAGTGGCAATACCGGGAGAACGGTAGGACCCTGTTTCTCCCGTTTCTTAGTTGTCTTTTTTTGCTGTTTGATCATAAGTAAGGCGGCAAAGATAGACCCCTCCCACCCGATATGCAAGGTTACGCTGTATGTCGGAACAGGGGCGGGGCGGGTGGGATGACGTACAACCCAGTTTTTTCCGGTAACTATTGTTTTGCTGTTGTGTATGTTCCCCCTAACCAATGGGAGCAACAACGACCATACGGAAATCGGAACTGCCAGACAACGACTTGTTCATGCAGGCGAAGGAAGGGAATGTTGAGGCATTCAACGCCCTGTTCTACCGGTATGAGCGGAAGGTCTATGTCTATTGCATGAAGGTGCTGATGGATGAAGATCAGGCTCATGATGCTTTCCAAGAAGCGTTTATGCGGCTGTACCAGCATCGCCAAAGCTACGACGGACGGAACTTCATGGTTTGGTTCTTCACGATAGTGCGGAACGTTTGCTTAAACATGAAGCGCAACCGAAAGACCACCGTCCCGTTCGAAACCTCGGACGCAAATGTCACCGAAGCCGAAATCCGCGATGTCGTTCTGTACGAACAAGTTGCCGCAGCCTTGAACAAACTGCCGCATGATTACCGGGAAGCCATTGTGCTGTACGAGTACGATGGCTACTCCTACCAAGAAATTGCGGAGATCATCAACGCCTCGATTGCAACGGTTAAGATCCGGATTTTCCGCGCCCGCAAAATGCTTCGCACAATACTCTACCCAGTGGTGAACGACCATGAACTTTGAACGACTTATCAATAAATACCTGGATGGAACAATCTCCAGTAAGGAACTTCAGCAGCTGCAACAATTGCTGGAGGTTCCTGATCGGATGGCGGATCTGCGCCACACTCTAGAGATTCGCTCCCATATCCACGACGACCTTCTGCGGCTGAACCCGCCTTCGCCATTAAGCGAACAGACACGCGCTGCCGTTGCCGCAAGGTTTGCTGGCTTGCAAAAGCCCCAACCAATCCCTCCAATTTTTCACAATGAACCAAAACGCCGCAGGGTTATGCTCCCGTTTCGGGTTGCGGCCGGTGCGTTGGTTGCCGTTTGGCTAACCACAATGCTGGCACTTACGCCAACGTTACTCTGGGAACATCAAGGGGGTGGCCAGCTAACTCAAGTTGCTCCAGCAACTCCAAATGCAACGCAAGTAGCAGCAGATGATGCCAGCCGAAACCGCAGCCGAGCAACCCGAACCCACAAATGGGGACGGAAGGCCCCGGCAGAAAACCAGCGCATTGCCGCTGCGGTGATGCCAACCACACCAGCCGAACGCGGCAGCGCAGCAGCATCCGATGTTGAGCTTGCCGCTGCGGTTAGCGATAATTCCGCACCGAAAACAACCGAGCAGCCCCTGCCGCCATTGGCCGATAGATCACCCCGCGTTTCACCGCTGGGGACAATCCCCCCGGCAGCCTTGCCAAGCAGCAACAGCGAATCGGGAAGCGGTGCAATCGCCCCGCCGCCACATGGGATTGATACGCCACCGGTTGCCCCGCCACCTACCCCGGGAAACCGCCTGTTTGCTGTTGGGGTGACGCTCGGTTCCGGAAACGTGGATAAACTGCCAACCCCCAGCGCGCTGATGCAGAACACCTACTACTTTGCCTTCAGCATCAGCAAGGAAACCCGTGTTGGTGTGGAGATGGGAGCCTCCACCTTCCATCAGCCAACGGGATTTTCGGGCGGGGGTAATGGTGGATTTGCAAAAGGCTCGGTGGGTGATCCGACCGCAGGGGCAAAAGGGCCAGCCGGCCCACGGTTTAGTGCGCCAATTCCCGAAGAGACCGAATCAACACAGCAGGACCCGGAACGGAGCGTCACCTACGGCGCGGTGTTCTACGACCGCCGTTTCCCGGTCTCTCGCTCGATGGATATTTGTGGCCGCGTCACGGTTGGCGCAACCGATAACGCCCTGCTGGGAAATCTGCGGGCATATCTGGCCTACTCCCCCTCCGCCAACGTCACTCTAACCGCAGGGATTGGGAGCGCGGGGCTGTACACAATCACGACAAACCACGGCCAGAACAGCCTGAATTACGGGGTGTATTACGGCATTGAAACCGGTTTCTAATCCTCTGAGCCTACTCCATAATTTTTGAGCAACCGTAGAAGCGCCGTTCTTGCAGGGTGTAAGACCGGCGCTTCCCATATTTTCACGCCAGCATTCACGTTCTTACTTATCCATCTCTGCTATGCCAAGCTCAGTTTTGCCAAACTCACCATTGCGTGCTTCATCGTTGCTTCTGGCAGCGGTTATTCTCCTGTTTTTTTCGGCGCCTGCGGCTGATGCCGGGGGATCATTTCTGCTCCCATCGGGGAAGGGGTCTGTCAGCATTTACGGGGGTTCGGGAAGCGCCGAAGGATACTACAACGCCGACGGACACCAGCAGCGATTCGACACGCTGCAGACCTCGTTCGTGGCCACCACCTTTGGCATCACTGCCGACTATGGAGTGATGGATGGCCTGGAATTGAACGCCGAGTTCCCCTTTGGATACTTCCGCATCCACAGCAAGGAACGATTCCCGGATCGCAGCATCTTCGCGCCGGTCTGGCTTGGGCTTGGCGGAACCTACCAGATCACCAGTGGAAGCGTCCAAACTTCGGTCAGCACCATGCTGAAAATCCCCCCAGGGTTTCATCAGGGGATTTACGATGACCCCAACCACCCCACGTTTCTGAGCGATGGATACTTCCAAGCAACCACCGCCGCCCATGTTGGCGTTGCAATGGAGGAAACATGGCTGAAGGGGAGCGTTGCCTACAACTGGCGCGATGAAGAACCGTTGGATGAGGTCATCATCAATGCCGAAGTCGGGTTCTCGCGGGTGGAAGGGACCGGGGTTTTTGTGGCGGCACAAGGTGTGATTAGCACTGGCGACGTTGCCTCCCCCGCGCGTGCATTCTACGCCGGGGCAGCCGGCAGCACCGAAGCACAGCAGCGGATTGATGGTGGAACCGGAAAATTTCTGACGATTGATCGCGAAAATTACCTTGCAATATCTGCTGGTGCCTTCGTATCTATCGGCGATGACCTATCCATCAACGGCCGCTACAACGTCCGGCTGCTGGGCGCTAACACGCTTGCGTTGCAAGGGGCGTTTTTGGGATTGGGTTATCGTTTCTGATTCCCGATGCTATTTTCCGCGAACTTCTTTGCCGCCCAATGCGCGCTACTGCCCCATATCACCTTCTGCTTCTTCTGCTTGCCACCATTTGGGCCGGCGCGGCGGAGCAAACATCAGCGCAGATTTCTATCTATCCCACCGTATTCTACACCGGACTGAATGTTCTCACCATCCGTGCCCCACGTGGGGTGATGAAAGTTGAACGCCGCCAAGCCGGGGTTTGGGGGCCGTTTGTCACCGGGCAGGAATCGCGCGATTTGCGGATTATCACCAGTCCAATTTTTGCCCGCTGCGCCACCACTGCCCAGTTTATCGCCCAAGTGAAAACCGTCAGCCGAAGCGTCTCGCTTCACCTTCGCGTGACCGATTGCAGCGGAAGAACCGAGGAGCTTGTGATCGCCACCGAATACGAATGGAGGATCAGCCGCGAAGATTTTGGCCACGTGCAGCCAGGCCAGATTGCTTGCCGCGAGTTTCACGTCATCACCGAGAACCGCGCGTTTGTGGTGGATTCGATTGTTAGCCCCTCCCCCCTGTTCACTATCAAATTTCTGCAACGGAAACCGCCAGTGACGCTCCCCGAAGACTTCACGTATCGCTACCAAGTCTGCTTCAAATCACATCGCCCGGGGCTGCACAAAGTGCCGATGCTGGTCTATCTGCGCCGCGACCAACCGGCGGGGGGATTCAGCAACTACATCGTTGCCGACACAGCTTACGTGCGGGTGGCAGCCCCCACGGTTCTTCCCCCAACCCCTCCTCGCCCCATTCCCCCGCGCCCGCGCCCGCGACCACAGCCACGCCCTACTCCAATAAAACCACCCGACACCCCAGCCGTGCGGCTTGCGGTGGCCACGCCCGCACCGCAACTGCAACCACCAGAACCGTTGGCGATTGCCGAGCGGAAGAACTCCATCACCCCGCCACAATCGTTGGCCACGCCCGGCCTGGCTCCGGTTATTGTGGACCCTGCGGCGCACCGCCTGATCCTGGGGCCCACCGGGCGTTCGATTGAGGAAGGGGAAGGGTTTGTTGCCAACTACGACGGCGCGGGGTGGCTTGCTGGATACGCCCCCGTTGACCGATTGACGCTGCTTGCTGGGGCGTTGTACGTTCCATCATTCATCAACTACTCGCTGACGGCATCGGCGGGTGGACGGTATGAAGTGATTAGGTCCGGAGTGGTGCGGGGCGCGATTGGCGTGCAGGGGCAATACTCAGAAAGTGACATTTCCGCAATCGTGGCGGCATCCCCCTATCTATCGTTCAGCGTTGGCGACGACGACAGCCGCGCCACCCTGTCGGTCGCATATTCATGGCGGCATCACACCCCTAACTACGAAGCTCCATTCGACCGCTCGGCGCTGATCTTTGGCGGCGGAATGGATTACCGAATTGGCCGGAACTGGAAGGGAGTGGCCGAAGGATACTGGCTGCAAGATTCCGATTACTTGCCGTTGGGGATTGCTCTCCGCTGGTTCAACAATCGCTTTGCTGTTGACGTGGGGTTGAACCTAAATCTTCCCACCGGGCAACGCTCAGACGCAACAATCATCCCCGCCCCAATCATCAGCGGAACGTGGGCGTGGTAGGGAGAGAGAGGGAGTATTGTGCGGATAAAAAGCGGCTGTGGCGATGCTTGTGGCAGAAAGAGTAATACTTTTGCGCTCTGCTTCCCGGCACGGTAGCTGTCAATCCGCCCCACGAGAAGCTCTCCAACGTTTTCTTCATGCTCCCTCTCTCTATCGCTATGCCATTTCCGCTTCGTTGCCTGCTTGGGCGGCTGTCCTTCTGCTTGCTGCTATCGGTAGTTGCGGCCCCGGTGCTGGCCCAGCCACAGGATTCCACTTCCCTCCATTTTGTTGATCTTGCAATCAACCACGAAACCGGAACGCTGATAGGCCAGGAATCGGAACGGTTTGGGCTGTACCGCTCAACCGATCTTGGTGAAACGTGGGAGGAAGTGGAGTTCCTCTGGAGCCCTTTCCTCCGCACAATCGTTGCGGGCAACGGCGCAATTCTGGCAGTCCCGAACTCACCCTCCTGGGCTGATGATGATGGAAATCCTTACCCCATTTACCGCTCCACTGACGACGGCCAAACATGGCAGATTCTGGAAGAGCTTGTGGGGATTGGTGTCCAGCGCATCGTCACCACTGGCTCGGCATGGTTTCTGATGACCACTAATGGCCAGTTGCTTCGCACCACCGATGCCGGCATCTTCTTTGAAGAACTCCCCCTCCCTTCCGATAGCACTTGGGGCCCGATTGCCGCTGTTGATGCTGCGCCGGGCGTTGTCCTTCTCACAAGCTCACGCTCCGGCGCGCTGATCTCACGCGATGACGGCGCAACATGGCAGCCCTTCGTCCCCCCCGTGGCCGATTGCAGCACCCCGTTGATCTCCGGCGGATTTTTGACCGTGGCCTGTGGCGATAGCCTCTATTTCTCCGAAACCGCCGGGCGTAGCTGGCAATCGCGCCGATTCATCACCGATGAGTTCCAACTTCTCTCCATTGACACCCACCTCTACCTTGCTTCCGGCCACGACATGGATGGCACGGGACACACCTACTACGCCACCTCCATCAGCCAGAACAGCGATTGGGTGGTGGTGGATTCCCTGCTGCCGCCGAACATCGGCAACTGGTTCTGGGATCGGGATGTGATGATTGTTCGCACGGTGGATTCGCTGGCGGTCTCGCGCGATGGCGGCGCAATCTGGAATCGTGCGGCCTGTGCTCTGGCCCCTTCATCATCGGCCTCCTTCGCCCTGTTCGACGACAGCCGCGACAGCGCGTTGTTCGGCTGCATCAACATGGGGATGGTCGCTCCGTCGGGGGTGTTGTTCGGGGCCTCCAGCGCGCAAATTCTTTTCAACTCATTCGATAGCGGCCGCTCCTGGGACCTCACCTATTTCCCCACAGAATCCTATCCAAACAAATGGTGGTTTGCCGATAGCATCATCATTGTGGAAACGGTGGGGAATGGGTTCCAAAACATCCTGCTGATAAGCCACAGCCAAGGAACCGGTTGGTGGGATGTCCAATTGCCAGAAGGGGAAATGACCCTCAGCGTTGCCAATAATCTTGGCGTTGTGGTGAAGATGAACGATGGAGCGATCTACCGAAAAGCTGTCCGCGATAGCGTCTGGAAACGGGTAAAACTGGATAGCAACGCCACGGAATTTACCGCCACCGGAACCACGCTCTACGCGCTGATGGGAAGCCAGCTGGATGAAACATCAGGCAAGCCAACGGAAGAATTTCGGATGCAATCGAAGGATGGCGGCGTAACATGGAAACGGCTTCTGCTCCCCAACGGAGCCACCGTGCAGCAAACCAACTCACTATTAGTCTGGAGCATTGAAGGGAAGGAGATTGGGATAGAGATTGAAGGAAGAAAAAAACCGATCCGAAAGCCGTGGATTCCGGGCCAGTACGGAATCATGCGGGG
>JADZEY010000026.1 GCA_020850315.1 Armatimonadota bacterium | reverse complement strand
GATTTCGGGAGGCGATACTGAAATTTTTCAAGAACATCAAGAACTACAAAGCAGAGTTAGAGAGTCTTCTAACCCTGAATTTCCATATTCCCCGAATTTCGCAAACTCAAAGCACGTGAGTATAAGATAATGTTCTTTGTACCTCCAACGTGAGTAAAAAGGGAAAAGAGTCAGGCTTAATCCTGTAGCAATTAAAAAATATATTCCAAGAAAACTGATATTGTATTTATAGAATAAATAAGATAGGCATGCAAACATCACTGTGATCGAAATCCAGCTTCTTATTCTTGCCCTCTTTACTCTGGATGACTTTGATGAGTAGTAAAGTTGGAATGTCAAATAGTCGTTTTCATCCAAGGTCATAAGTTAATCTCCTTTTCTGGCTTTTTTGTGCTTACACTAACCACCGTAGCCTTGCCGCTGCTGATGCAGATTCCGAAACCTCCAAATAATCCGCCCCCTAACTCTCCACCACCCCCTCAGATTCTTGCGGTTCCTCTGCCAAAACACGATGGACAAAATATGCTGCTTGCTGCTGCGGCAGGCGATACTGAAGCATGCAGTACGTCACCAGCTTCGCCGTATCAACATCCCCACCCATATCCTTGATGATGTGGCGCAGATTCTGGTAGCTGTGCGGATGCAGCGCACGGTAGTTTGTGTCAACCCCTTCGTACGGCTTTGTGGTTAGTCCCACCATCCCACCATCGTAGAAATAGAACCTTCCTGCCATGTCGGCTTTTAGTGTGCCGAACACTGTCCGCTCGGTTGTTGTTCGGTATCGCATCACATATTCGGCAACTTCGGCCCAATGCCGGGGGGTATCGCAACTCACTAAAAATTCTTCGGCGATATCCGCAAAGGTACCGCTTTTGAACTTCTGCCCCGCTGCTTCCCATTCGCTAAGGCCGTAGGTGCTGCCGGTATCGTATCGGGTAAAGCGTTCGGGGAACCGCAGCACTGTGCCGCGTACCGATTCGGCAGAGGTTCCTAATTCAGGGAACAACTGGTTCAATCGTGCCGATAACTCCTCCACATGCAGTGGCTTTCCTGATTCCAGCAAAAGGTCGGCGATATGCTCATCCAGCCGCTTTTTTGTGTTCCGCTCGAACAGCAGTTCGCCGGCATCGGTGACGGTAATCCCAAATTCCTTGTGTGCCAACAGTTCGCAAACCGCACAGGCCCGCCGCAACCGTAACCGCGAAGGTGTCTTCAGGTTGGCCTCAACTTCTTCCAACAAATTCAGCGTGTATGGCCGCGCTATCCGTTGCTCCAGACGCTCGGCCATGCGCCGCAAGAAGGCATCGAAATCAAACACCTCCGTAAGCTCGCTGTGTACCAAGTAATCGGTGGCCCCGTCGAAATCTTCCTCCAATCGGTCGTAATGCTCTTTCAGGAAGGTCTCTAGCACAACCACCATAAACCCTGCGGTAAAGGAAACGCCTTCGCTGGCATTCACATATTGGGCGTAGTCGTCATCAATAATCAGCAGGTCGCGCCCTTGATAAAACAGTGGTTGGTAGCACAGATAATCGGCAATGGGCCCAAGCGATGCCACAACAATTTGAACCCGACCGGGGATTGTTCCCGCCAGCTGGCGAATCCGCTCCCGCGTTAGCCCAACTTCGCTCCCAATATCTTCAAGCCGCCGTTTCTGATCCCCCAACCGGAACGGATAGCGGCCAATCATCGTTTTCTGGATGTGATCCTGCAAGCCCTTGCCACGCACAAACAACAGCTCGTTCAAAAAATGGAACAGTGGAAACTGCCGTGCAATAAATGCCTGGCGATACACCAGTAATTCTTCCTTCGTGAAACCGAAACGCTCGCTCCAGAGTGTGGTAAATCGCTGGAACGCTTCCTCCTCCGGCAAATGAATGCTGAACGTTTCCGATACCTGAATCAACTCGGCCCTGGCCGCTTGCAGCTCTTGCAACGTCAGCCGGTCGGTTGGGGTGAATCCTACTTTCTGCTGAAGCGCGGTGACGTAGCCGTCGAAAGCACGAATGTCCCTATCCACCACTGGCACAATGAACCGCAGCAAATCTTTCGCTGCTGTCGAGAAATTTTCCACCCGCTCGCGCAGTTCATTGTTCAAAACAGCAAGCTCCAGATCGGACCAAAGCGACCAGTTGGGCGATTGGATATTCAAATCCAGTTCTGCTGCCTTTTGCTCGATGGTCTGCAATCGCTGGGTGTTTCCGTCCTGCAGATATTTGCCGCAGATGTTGATAAGCTCGGTTTCTGTCAGGCGGCCCACATTCCGGAATTTGGCAAACGTGCCGTGCGATTGGTAGTGTTGAAGCAATGCCGATAGGGTGGTTATCCCGTTGTTGTGGCAAGCATTCCATGCCCGTACCGACATCCGCTCGATTTCGCGTAGCCGGTTTAGGGGAACATCGCTGGGCTGTGTGGTTCTGGTGGTATCCATCGCTGGTTATGTTGATGAAGTAGTTAATGAATGATCGCCGCCCCGTGGCGCTGGTTGCCCCTTTGCATGACCTGTTCAAAAGAGGATGCACAAAGCTATTGCGGGCCAATCCCGACACCGGACATTCGGTGTCCGTTTGGGGTGAGGGCCGTTGCGGGGGGCTTGCCTGAAGAATCTCCCGCTGCCCCCCGGTTTTCTAATCCCCCTCCAATTCTGCGTCACCATCTTCCCCGCAAAACGTGACCGCGTGCAGCCATTTTGGTTATGGATTCAACCAACAGTATCATCAACGCTATCCAGCATTCTGCCGATGACCCTGCGCCAGACGTTTTGCACAATCAGCTTCCTTCTGCTTGCTGTGGCCACCGTGGTTTCGCAGCAGATGGAGCCGCGCAGTTACCAAATCGGCACGCCGGAGCTTGACACGCTGTGGGTTGACCCCGCCAACGGGAACGACGGCAGCCTGAAGGGATCGCCAGCGCAGCCGTTGCGCACCCTGCGCGAAGCATGGAGCCGAATCCCCAACGCCATGCCGCTTACCCGTGGCTTTGCAATCATGCTGCTACCGGGCCAGTATCCCGAAGAAACGCTCCCCACCTACTGGGAATCGCGCCAGGGTAGCGCGCAGCATCCGGTGGTGATTTCCACCGCGCCCGGCTACCCCCCGGTCACCCTCCCGAACATGAACGTGTATGATTGCCGCTACCTCTATCTGATGGATATTGCCATTACCGGCGGCGGCGGTGATGTGCTCCATTTCGAGGCCTGCGACCACCTGCTGCTGCGTGGCGTGAAGATTATCGGGACAGGGAACATCCGCGATTACCAAGGGCCGCAGGAAGGGCTGAAGATCAACCAATCACACCACATCTATCTGGAATCGTGCGACATCAGCGGGGCAACCGATAACGCTGTGGATTTTGTTGGGGTCCAGCACGGCCACATCATTGATTCCAAAATCCACCGCGCCAACGATTGGTGCATCTACCTGAAAGGGGGATCGGCATATTTCCGCCTGGAGTCGAACGAGATTTACGATGGCGGAACCGGCGGCTTTACCGCAGGGCAGGGGACTGGATTCCAGTTTATGACCCAGCCGTGGATCCATTACGAAGCCTACGATCTAAAAGTCATCAACAACATCATCCACAACACCGAAGGGGCTGCGCTGGGGGTGCAGGGGGGATACAACATCCTGATGGCCTACAACACTTGCTACCGTGTTGGCTCGCGAAGCCACTTGTTCGAGGCGGTGTTTGGCGGAAGAAGTTGCGATGGCCAGCCGGGCGACAACGGGCGCGGAAACTGTGCCGAGTATCTGGCCGCCGGCGGCTGGGGGACCACCGTTGTGGACGACGGCAACAACTACATCCGCATCCCCAACCGGAACGTCTATCTGTTCAACAACATCTTCTACAATCCGCCCGGTTTCCAAAGCCAGTACCAGCACTTCACCATCTTCGGGCCGTTTGCGGGGAACCCTGCCGAATCGAACGCGCCGAACCCAGCACTTGCCGACGACGGGTTGCAGATTCGGGGCAACGTGATCTGGAACGGCCCGCCGGAACATTCGCTGGGGTTGGGGGATGAATCCGGCTGCCAGAATAGCAACCCAAACTGCAACCAAGCGCAGCTGCTGGCTCAGAACAGCATCAACACCCTGAAGCCAGATTTTATTGATCCCGCATCGCTCAATTTTCGGCTTGCTGCGGCAAGTGCCGTGCGTGGCGTTGCGGCCTATCCAATCCCCGATTTCTCCGGCGGCGACCGCCCCGCACGCCCAGAATCTCCGCCGGGAAATTTCTCCAACACCGTCCCCCGCGATGCCACCGGGGCGATGCGTATTGGCCCCCAGCCGCCCGGGGCATTTGGGAACACCGCCACCAGCAGCACCCCCGAACACCGCGCAGCAACCAGCCTGCAGTTCCGCGCACGCTATGGGCCGGATGGATTCCTACTGGTTGATTTCGCCGAAGCCGTAACTGCGCCGGCAAGCATAGCAATCAGCGATGCCGCTGGCAACCGCATCGCCCACCGAATCCTGGAGGTCGGCAGCCGCAGTGCAACGCTGCCGCTGGCCAATCTCCCATCGGGGAAAATTTTCTGCACAGTCACCATGAAGTCGGGAACTACAACGATACCGGTGTTGGTTATCCGGTGAAGGGGGAGTGCCAACGGAGGCTTCCCACATCACCAACAACCGATAAACAGATGATGAATCATTACCCAACTACCATGCCGAACAAACGATGCTTCCTTGCCAACATTTGCTGGGTTGCATCCTTGCTCATTCTTTTCAGCACCATTCCCACGCTTGCCCAATCGTTGGATCCACGCGCTTGGGATATTGGGGAGCCGGGGCCGTTTGTGGAGGTCTATGTTTCGCCAACCGGAAACGATGCCAACGACGGGCGCACCCGCCAAACGCCACTGCGCAGCCTAAGCACCGCATGGAACCGGATGACCGACACACTGCTTGCCAACAGTGGATACCGGATTAACCTGATGAACGGCGACCACACCTGCGATCTTCCCGATTGCGTGCCGGTGCTGGAACAGACAATCCCCACCACACGCCAGCACCCGATTATCATCCGCGCCGTTGATGGGTCGGGGTCGGCAACGGTGGTTGGCGGGCTAACGCTGCGCAACGCCAGCAATGTTTATCTGATGGATTTTTCCATCCGCTCAATCCCCGGCCAGGAGCCACCATCGGAAGTCCTGTTGGGGATGTTTTCTGGGCAGAATATCCTGCTTCGGAACCTTCGGCTAATCGCCCCCGACCCCACGCAGTATCCCGAAAACGACGATGTAGATGCCAGCATCGGAATCTTGAATGTCACCAACATCCATCTGGAGCAATGCCAGTTGCAAGGGCAGTCGGAGAATGGCGTGGTGGTGGTTGGGTCACAGCATGTTGAACTGTTGAAGAACGATATCCGGGGAACCGAAGAGTGGGGGATCATGGCGTTTGCTGGCACTGCCTACTTCAAAGCTGAAGCAAACATCATTCGCGATTGCGGGCGCGGAATCACACTTGGTGCTGCTTCAATTTCTGAGTTCTTAACCGCACCCTGGCTGCATTACGAAATCTACGATGCCCGCGTGGTGAACAACCTTCTGCACGACATCACCGGCGTTCCGTTAAGCGTTGCCGGTGGCTACAATGTGCTGATTGCCTGGAACACACTGTACCGCGTTGCCACCGACGAAACCAAGGCTGCGCCCCTGTTCCAAGCCGTGCATGGGATGCGCTTGTGCGAGAGCGATAGCCTTTGCGATGCCTACCTTGCTTTGGGCGGTTGGGGTGCCGATTCGGTTGATGGAACATCCGCCCCAATCCCCAACCGGAACGTCTATCTGTACAACAACGTCTTCCACAACCCGCTGCCATCGCGGACGCTGGTAAGCCACTTTGCGGTGGATGCCCCAATCGCCACCGCCGAAGGGACCAACCTCCCGAATCCTTCCCGTGCCGACCAGAACGTGCGGATCAAAGGGAACGCCATCTGGAACGGTGGCGACGGACAGCATGGACTTTTGATGATGGTCTCGGTTGACGGGCGCGAGCCAGGCTGCGACCCGCAGAACATTGACTGCAACGAAATTCAGCTGAAGCAGGACAACAGCATCAATGAGTTTGCGCCGGAGCTGGTTGATCCTGCAAACGGCAACTACGCACCAAAACCTGGGGGGAATCTTATCGGTGCACGGACGTTCATCGCCGCCGATTTTTCTTGGGCTGATGCCCCAGCTAATCCCCCGGTCCCGTCCGGCTCGATCAGCACCGTGATCCCGCTCGATTTCTCCGGCGGCAATCGTCCAGCGGCAAACTCACCGGGGGCGTTCAGCGGGATTTCTGTTCAGCCAATCGCGCCATCGGCACCAAGCCTGATCTATCCGCTGGATAAAGAAAACGGCATTTCTATCAGCCCAGTGCTGCAATGGGGCGCGGCTGCGGCTGCCGGAAACTACCGCGTGCAGCTCTCCACAACGTCCGATTTCACCACGGTGCTGATCGAGGTGTCGGGCATTACCACAACCTCCATCTCCATCCCCGACCTGAACACGGCAACCACGTACCATTGGCGCGTGCAGTCGCGGAACAACGTTGGGGTTAGCGATTGGTCCGAAACCCGCAGCTTCAACACCCAGCCGCCAACCCTTGCCGCGCCAACGCTTATCGCCCCTGCCAACAAATCCCCCAACACTTGGACTGTGCTTGATTTCCAGTGGAGCGAGGTTCCCGCAACGCAGTACTACCTGCTGCAGATTGCCACCGACCCCGGTTTCAGCAACCTGGTGAAAGGGATCAGGAATATCCAAGGCACAACCAAAAACGTTGGGGTTTTGCCGAACTCCAAAACGCTCCACTGGCGCGTCAGGGCCGAAAGCAACGCGGGCGTTGGGCCGTGGTCCGAAACTTGGAGCCTGACAACGGCATCAAGCGGTGTTCAGGTTGCTGGCGAGGCATCGGGAATGTGGGTTGCCGCCCAGCCAAACCCGGCAACGGGCCAGGTGCAATTCACCGCTACGGTTCGGCATCCCGGCGTAGCGCAGTTGCGGCTGATTGATGCCGTCGGTCACACCGTCGCCACGCTCCACAATGGGGCGTTGGAATCTGGCCAAACCCAGTTCCGATATGACCTTTCGGGGCTTCCGGCAGGCATCTACTTTGTGCGGCTGCAAACGGAGCAAGGGACGGTGAGCCAAAGTATTGTGGTGGCACGGTGATGCCGTGACGTACCTACATGAATAGAGAAGGATCATTCGATCACATCAGCGGGAGCATCAATGACACGATTGCGGCTACATATCCCGATTCCGATTCTGTTGCTGCTGATTGCAGCCGGGCCGGGCGTTGCCCAAGATGTCGAGAAGATCACCGAGGAACCTCCATTCTCCCTCAGCGGGTCGGTGGGGGCCTCGGTGGTGGGATATTCAGCAAGCGGAATCCCCGAACGCCGCGAACCCTTCTCCTGGACGCTGAACGGGACGCTCACTCCATCCATCTACAGCCTTCAGCTTCCGATTGATTTCATCTTCAGCGAGCAGGAGCGGGACTTCCGCCAGCCGTTCAACCAGTTCGGAATCTCGCCACGCTACAAGTCACTTACCGGATACTTCGGCTACCGCTCCATGACCATGTCCTCCTACACGTTGGATGGAGTGACGTTTTTGGGGGCTGGCGTGGAGTTCAATCCGGGGAAGTTCCGGTTTGCGGGGATGGTAGGAAGGTTGCAACGGGCCGTGGAGGAAGACACCACACAGTTCTACAATATCCCCGCTTACCAGCGGGACGGCTACGCGGTGAAAGTGGGATTCGGGAGCGAACAAAGCTACTTCGATGTCATCTGGTTCCATGCCGGCGACGACAGCGCGTCGCTGAAAAAAGCACCAACCCAGAACGAACTCTATCCCGCCGAAAACAGCGTGTTGGGCCTGACGCTGAAAGCCAGCATCACCCCCGAACTGACGCTGGATGCCGACGTTGCCGGAAGCCTTCACACCCGTGACCAACGCGCCCCGCTGACCGACCTTGACAGCAGCGACCTTGATTTTTTCTCCAGCATCCAACCAATCCACAACTCCACCGCGCTGAGCCTTGCCAGCAAGGCCGGGCTAAGTTTTGCAATCCCCACCTTCAAGATTCGTGCGGGTTACGAGCGGGTGGAGCCAAACTTCACATCGCTGGGGACGTGGTATCTGGCAAGCGATTTCGAGCGGTGGACCATTGCCCCCACGCTCGATCTGTTCGACAACCGCTTGCGGCTTGGTGGATCGGTGGGAATCCAGCACGACAATTTGCTGGAGACCCGCTTTGCCGAAACCAACCGGCTGATCGGCTCGGCAAACATCGGCTGGTCCCCGACTGATGTTTTTGGGATTGATGCCAACTACATCAACTACTCCACCGACCAATCGGCGGGACGGGTGGCGATCAACGATTCGATCCGGGTGCGGAACGTTTCGCAGTCGGCCACGCTTGCGCCACGGCTGCTGCTGCAATCGGAATCGCTGAACCACTTCATCACGGTCATCGGCAATTATCAGGAGTTCAGCGACCAGAACGCTTTCACCAACGCCTTCACCAACTCACGCGGGAACAACCTTTCGCTGATCTACAACCTGACGTTTGTGGAAAGCGCGGTCAGCGTTGGGCTCTCGGTCCTGCGCGGGACCACCGAAACCGGGACGCTGGATGTTGGAACAACCGGTGGAACCCTGAACGGCTCGGTCGGGTTGTTGGAGAACAAACTCTCGGTGGGGGCATCGGCTGGCTACACCGTAACCGAAACAAGCGCGCTGAACGTGGCCACCGGGCTAACCGAATCGTTCGATGGAACGGTGATAAACCTGACGGCCAACGCGGGGTTCCGCCCAACCACCGAAGACCAGTTCACCTTCACGCTGTACCGCACCCAGGGGGCCGGAACAATCTCGGCCAACAGCGATTTTAACGAGCTAACGGCCACCCTGGGCTACAGCCGAACCTTCGCTTGGAAACCGAATAGGGAGAAGGAAGGGGAGTGAGTAACTGACCTTACGCAACGCCAAGGTCAGTGGTCAGTGGTCAGTTGCAAAGAGGGTCATTGGTCATTGGTCATTAGTCACTCACCTTACGCAGATGAAGACTTGCCCGCCCGGTGGCTTGCTCCGATGCCCTTCTTCTCTTCGGCTTTGGCTCCCTCTCCCACCCGACCAATGGAGTGGAAGCAGTAGCATCACCTGTTTGGGAGAGGGCGTGCCGATAGGATCGGCATCTTCGAGAGGGTGAGGGCTGGCAGCGAACGAGGGCAGGTGCGTAAGGTGAGTGAGTAAGTCAGTCAACAGCAGAATCGCGGGCCGAGAACCTGCGCCTGTTTGAAGGTTGGGAAGGGGGAAAATGATGAACAGAAATGCCGAACAACCATTGCAAGGATAACCGCTATGAACTCATGCCACAGAGTACGATGGCCCCATGTGATATTGCTCCCGCTGTTGTTGCTGCTTGCGGGGGGCGTTGGGCTGGCGCAGTCGCCGCTGAACGTGACGATTGCGGTGCTTCCCCCCTACTCGCCTGATCTGTCGGTCTGGCTTGCCAACCCGAACCGGATTCTGATCACCGTGCAGAACCAGGACCCTGGCCGGAGCTACGATTTCCGGCTTTCCGGGTTTGCCGAAAACACCGACGGCAGTACCCGAATCGAGACGAAAGATGAGTATCCGATCAACGCGCTGCAAATCGCACCCGGTGCGGTGCGGACGCTGAACCTGAACGATTTCAAAATTTTCGACGGCAACGCTGTTCGGTTCAAAGGGGCCGATAAGGACCTGATTGGCCGCACCAAGCTGCTGCCGGAAGGGGTCTATCGGGTCTGCGTGCGGGCGTTGGAGTTCAAGACGCTGGCCCCGCTTTCGCCGCAGGAACCAAGCGGATGCGCCACGTTTGTGGTGCGCACTGCCGACGAGCCCGAACCATTGCAGCCAACCTGTGGCCAAACGGTGAAGACCACCAAGCCGCAGCTTCTGCAGTTCCAATGGACCATTCCCCCGGGCGCGCCCCCCGGAGCGCAGTACCGTTTCAAGATGGTCCCCATCGTCAAAGGGCAATCGCCGCAGCAGGCGATGCGCTCCGCCACCAACCCAGCATTTTTTGAGCAGACCGCAAACGGCCCAACGCTTCTGTACGGCCCCGCCGACCCGCCGCTTACCCCCGGCGCAAGCTATGCGTGGCAAGTGCAAGCGGTGGACCCTTCCGGCAATCTTGCCTTCCGCAACAACGGCTTCAGCGATGTCTGCTCCTTCCAATGGAGCAACGTCACCCCCATGATGAACGACTCCATCACCCAACCAATCACGATCACCGACAAGCCAATTGATCTTGTGGAGCTTCCGATCAACCCCGACACTCTCGGAGCAAAAAAACTGGACACCGGGCTGTTCATCAAAGCCGATGAAATCCAGCTTGGAAAAACCTTCGGCTGTGTGTCGCTGACGGCAATGGCAGCAAAGCAAACTGAGCTTGGCCAGCGGGCAATGCAGTTTGCTGGATATGCCGAACCAGGCATCAACCTTGATGCAGTGACCGGTGCCGAAGTTGAGGTGTTTGTTGCCGACCGACGCTCCACACTCCCCTACGATCTTCTTGGCAGCAAGTCCTCGCAACCGGTGTTCAGCCGGCGAATGAAGGGGAGCGTGGCGGCGGGAATTATTGCCACAAAAGGGAAGGGGGGCGGGCGCACCCATTTCGAGCTTGCGTTTGCCAACGGAAGCGATGGCTTCATCCCGAAAAAAGGGGTGGATTATGCTTGGCGATTTACTCTAGAGTTCAACGGCAAAACCATCCGTAACGACGGCGTGGCCTGCGCCGACAAACGCGCCACCAGCCTGTTCGAGCGATTCCCCGATCTGATCGTCGCAAAAAACCTTCCCGACACGCTGATTGCCGGCGGATTCACGATTGTGGTGGAGGATTGGGACGCAAGCTCCAAATCGGCCGACCCCAGCCGGCCCAGCGGAATCGGCAGGGTGAAGTTCGACTGCAACGGCGGCAAAAAACCGAAACCCTGGTGGTTTGGGGAGATTGGAATGATCCGAAAAAACTTCGATGTGGTTGGGGTCGTCAGCGATTCGGCCCAGCAGCTTGCCGTCTCCGAGGCAGTCTATATTGAGCCAACCGCCAAGATTGGCGATGTGATCCTGCTGGACCTTCCGGCAAGCACTGCCACCTCCTTCAAGGATGCCGTTATCAACCGGAACGCCCTGATAGACATCTTCAAAAAGAACACCCCCGACGGCATTCGCGTTGCCTTCCGCGACGTGACGTGGAACCTGCCAACCGGGCGGACGGAGATACTGACCGACGGAATCGCGGTCTATCCATCTTCCTCGCCGATCCCCACACCCCCGGCAGAAGTCGCGCTTGATAGTGCTTTCACTCTTGCCATTGATTCGCTGGTTATCCGCCCTGCATCGGCAAGCGTGAAAGGGGCCGTGTTGCTGCCAACCAACATCATCAGCAACGACACCTGCACCCGCGCGCGGGTCCCGTTCCCGATGACCACCATCACCTCCACCTGCGAGTTCTACCAAGAAGTTGCCGATG
>JADZEY010000025.1 GCA_020850315.1 Armatimonadota bacterium | reverse complement strand
GCACTGGAAAACAGCCGAGCAGCGTTAATCAGTTTGAAGAGCGAGCTGGAGTGCATCGAGTTATACATGAGTTTGGAGCAGTTGCGGTTTGGCGAGCGATTGGAATACGGGATTGAGGTCAGCGAGGAGATAGATGAGGAGGAGGTTCAGGTTCCGCCGATGATCTTGCAGCCGTATGTGGAGAACGCCATTTGGCATGGCTTGCTCCCAAGAGAATCCGGAGGGAGCGTCACGATAGCGGTGGAGCGGCGCGGCGACGATGCAATAGTGCTAACGGTTGCCGATAACGGCATCGGCAGGGCGCAAGCCAACCAGCGGAAGCAATCCGCCAGCGAAAACGAGCGCCACCACTCAAGCGGAATGCGGATGATTGAGGAGCGATTGGAGCTGTTGCAGCAAACCACCGGCCAGCATTGCAGCGTGCAGATTCTTGACTGCTACGCCCCCCCCGACAACACCCCCACCGGAACCCGCGTGGAGATCGTAATCCCAACAACGTTGGAGTTGCTGCCGGAAGGGGAGGGGTGAGCTTGGCGAGCCGTGGTTTTGTGGGGCATTTCTGCTACCGAACACGGCTCACCGTGCAATGTTTACCGTACCATACGCATCGGCCTAAGGAAACTCTCTCCGTTGACCATCACCCGAAGGAAGAGTGTGCTGGAAGGATAATCTCCCAGCGAAATTGGTAGCTGATGCCAACCCTCGGAAAACTCCTGCGTTGCGTACAGCAACGACTCTTCCCCCGTTACCGAAACAGCACTAACCCGCACTTGGGCCGGGTGCAGCAGTTGGAAGGAAAGGAACGGAGTTGCGCCCGCCACCGCTGGGTTTGGTGCAAGCTCAAACGCCGTAGCGTCCTGCGGCAGCATAGCAACGCTGCTTGTGTTGCCAACATAGCGCAGCACCCGGGCCGATGTGTGGATTACTACGCCATTACTCCCTGGTTTATACGATACACGAAGTGTCCAAATATCGTTGGTGTCAATAAGTTCACGCTTCCAATGCTTTCCACCATCGGTTGTGCGGAGGATTTTTTCTGAGCCGACGACCAATCCGTGCAGGGAGTCAGCAAAGGAGAGATCGCTAATCCCAAGCCCAGTTTTTGGAATCAGCGTATCAAGTTGCGTTTGCCACGTAATGCCGCCGTCGTAGGTGCGGGAAATAATATCCCGTAATCCATTTGTTGCGGTTTTTCCTCCCGTGGCCATCCATCCATTAAGGCTATCAATGAAATGAAATTCAGCATATTTTCCGGGTGGAGGGGAATAATTCCATGTTTTTCCTCGATCGCTGGATCGTGCAATGGTTATGCTATCTTTCCAATACATGGAACAGATAAAAGTATTGGGAGTTATGGCGTATGCGTTATGCATAAATCCCCAGTGCCAACTTGGTGGTGCTGGAACACTAACAGAATCCCATGTGGCACCGCTATCGGAAGTGACTAATAGATATTCAGGATAAGAGCTGCTCACTTGAATAATGCCATACTGTGGATTTATCATTTGAATTTCTAATAAATGATGCTTTGTTACGGTAAGCCGTGTAGTCTTCCATGTTGTGCCAGCATCGGTAGTTCGGATAAATAAACCGCTATCGCCACAAGCCATAATTATTTTTTCTGTTGGATAGGTTACACTCATATAGTGTGGTAATCGAACGGGAGCGGAATCTTGTTTTTGAATACAACTCCATTGAAGGCCACCATCAACTGTGCGAAAAACGGTGCTTGTAAACCCAATGCCCCAAGTTTTAACAAAGACGCAACGCAAAGAATCAAGGCAATCAACATCTGAAAGGAAGCTACCATCGGGAATAGAATAATTAATATGAGTAACCCATTCAATTTGTTGGGAGCGAAGCGGAGTAGCGAATATCCAGGTGCAGCAGAGGAGTGCGAAGAAGAGTTTATGGTTCATGGCTGTGAAAGGTTAATTGGTGTGGCAAAGGAAGAAAAAAAAGGGGGAGTAACCGCTACTTCCCCCTTTTTTTGAATGCGGCGAGAATTATTTCACCACTGTAAATGAGCCAGTGGCAATGGCTGTTGTTTCCGCCATGATTCGGTAGTGGTAGGTGCCTGCCGGAAATTTGGCAACATCAATTTCCAATTCAACTGCGTGATCGGTGTTGGGTATGCCTTTTATTGTAGCAACAACAACCCCTTGCAAATCAATAATTTCTGCTGCCACTTCTGGCCCTTCCACCGCCGTGCAACGAAGGGTGGTCTTTCCAGTTGCCGGATTGGGAACTACCGTAACCGTTGCATATTTCGGTGATGATTGTGGCAGTGCTCGTTTAGCATTCGTTGGCGAATAAAATGGTTTATATCCGCAGAAGGATTGGCATGGCGGGGTACAGGTTGTGGTTGTCCCTGTCTCACCAATCTGCTCAAATGTGACGTTGTTTTCACTATCGCGGCAAATGCGATATTCAGAAATGCAGCAGTCGGCTAAAAATGGTGCACCGGGGCAATGCTGGTAGTATGGTGCCTGTGTGATTGCGTTGACAAACTCATAGCAGCCGCCAATCAATAACCTCCAATTGGTGACACACTCTCCTTTAGGAGGTTGGCAGTTAGAAGGTAATTGTTGCCAATGACTAATAAACAAGTCTGCAATAGCCGATTTGAACATATCACCCCCTGCACAGGTGCAATTCACGTTGTCCATGTCAATTTTCTCAACATAGATGTCGCAACTGCCATTGCAGTTACGGGTTCTGATGTAAATTTTCCCTGTGCATCCAGTACAGTGGCCATACAGGTCAAACCGTACTGGATATACCGAGACACCACTCCAACCATTGTCTGGGCAGCCAGGGTCGGGGCAAGGATTGGTTTGCGCAAGCGCGTTTGGCAAGCAAGCCAAGAAGGTGGCAACGAAAAAGGTCGCAAAGCAAACAACACGCTGGGCCCGGTGCTTCAGAAAATCGCGGTAATCCCTAGAACTGGGAACTGGGAACTGGGAACAAGTTGTACTGTGAACATCGGTTCCTCCTGTAGGAGAATGGTTAAGTGGAAATGCGATCACCGACAGTGGTCATCGCGTTGGACATGCAAGAGTACAAGGACAGCGCCTATGGGAGCAGACGCACAAAGGTACAACAAGAAAGTTGTGAGTATCAAGGATTTTTTTATTGGGAGGAAGTGCTTTCGGCATTTCCCATTTCCTCGCCCCCCCTTGCTTCGCCCTAACGGGCTTCGCGTTCCCCCAAGATTGGGAGGAAGGGGGGAGGGCGGTGAGTGATCAGAAGTGCATTCGACATTCAGCATTCGGCATTCGGCATTCGCCATTCCTTACACACTGTCGCCCACTCTCCATCGGTAGTTGGCATAATTTCGCGGCATGGAAGTTGTTCAGCGTATCGCCACGTTTGGCCGGATGATAAAATTCAGCCACAGCGTTTTTGCGTTGCCGTTCGCGCTGGTTAGCGGGCTAATCGCGTGGGCCACGCAACCCATCACCATCACCCCGATAGATATTCTGCTGCTGCTGATCTGCATGGTCAGCGCACGCACCGCTGCAATGGGCTTCAATCGCATTGCCGACCGCGACATTGATGCAGTGAACCCCCGCACACGCAACCGCGAAATCCCTACGGGGAAGGTCTCCGTCAAAGAAGCACGGCTGTTCACGGCGATTGCGTTTGCGGCCTTTGTGGCTGCGTCGTTTGGGGTGAATATGCTCTGCGGGATTCTCTCCATTCCCCTTCTCGGCTTGCTTCTTGGATACTCCCTCACCAAACGCTTCACCCCCGCTGCGCATTTCATTCTGGGGCTTTGCCTTGGGGCCGCGCCGGTGGGCGTGTGGTTTGCACTGACCGGCGCGTTCGCTTGGGCACCAATCCTTCTCTGCCTCGGTGTCGCGCTCTGGACTGCCGGGTTCGACATCTACTACTCCTGCCAGGACGAAGCCTTCGACCGCGCCAATAACCTGCAATCAATCCCTGCCAAAATTGGCGCAATGGCTGCCATCCGGTTGGTGCGGCTTGTTCATGTGGCTGCGGTGTTCTGCTTTGTGATGTTTGGCGTGGCCGCTGGGGTGGGGTCGTTGTTCTATGTTGGCATTGCTGGCGTTGCTGCAATTTTGGTTTGGGAAGCATGGCTGCTCCGCAGCGGCGACCTTGCAAAAATAGACCTCGCCTTCTTCAACCTTAACGGCTACGTCAGCCTCCTGTTCGCCGCCACCGTGCTGGTGGATGTGGCGATCAGGTAGCGCGGGCGAACAAAGGAATATCCGTACTCAAACTCATCTAACAAACTCCCATTATGAAAACAATGTACTCATTGCTTGTTGCTGCGTTCCTGTTTGCAGGGTGCGCCTCATCAACATCTACAGAAGCTACTGACCCACACGCAGGTCAGGACGAATGGACGTGTGGCAGCTATAACGGAAACACGCTTTATACTGGCCCCAAAGGGGGCTGCTATTACTACAATAGCAATCACAACAAAACCTACGTGGACAGAAGCTATTGCAATTGCTCGGCTAACCTCAATCAACCAAAAAATGATTGAGCATGAAAATGTTTGGCTGATCTGTGAGTAGTGTGCAAAACCCACCGAAGAGCCTCCCTGCTCATGCTGACCCCGAGTAGCAGTGGAGCCACCGAACCAAGATGCCACCGATCTCTCACCTAACTGATTTCCCTTTTGCACACGAACCCATAGATAATCTTAAAGCTAATCGCTACTAACCACACACAACCAACCCCTGCATGAAATCCATTCTCTTCTCAACTACTGCTACCCCGTTGCAGCTTGCGGCTGTTCGCCGCGCATTGGTTTCGGCGGGGGCGGCGGGGGTGACGGTGCTGGAGGGGGATCGCACGGCGTTCCTTGTCAGCGATCCTTCCGATGAGATACGCCTTGATGACTACCGCCATTTTCCCGGCGTTGAAGCGGTGCAGCAGGCAAGCGATAAAAACGAACGGGTTGCCCACGCCACCTCTTCCATCAACCTTGAATCGGGCGTGGAGGGGCTTACCGTTATCGCCGGCCCATGCGGCATCGAAAGTGAGGAGCAAATCGCCACGGTCTATGAGTATCTGGCAAAAGAAGGGCTGCGGTTTGTGCGGGGCGGAGCCTACAAGCCGCGCACCTCGCCGCACGACTTTCAGGGGAAAGGGAAAAACGGGTTGGTGATTGCCAGCGAAATTGCTCGCGACTACGGCCTGCAATTAGTGAGTGAGGTGGTGGATCCGCGCGATGTCGAGTTTGCCGCCCAACACGTCGCCATGCTCCAAATTGGAACCCGCTCGATGCAAAATTTCCCGCTGCTGAAAGAAGCTGGCGCAAGCCGTCTTCCGGTGCTGCTGAAACGCGGAATGTCGGCAACGGTGGAGGAGTGGATTGGGGCAGGGGAGCACGTGCTGATGGCCGGCGCGCCGGTGGTGATGTTTTGCGAGCGGGGAATCCGCACGTTTGAATCCATCACCCGCAACACCTTGGATGTTCTTGGGGCCGCCGCGCTGAAAGAGCGAACAAAGATGCCGGTCATCGTGGATCCAAGCCACGCCGCTGGTCGCCGAAGCCTTGTGATCCAGGGCGCGCTGGCCGGAATTGCTGCGGGGTTGGATGGCATGATTGTTGAAGTCCACAACGACCCCGCTTCCGCCCGAAGCGATGCCGCACAAGCGTTGCTCCTTTCCGATTTCTCCCGTCTGCTTCGCCTAACCC
The DNA here is from genome assembly GCA_020850315.1 of Armatimonadota bacterium. Lineage (GTDB taxonomy): Bacteria > Bacteroidota > Ignavibacteria > OLB7 > OLB7 > OLB7. Next base: position 24,455 of record JADZEY010000025.1, on the reverse strand, counting down.
GCAACATCCGCGAAGCCCTTACCATTGATTCCTACAGCCTGTGACCGCAACCACCGAACTCCGCCTTGCCTACAGCCCCGATGCCGACGATGCGTTCATGTTCCGCGCAGCAATCGAAGGGCTGATTGATACCGAAGGCTTGCGGTTCCTTCCCGTCACCAGCGACACCCAGCAGCTGAACGACATGGCCGACCGTGGCGAAGTGGATATTTCTGCGGTTTCGGTTGCGGCCTATCCCTACTTCGCCGACCGGTTTGTGATGTTCGGGCATGGGGGATCGGTTGGCATGGGATACGGGCCGGTGATTGTCGCCCGCCAGAGCTTCCCAATCCAAGAACTCAACACCAAGCTGATTGCCACCCCGGGGGCGCGAACAACCGCGCACCTTATCACCCGTCTGATTGCCCCGCACGCCCGCATGACCACCGTCCCGATCACCCCCTACGAGGCAATTTTCGAGGCGATTGATGCCTGCGGTGTTGGTGCAGGAATCATCATCCACGAAGGGCGGCTGACCTACCAGCAGCATGGCCTGAAGAACATTGTTGACTTGGGGGAGTGGTGGATGGAGCAGACGGGGCTGCCGTTGCCGTTAGGGGCAAACGTGATCCGGCGCGGGGTGGGAAGCGAGGTGATTGCACGAGCAAGCCGTGTGCTGCAACGCTCGATCCGTTGGGCACGGGATCACCGCGACCAGATGATCCAATTCCTGATCACTCACATCCACCGCCCCGATGAAGTTGCCACGCCGGAGCTGCTGGATCGCTATCTGGCGATGTACGCCAACGAGGAAACTCACGAGTACTCCGCCGCATCGCGCCAAGCCGTCCAACTGATTTTTGACCGAGGGTTCGAGGCCGGATTGCTGCCGAAACGGGTGGTAGCGGAGTTTGTGTGATCTCCACATCCAGGGGTGGGAGGCGTGCTTGAAGGGGGTTGGTGAGTTGGTGATTGGTGAGTTGGTGATTGGTGAGTTGGTGGTTGGTGGTTGGTGAAGAATGAGGCATCTATCTCCCTCTTCTCCAATGACGAGTGACTAATGACCAATGACCACCCCCCCTCTTTGCTACTGACCACTGACCACTGCCCACCGCCCACCGCCCACCGCCCACCCTACATCAAAATCCGCCACCGGTAAAAACCTAAAAAGTATGGGTTGGATGCCACCGGATGCCAGCGGGGATTGGGGTGCTGGCGAAGCTGTGCAAGCGAAAGTTTTTTCACGATGCCGGGGTTGTTTCCGTCTGGCCCTGTGTGATAGACCGTCATCCCGTTTCCCAGCCAGACCATTGTGTGGTAGGGCCAATCGCTCTCGGTGTCGTTCAGATAGAAAAGCACATCCCCCGGAAGTGCTTCGGAAGGGGAGCGGCTGATGAACCCAAGCGAGTTATCCTTCAGCCGCGCTGCCTCGGCGAATTCCGAAAACTCGGCAAGTATCCCGCTGGGCTGGTGGCGTTGCGCCGGTGTGGCCGCCGATGCTTTCCGAACAATTCCCTCCTCCTTTCTCCCAACCCTGAACACTCTGGTCCCCACAAACGGCACGTTCGGGTAGTTGTATTTCTGCACGTCGGGGATCGAGGGGTCGCGAAGGTAGCGGCGGCTGGCAAGCCAAGCGTTGTCGTGGCGTTTCAGTGCTTCGCGGTAGCAGTAGCGGATCAGCCCGGCGCAGTCGCGGTCGTGCCAGCGGTCGTCAAGGTGGGTTAGCTGCCCGGCGGCAATGGTTGTGAACCAACGGCGGAACGCTTGGCGGTCGCTTTGGCTGGAAAGATCCATCACATCGGGGTAGCCGTTCTGGTTGGCATCGGCAAGGGAGGGGGTAAGATGGAGCTTGGCCTCGATTGGGGCCGGAACGCCGAAAATTTTCACCCGCACCACAACATCCCCCGTTTGAAATTGCGCCACCAGCCGATACCGCAACCCGTCCCCCATCGGTATCACTTTCACCAGTTCCTTCCCCTCAACAATCTCCACGGTGGGCGGGTGGGGAAGCACGCTGCTATTAAGTGAGTTGCCAAACCGCGAGATCAGCCGCACCTCCAGCATGGCCGAGGAAGCTCCATCGGCGTTCAGCACGGTCGGGGTGATGGCCACATCGTACTCCTGAACGCTGGCATCCAGCTTCTGGTAGCCCCAGATTCCGGCCACCACAACCACTGCCCCGGCACAGAGCCCAATCAATGTTCGTTGCAGGTTTTTGTTCATTGCTGGCATTCTTCCTTGATGACCTTATTGAACCCCGGCCTCCAGTATTTTCAACACTCCACGTTTTCCGTCAATCCTTGCTTGCACCCCAATCGGTAGCGTGAGTTTTGTGGGGATGTGGCCGTACAGCAGGTTTCCAATGGCCGGTTTTGCGGCACGCCTGATATACTCGCTGAAGACTGCCTCCATTGGCAGTGGTTCAACCGAAACCCGCGTTGGTTTTGCGTTGGTGAACTGCCCAAACAGCAATCCCGCAATGCTCCGTAGCACGCCAGCGTTGTCCAGTTGCGACAGAAGGCGATCAACGCGGTAGGCCTCCTCCCCGATTTCCTCCAGCAGCAACAGCGCGTTTTTGAACGAGGGCAGAAAGGGGGTTCCAACAAGGGTGGAAATCAACGTGAGGTTTCCGGCAATTAATCTACCCTGGGCAACGCCCGATTGCAAGCCAACAATGGGGGAGTGTTCCGGTTGGCGAACAATGCCTAACGGTTTGCGCCACGTCACGCACCGCCAGAACCATTCTTCGGCAAAGGGATCAATCGCTTCTGGGTTCCAGAAATCAACGCCGGGCATTGCGCCGCTGAAGCTGGCAAGGTTGCATTTGCGAAGCAGCGCAAGGTTCAGCGCGGTGACGTCGCTAAATCCCACAATGATTTTTGGGGAGCGCCGCAACGCCCGATAGTCAACGTTGCCAAGAATTCGGGTCATTCCGTAGCCGCCGCGTCCGGCAATAATCATCTTCACGGCGGGATTGCGGATCATGGTGTTCAGGTCGTCAATCCGTTCCTGGTCGGTGCCGGCAAGGTAGCCGTATCGTTTCCACAAATTATCGCCGCAGATCACTCTGTAGCCCAGCGATTCAAAGTAGCGGATTCCGGCTTTCAATCGTTCGTCATCGCGTTGCGGCGAGCTTGGGGCCACCACGCCAATAGTATCACCCCGACGGAGTGCGGCTGGGGCGATAATGTGAGGTTGTTGCAAAGGAAGCATGGCGTGGAAGGAAGGTCAGAAAACAACAAAAGCTCGGAATTTCCGAGCTTTGTCTGCTTTCTTGGTCGGCGTGGCAGGATTTGAACCTGCGACCCCTACGTCCCGAACGTAGTGCGCTACCGGGCTGCGCTACACGCCGTTGCCATCGAAGTGGTCAGGGAGGGAGTTGAACCCCCGACACATGGATTTTCAGTCCATTGCTCTACCAACTGAGCTACCTGACCAACTGTTGCTTCCCCCCGTTGGCTGAGGGGAAGCAAACATACAATTCCACCGTGGCGTTCTCCAAACACTTTTTTGCTGGGGATTGTGTAAGAATGTCACCTTTTTCCCAATTCCACATTCCCCATTACCCTAGCTCAACCCAGACGGTCTTGCTGTGGGTGTACATCTCCAACGCCGCCGGGCCAAGTTCGCGCCCAATGCCCGATTCCTTGTAGCCGCCAAACGGCAAGGCGTTGTCGGTCATGTTGTAGGTGTTCACCCAGACGGTTCCGGCATGGACGTTTTTGGCGAACGTCAGTGCCTTTTTGATGTCGTTAGTCCAGACCCCAGCAGCAAGGCCGAATCGGGTTCCGTTAGCGATTCGCAACGCATCGTTCACGTCATCGAAGGTGATGACCGAGGCCACCGGGCCGAAGATCTCTTCCTGTGCAATCTCCATCTCATGCTGAACTTCATCGAACACCGTTGGCTGCACAAAGTAGCCTTGTGTTCCCACCCGCTCGCCGCCGGCAACCAGTGCCGCGCCAGCTTGCTTCCCTTTTTCGATGTAGCCCAACACACGCTCCATCTGCTCCTGGCTAATCAGCGAGCCCATGCGGGTTTTCATGTTCAGCGGGTCGCCAACGGTCATTTTTTTTGCGCGTGTGGTCAGTACTTCCATGAACTGGTCGCGTGCGGAACGCTCAATCATAATCCGGCTTCCGGCGGTGCACATCTGCCCCTGGTTGAAGAAGATTCCGCTCAGTGCGTACTTGGCTGCAAGCTCCAGATTGGAGTCGGCAAACACAATGTTCGGGGATTTTCCGCCAAGCTCCAGCGTTACCTTTTTTAGGGTGTTTGCCGCGCTCCGCATAATCATCTTTCCAACTTCCACCGATCCCGTGAACGCAATTTTATCAACCTCCGGATGCTCCACCAACGCCGCGCCAGCGGTTGCGCCAAACCCGGTGATGATGTTCACCACACCGTTCGGCAGGCCGGCTTCCGTCATCAGTTCGCCAAGCCGCAGGATGGAGAGTGAGGTTTGTTCGGCTGGCTTGATCACAACGGTGTTGCCGCAGGCAAGGGCGGGGGCAATTTTCCAGGCGGCCATCTGGATTGGGAAGTTCCAGGGGATAATCTGGCCGCAAACGCCCACCGGCTCGCGAAGGGTGTAGCAGATAGCGTTGGCGCGGGCTTCCGGCTCGATGGTTTGGCCCATTACCTTGCCAGACCAACCAGCAAAGTAGCGGAAGCAAGCAATGGATTGCGGCAAATCCACCCGCAGCGATTCCAACAACGGCTTGCCATTGTTCAGCGTCTCAAGCTCGGCAAGCTCCTCGATGTTCTGCTCCATCAGGTCGGCAACTTTCCAGAGGAGTTTTGCCCGCTCGCTTCCGTTCATTTTGGGCCAGGGGCCGCTTGCGAACGCACGCCGTGCGGCTTGTGCTGCAAGGTCAACATCGGCGGCTGACGCGCTGGCAACGTTGGCAATCGTCTGGCCAGTGCCTGGGTAGATTGCTGCGAAGGTTTCGCCGGAAACGGCATCAACCCACTGACCATCAATAAGCATTTTGCCGTAGCGGAGAAGCCCCTGTTCGTTCAACTGGTTGTTCTGCGGGGTTGCCACGGCAAGTTGTTCGCTGATTGCTGTATCGGTCATGATGATTTCTGAGTTTGAAGATGTGATGTTGCTGAAAAAAGTACCCCAAAAATAGCAAGAAGCCAAGCAGAAGGGGGTGGGGGTGGGGATTACGAATTATGAAGGAGGAAGGGTGAAGGGTGAAGGAGGAGAAAGGGGGCTGTTCACAGAAAGCTGATGTTCAGCGTCAGGAACAGCCCGCCGAAATCTTTAATTGGCTCATCTTTCAGGCTTTCAATTCCGGGGCTGATCGGGATGATGTAGTAGCGGAGATTGACCCCAACGGCTGGGCTGCTTTCGCCAAAATCGGCACCAAGCCCCACAAACCCACCGCCAGTTACCCGCGCCGTTGCGTAGCCAAAACTGCTGAAAAATGAATGTTCGTATGGCAACGCCAGCACAAGGCTTGGCCCAGCCCCGGCGTTCAGGAATGGGCGGAACTCGTCGGATAATCGCTCGGCAAACAATCGCTGCCGCAGCCCAATCATCAGCGGGAAGGTGTACAGGCGGTTGACTTTGTTCGGAACGCGGTACTCGTAGCCATTCCATTCGTCCAACTCATCTTTTGTCCGCGATCCGGTTACGCCAAGGTTCACAAACAGGGATAGGTTGCTGCTGACTTTCCGCTGGTAAAATCCACCGGCACCAAAGCCGCTGTTGCTGAACAAAACATCAATCCCGACCAGGTCATCAACCTCGCTGGATTTCCGCACGGTATCAATCAGCGGGGCAACGGGGGTGAAGATGAACAGGGTGTCGGCGCCGGCTGGCCGCGCCGGAAACTGCGGGATGGAAGGGGGAGTTGCTGGCGGAACTTCCCCCGTAACTTGGGCAACAACCGGGCTGGCGGTCAGCAACGCGACAGCAATTCCGGCAAGGGCTATGGTCTGCTTACATTTCATTGGGTTGAACAACAAGCGCAGCATACTTCGCTGCTGGCCATCTTCGCAAGTCAAAAAAACTGGAGGGGATGAAATGTTACGTTGGGGTTAGGGTGTACTCACTTGCCTTCCGCAAAGCCAAGTCGAATGTCGAATGAGAAATCCAGCATTCGGTTTCTCACCAACATCACCTCCGCTCATGCTGAGCCCCGTCGAAGCCTGTCCTGAGCCTGTCGAAGGGTATGAGTGGAGCCACCGAACAAGCAACGTCACACATTCCCCCCTCACTCAACACTCAGCATTCCCCAGTTACTCACTCACCGTACGCAGATGAAGACTTGCCAGTTCGGTGGCTTGCTTCGATGCTCTTCTTCTCTTCGGCTTTGGCTCCCTCTCCCACCCGACCAATGGAGTGGAAGCAGTAGCATCACCTGTTTGGGAGAGGGCCGGGGTGAGGGCTGGCAGCGAACAAGGGAAGGTGGGTAAGGTCAGTTACTCAGCCTCCACCCCTCGCGTTGCTGCCACGCGGTCAAGATGCCAGCAAGCAACGTAGTGGTAGCCCGATGCTTCCGACCCGGTATCGGTCAGCAGTGGTTCCTGGGCCCAGCATTGTTGGTCAGCCCAGCTGCAACGGGTGCAGAAGTGGCATCCTTTTGGATAACTGGTTGCCGCCGGCACAGTCCCTTCAATGGTGTTCAACCGTGTGTGGTGTTCGCCCATGCGTGGAATCGAATCCAGCAGCCCGATGGTGTACGGGTGCTGCGGGTTGTGGAAAATTTCATCCACCGAGGAGTACTCAACAATTTTGCCGCCGTACATCACCGCCACGCGGTCGCTTACTTCGGCAATCACCCCAAGGTCGTGGGTAATCATCACCACCCCCATTCCTAACTCTTTCTGGAGTTTGTTGATAAGCTCCAGAATTTGCGCTTGCACTGTCACATCAAGGGCGGTTGTTGGCTCGTCGGCGATCAGCAGTTGGGGGTTGCAGCTTAGTGCCATTGCAATCATCACCCGCTGGCGCATCCCGCCGGAAAGTTGGTGGGGATACTCACCATACCGTTGCTCCGGTGCGGGAATCCCAACCAAGCGGAGCATCTCGATAGAGCGATTTTTTGCTTCGGCTTTGGAGACTTTTTGGTGGAGTATCACCGCCTCATCAATCTGGTGGCCGATGGTGAAAACTGGGTTCAGCGAGGTCATCGGCTCCTGAAAGATCATCGAGATTTCATTCCCCCGGATAGTCCGCATCTCCTCCTCGGTCAGCTTCAGCAGGTCGCGTCCGTTGAACAAGATTTCCCCCCCTTCGATTTTGCCGGGGGGCATCGGGATCAGGCGCATCACACTAAGCGCGGTGACCGATTTGCCGCACCCCGACTCCCCAACAACCCCCAGCGTTTCGCCACGGTCAACCTCGTAGCTAACCCCATCCACCGATTTGGCAATGCCGTCGTCGGTGTGGAAGAAGGTCTGAAGATTTTTGATTTCAAGAAGTTTGGACATGGTTTGGAAGGTTGGAAAATGTTGGAAATGTCGAATGAAGGAATTGCTGAATGATGAAGCTCTGATGTTTTTTCATGCTTTCCCCTCGCCCCCCTGCTACGCTGCAAGCAGCTTCGCGTCCCCCCAAGCGTGGGGGGAAGAGGTGTCGGATGTCGAATAGCCACTGACTACTGACCACTGACCACTGACTCCTCCCCCCATCACACCTTCATCTTCGCGTCCCCCCAAGCGTGGGGGGAAGAGGTGTCGGATGTCGAATAGCCACTGACTACTGACCACTGACCACTGACCACTGACCACTGACTCCTCCCCCCATCACACCTTCATCTTCGAGTCCAGCGCGTCGCGCAAGCCGTCGCCGAAGACGTTGATGGCGAACACTGCCAGGGCGATTGCGATGGAGGGATACAGAGTCAGCCCCGGAAGTTGGCCGGCTTGCAGGAACCCGAGGCCATCGTAAATCATTTGCCCCCACGTTGCGGTTGGAAGCTCGATGCCGTGGCCCACAAAGCTAAGGCTTGCTTCGGCAATAATTGCGCTGGCAAACCCTGCGGTTGCCACAACAATAATCGGTCCAAGCGCGTTCGGGAGGATATGCTTAAAGATAGTTCGCGTTGCCCCAAACCCAACGGCACGGGTTGCCTCAACATACTCCGTTTCCCGAAGCGAGAAGAACTGGCCACGGACAATCCGGCAGGTATCCACCCAACTGGTTAGGCCAATGGCAAGGAAGGTTTGCCACGCGCCACGGCCAATCCAATCCGACAGGGGGATGATGCTATCGAACACGTCAATGAACTCCTTCAACGTCAGCGAAAACACCAGCACCAGAAGGATGAACGGGAAGCTCCAGATCACGTTGGTGAACCACATAATCACAGCATCCACCGTCCCACGGAAATACCCCGCCAACGCCCCCAACAGCACCCCAATAAAAATGGCGATAATCTCGGCAAACAACGCCACCGAAAGGGAAACCCGCGCGCCGTACAGCAGTCGGCTTAGAACATCACGGCCAAAACGGTCGGTGCCAAGCACGAACGTTGGCGTTTGGTGCCACTCCGCTTCATCGGCAGAAATTAGGTGACTTCGGCTTACGGAGTCCTTGCTTCCGCCAACCCGCACAAAGCTGATAAATTCCGGCCCTGCGGCGTAGGATTCAATCGGGATATACTCATCCGGGTAGGTTCCCCCAAGTGCTTTCACCACAAGGATATTCCCAGCAAAGCCGCTTGGCTTGCGGGCGTACTCCAATATCTGCCTGTTCGGGTTCATTGGGGCAATCAGCCAGGCAAAACCGGCACACAGGAAGAGCAGAATCATAATCACCAAACCAAGCATCGCCAGCTTGTTCCGTTTTAGCCGCCGCCAGCTGTACCACCAGAGTGAGTGGACTTGGATATCGGGAATCGCTTGCATTGCTGCCGAAGGCTCCGTCTGGTTGGGCTGCATGGAAGTTGTTGGATTCATCACGGTTATGGGCTGGCGGGTTACGACAAGCGGACTTTGGGGTCAAGCAGGGAGTAGAGGATGTCAACAAGGAAATTGACGACCACAAAGACGACCGCGGTGAAGAGCACAACGCCTTGAATCACCGGATAATCCAGCTGCAACACGGCATCAAAACCAAGCATCCCAATGCCCGGCCAGGCAAAAACTTTCTCGATGAAAAAGGTCCCGGCGATTGTGCTGGCAAGCCATGCCGAGACTGTGGTGACAACAGGGTTCAGGGCGTTCCGAAGCGCGTGTTTGATAACCGTGGCCCCCACCGGCAACCCTTTTGCGCGTGCCGTGCGGATGTAATCTTGGCTGAGAACATCCAACATGGAGCTTCGGGTGATGCGGGCAATGATGGAGAGTGGGCGGGCCGCCAGCGCAAGCATCGGAAGCAGAAGATACTTCAGGTTGGTCCCGCCATCTTTGGTGATGTAGCCGCTGGCCGGCAGCACGCTCAGCCAGTTGCTGAACACCAGAATCAGCACAGCCCCCAACACAAATACCGGAACCGAAATCCCAAGAATTGCCGTCACCCGGCTGGCCCCATCGAAAAACGTGTAGGGCCTCCAGGCGGAATAGACCCCAATCGCCACCCCAATCAGCGTGGCAATCAACAGCGAGGGGACCGCCAGCACCAAACTTTTCGGGAATCGCTCCAGAATGGACTCGATCACCGGGCGGTTGAACGCAAAGCTGCGCCCTAAATCACCAGTGGCGGCTTTCCCCAAAAAATCGAAGTATTGGGTTGGAAATATCGGCTCGTCCAACTTCAGCTGCTTGCGAAGCGCGGCGATTGATTGCGCGTCGGCGCGTTGGCCAAGCATCAGCCGGGCGGGGTCGCCAGGAAGCACGCGGATAATGACAAACGTCACCGTCATCACGCCCCAGATAATCAGGAGCGAGTAGAAGAACTGCCGAATTGTGAATGTCAGCATGAAGCGTTGGCTGGAATGCCGTGTGGAAGATTTGGGGAGCTCAGATTGAAGGAACTTCTGCACACCTCCATTTCTGAACCGCCGAAGATAGGGAACAGAAACCGCACGCCGCAAGCATTCGGGCATGGGAAGTTCAGATTCTTTTCAAGCACACTCCGCCAAATGGGGGAAAACTCCGAACTTCAATCCGCCGAACCCCACCTTCCGCCAAGTCGGGGAGCATCAAACCGGAGGATGCTTGCAAGGTCATGCACGCCTGCGCAACGCAACCAGGAAGTGAGAGAGAGAGAGAGAGGAGCCGCAGGCTGAAGAATTTCTATCTTGTTGGCGGAAGTAGCTGAGTGCAGTAGCATCGGCAAGGGGAGAGACGGATCGGGGGGGGAGGGGGGGGGAGAGAAGTCAAATAACAACAGCAATCGGAAGAACCGAACGGAGCTCAACAGAGTTCATCAACATTCAACCTCAACAACAGAAACATGCGATTCAGCAGAACACTTGTCGGACTGGCCGCCCCGGCACTACTTATGGCAGCAATGCTTGGCGGATGCAAGGCACTGAAAGATGTGACCAGCGCGCTTACGGATCTGAAGAAGCTGCAATTCAAACTGGAAAACGTCAGCAATTTCACGCTGGCTGGGACGGATATCAGCGATATGTCAAGCCTGAGTGCCATGCAGATGGTCACCATGGGGGCAGCCTTTGCGCAAAAGAAAATCCCTGTGAATTTCACCCTGAACGTTGCCGCCCGCAACCCAAACGACGGAACTTCCGGAGGGCGCAGCACGCCACTCTACCTGCGGAAACTGGGGTGGACCCTGTTGATTGATGACCGCACCACCATCAGCGGCGTTGTTGACAAGCGGTTAGAAATTCCGGCATCGGGGCAAAGCACCATGATCCCAATTTCGGTGGGGCTGGATTTATATCAGTTTTTTGGTGATAGGGGATTGAACGATATGGTGAATCTGGCGTTGGCTATCGGCGGCGCGCAAGGCTCAAGCTCGCGGCTGAAATTAACCGCAAAAGTGAGTGTGGAAACGCCAATTGGTCTGGTGGATTACCCCGGCGATATCACGATTGTGGATCAGCAGTTTACGAACCCGTAGTTGTCGGCTTGAGCAACGCATAACTCTATCCACATCTGGCAGGGAGAGAGTGACCCGCAAAAAAAAGTAGCCGTCCCCAAATTGGACGGCTACTTTTTTTGTTTCTATGTGGCCCCGTTAGCTCTGGTGCCGCAGGTCTTCGATATCGGCTTGCTCGCGGGCTTTCTGGATCCATTCCTGGAACAGCGAGCTGCGGCGTGTTGACATGAACTCCTTCATAAAATCGCCACGCTCTTTCTGGAATTCCTGATCGGTTGGGACGGTTTTGGATTGCAGCTGGACGATGTAGTAGCCACGTTCGCCACGGACTGCATCGGAGAACTGGCCCGGGTTCAGCGCGAAGGTGGCTGCGGTCAGCGGGACATCGAACCCTGCGCCCGGGAAGGGGCTTGTGCTGTTCACATCGTTGAACGGCATCACTTGCACGCCTGGGTCAATGGTCTTCAGTTTTTCAAGGCTATCGCCGGCGGCAAGCGCGCCGCGCAGTTTGGTGGCGCGATCTTTCAGCATATCCAACTTCTTCTGGATACGGAGCTTCTTGATAATGTCGGCTTTCACATCGGCGAAGTCGGCAGTGCCGGCGTTCCGAATTTTGGAAACTTGCGCAATGATGATGTTCCCGTTCTGCATCTCAATCGCTTTGCTGACCTCGCCAACATTGTTGTTGTAGGCAAAGTAGGTCAACTCCATCATCCCCGCCACCGGCATTGATTTTTGGATTGGTCCGCTGCTGGTGGATTGCAGCCCACGTTTTGCGGCAAACACCGAATCCAACGCTTGCCCGCCAGCAATGGTGTCGCGAAGCAGCTGGGCGCGGCGCATCAGCGCGTTTTTGGTTCCGCGTGTGGTTTTGATGTTGAACCGCATGTCGCGCAGTTTGTAGCTGCGTGCGGTTTTGTCGGTGATTTTAATGATATGGTAGCCGAACTGCGTTTTCACCGGGCCAATAATATCACCCACATTAGCGGCCAATCCTGCATCCTTGAACTCCTGCACAAACGGGCTGGTTTTGCTGAAATATCCAACGTCGCCGCCGTTCATTGCCGAGCCTTGATCTTGGCTGAACGTTGCCACCAACGCCTCGAACTTCTCACCACCTTTTGCCCGTTTCAGGATTGATTCGGCAAGTGCCTTGATGCTGTCGGTGTTGGTGATCCCTTCGGTTTTCAGCAGGATGTGCTGCGCTTTCACGAACACCTCACCGCTGTCCTTCATCTCCTGAACGTTCAGCAGGATGGTCCCTTCTGGCGTTGCAAACGGGCCGATCACCGCGCCCTGGGTTGCCCCTTGCAATGCAGCCTGAAGCTCGGCAGGAATTTCTTGGAAGGGGGTGAAGGCTGTTCCGGCGTAGTTTCCTGGGCCATACTGGGCGATCAATTCGCCGAAGACTGAGTCTTTTTCGGCGGTAGTGGTTGCGCGGTTCAGTGCTTCGGTGGCCTTGCCAAGCCGGGTCATCACCGTGCTGGAATCTTGCTTGCTTGGGGAAAGGGGAAGGATAACGTAGCGAAGCTCGCGCGAGGCTTTCTGCACAAAGTCGGCTTTGTGTTCATCGTAGTATTTCTTCGCGTCGTCGTCGCTTACTTTCACTTGGTCATCGGGGATGGAGTTTGCGTCCAGCATGGCAAAGCTGCCGCTGGCTTTCAGCTTCTTGTTGTCGTAGGCAAGCCGAATCTCCGATGGTGAAGGAATTGCCGAAGCGGTGATTGCGCTGCTGACAGCTTCTTGCAGCATCTGCATCCGAAGGTCGTGGCGAATTTCGGCAAACTGATTCTTGATTGAGGCGATCTCCTCCGCCGGGAACTGGCGCTGCGACAAGAAGGCATCGGTGTTCCGCATGAAATCGTAGTAGATATTCTGCTGGAAGGTTCCGGTGCTGTCGCTAAACATTTGGGTGAGGTAGCTGGGGGGATCGTACAGGAGCTTTTCATCCACCTGTTTATCGGTGACGCTTACCCCAAGCCGCTCGGCAGTTTGGTTCAGCAACACCTCGTTCACCATCTGGTTCCAGACAGATTCACGGATTTGCACCTCGTCAATCTCCCCATCGGGGTTTGCTGCGCGTTGGCGATTGATAAGGGTATCAACCCGGGTCTGATACTCACGGTAGTTGATTGGGTCGCCGTTGACATGCCCAATGGCTTGGCCACCGGCATTAACAGTCCCGCCTGACATCCCTTTCTTCGCGTCTCCCCAGTCGAAAACGATGGTGAGAACGAAAAAGAGGATCATAATGATGATGAACGCCGGCATTCCTTGCCGGAGCTTCTGCATGACTCCCATAGACTACGATTGATGACGAAAGAGTTTTGGATGTTCGATTTTGGAAACGAATCGCAAATATACAGGTTGCCCCCTACCAATCGCACCAATTCGTGCGGGGAATCCGTGACAATCCGTTGACTGCGGTCCGAACCGGGGTGGAGGGGAGATGAAATGAGATGGAGAGACAAGCTGCGGTGGCTACCCCCGCTTCAGCCAAAAACTGAAGGTGGAGCCTTCCCCATACGTAGAGTTGACGGTAATCGCCGAGCCGTGCGCTTCGATGATATGCTTCACGATAGCAAGCCCCAATCCGCTTCCGCCAACCGCCCGCGAGCGATCCTTGCTGACGCGGTAGAACCGCTCGAAAATTCGCCCTAGATCCCCTTCCGGGATCCCAATCCCTGTGTCGGTCACGCGGAAAACACCCCGTTTGCCAACAAGTTCCAAACTTACCGTCACGGTTCCGTTTGGCTTGTTGTACTTGATAGCGTTTTCAATCAGGTTCACCATCACTTGCTTGATTCGGTCGCGGTCGCCCAGCACTTCGCGGTTGTCGCTGGCTTGAAACGGCGGCTGGTAGGATAGCTCAACATCTGCAATCTGGGCAGTGGGGCGTAGTTCTTCGGTGATGGAGCGGAGGAACGCATCGGCATCGAAATAGCGGAAGCTCATCCGCATCTCACCCGATTCAATCCGGGAAATTTCAATCAGGTCGGTCAGCAGGGTGTGAAGCCGCAAAACGTTGTGGTGGGCTTTGTTCAAAAAATCTTCGCAGACGTTGGGGTCGTCCATTGCTCCATCAATCAGCGTTTCCAGATAGCCTTGCACGGAAAAAATCGGGGTTCGCAGTTCGTGGCTGACGTTCCCAAGAAACTCGCTGCGGACACGTTCCAGCCGCTTCATTTCGGCAATCGCCCCTTTCCCCCGCGTTGCCATGGTATTGATTGCTTCAGCAATCAGCCGCAGTTCCACCAGTGGGAGTTCCTGAAGGTCAATGTGGTTCTCGGTTTCGCGCCGTGCCATTTCCAACGCTGCTTTGGCCAGCACCTCCAGTTGGGTTGTTAACTGCTGCGATAACCGTCGGTAGCGCAAAAAAGCCCAAGTCGCAACGGCTCCGGCAATCAGTAATGCAGCGACCACCACTGCCGAGTGAAGATGAGCAGGGAGGAGTAGAACAAGGAACAGCGAGCAGAACAACAGCGCGAACACGCCGATGAATGCGTATTCGCGCTGTTTCATTTGTGCGTGCAAGGTGCTGGCCACAGCGGATTGTACGGAGGTATTGAGTTCGGCGTTGTTTTTCTCAGCCACGGAAGCGGTATCCAACTCCTTTCACCGTTTCGATTAGTTCGCCGCTGGTGCCAAGTTTTTCGCGGACTTTTGAGATGTGGACATCCACTGTCCGATCCACCACATACACGTTCTCCCCCCAGATACGGTTCAGCAGAACCTCACGCGAGAAGACCTTGCCCCGGTTGCTTGCAAGAAACGCCAGCAGCTCGAACTCTTTCTTCGGAAAGAAGGTTTCCTCCCCTTGAATGTTCACGGTGTAGTTCTGGCGGTTGATGTGTAAATCGCCAATCGTCAAAATCTCGGGCATCACCAACGTTTCGGTGCGGAGCGTTTCGGCGGAACGCCGCAGGATTGATTTCACACGGGCAAGGAAGACGCGGGGCGAGATCGGTTTTGGGATGTAATCATCGGCCCCAAGCTCAAGCCCTAAAATTTCATCGAACTCGCCAACGCGTGCCGTCAGGAAGACGATGGGAGTGGTGGCATGGGCTGGCATTGCGCGAAGCCGTCGGCAGACCTCGAATCCGTCAAGCTCCGGCATCATCACATCAAGAATGATAAGATCAAAATGTACTCCATTGGCGGCTTGGATTGCTGCGGCCCCGTTGGCTGCAGTGGCTACGTTGTAGCCTTCTTTCTCAAGGTTATATTTCAGCAGTTGAACAATATCTTCTTCGTCGTCAACAACAAGAATGGTTTTTGGCATGGAGTCGTTGGTTCAAGTATGGCCTTGCTGGTGGCAACACTGCCGGCGGTGATCTGTAGTTTCCCAGCATTTTCTTTCATCGCCACTGCAAATGTACAGGGGTAGGTCGGTTAAATGATCGTCAAGTTTTGATAATGTAAGGGGCAACCGGCGGTGGCGGGTCAACTGGCACAAACACTCCAATGCAAAAAAAATGGAGTGGGATTCGCCGAAATCTTGAATGTTTGCCGACAACAGCCGTGCTACCATCATCAGCATCATATACTCATGGCCATTCATCTTTTCCGCAACATCCGCCTACTTCACCCAACCCAGGGGCTTGACCGCCGCGCCGATCTGTTGATTGTTGACGGGCGCATCCAACAGATTGCTCCCGATATCCATCCCCCCGAAGGAACAACTATCCACGACGCAGCCGCTTGGGTTGCCACGCCGGGGTTGTTCGATATGCACGTCCATCTGCGCGAACCGGGGGCAACCCACAAGGAGACAATCGAAACTGGTTGTGCTTCGGCTGCCAACGGCGGCTTCACCGGGGTTTGCTGTATGCCGAACACCGCACCCGCCATTGACCATGCCGAGGTTGTTCACTCCATCTTGTGGAAGTCGCGCCAGCTTCCGGTTGAGGTGGTTTGCACCGCCGCAACAACCAAGGGGCGAAAAGGGGAGGAGCTTGCGCCGATGGGGGAGCTGCACGAGGCCGGCGTGCGGATGTTCACCGACGATGGCGATTGCGTCCGCAGCCCTGAGGTGATGCGCCGGGCGTTCGAGTATGCTTCCATGTTCCAGGGCGCGGTGCTAAGCCAGCATTGCGAAGAGCACAGCATGACCAAAGGATTTGCGATGAACGAAGGGGTGGTATCCATGAAGTTGGGGCATCCTGGCTACCCCGATGTTGCCGAAGAGTTGATTATTGCCCGCGACATCATGTTGGCGCAGTTCTGCGGAAACCGCCCCTACCATGTTAGCCACATGAGTACGCGCGGCGGCGTTGAGCTTGTTCGGCAAGCAAAAGCGCAGGGCCAAACCAACATCACCTGTGAAGTAACCCCCCACCATTTTGTGCTGACCGACGAAGCTGTGATGGAGCACGGAACCAACGCAAAAATGAACCCTCCGCTCCGGACTCAGCAGCATGTTGATGCCATTCTTGAAGGCTTCCGTGATGGGACGATTGACGCGATTGCCACCGACCACGCCCCGCACGCGCTCTCGGAAAAACAGGTGGAGTTCCCCGCCGCCCCAAACGGAATTATCGGGCTGGAAACATCCCTGGGGTTAAGCTACACCTACCTTGTCGAGCCGGGAATCATCTCCCTTCCCCGATTGATTGAGTTGATGGCGATCAACCCGCGCCGAATCCTTTCCCTTCCGGTTCCAACGATTGCCGAAGGGGAGCCAGCCAACCTGACGATTATGGCCCCTGAGGAGGAGTGGCAGGTGGATGTGGCGAAGTTCCGCACACGCTCGCTGAACACCCCGTTCAACGGCTGGAAACTGCGCTGCCGCCCGGTGGGAATTATCAACCGTGGGGAGGTGGTCTGGAGCGGGCTGGGGGCGGAGGGATAAGTCTTGCAGCAATTCCCCGGTGGTGTTTCCACTGTTCGCTGGGGAACTATATTTTTCATAACCACAATCAACTGACAGCAATGAACGATGAACTTCCCATCATTGAGTTCGCAACCCAAGCCGATTGGGAAACATGGATCATCAAGAATCACGAAACCTCCAAAGGGTTATGGCTAAAAATTGCCAAAAAGGGATCGGGTATCCCAAGCGTAACGTATGCCGAGGCCCTGGATGTCGCGCTTTGCTACGGCTGGATTGATGGGCAGAAAGGATCGTTCGACAGCCACTACTTCTTGCAGCGGTTTACGCATCGTGGGAAGCGGAGCAAATGGTCCAAAATTAACTGCGCAAAAGTGGAGCAACTGATCCAGCAGGGGAGGATGCAAGCGCCGGGGCTTGCCGAGATAGATGCCGCCAAACAAGATGGCCGCTGGGAAATGGCATACGCCTCCCAAAGCACGATAGAGGTACCAGAGGATTTTCAGAGTGAGTTAGCAAACCACCCGGAAGCTGCCCGGGCGTTTGCTGGGCTCAACAAATCAGCACGCTACTCCATCCTGTTCCGCATTCACGATGCGAAGAAACCGGAAACCCGCCGCCAGCGCATCAGCAAATTTGTGGCGATGCTGGAGCAAGGTGGAACGATGTAGCAGGCGTTCATCCCAGCCCCAACGGGGCATCCTACCCCAGCCCAGAGAGGACAACGCCCTGGGAAACCTACTCCATCTACTCACCCAGCGGAAAGGCATACAGGTCGTAGCCATCGCAGCCGCCGCCGCGGTTGCTGGCAAGGTACAGCTTCCCGCCAGCAACGTACGGGGTGAACTCATCGGCCTCGGAATTATAGGGGGCATCCAGTGCTTCGCGCTCTGGTGCCCCTTTTTTTAGGTGGAACAGATCAAGCCCGTGGCCGGCTGTTTCGGCGGCGAAGTACAGGATTCCGGTTGCAGAATTAACGAATGGGGAAAGCTCATTCTTGGGTGAGTTCACCCCTGGCCCCGCGTTTTTTGGTTCACTCCAAGTTCCGCCCGGTTGCCGCTCGGCCACGTACAGGTCGTATCCCCCAAGCCCGCCCGGGCGATTCGAGGCGAACCACAACTGCTTGCCATCGGCAGTGATAAACGGCTGGCTATCCCACACAGCGGAGTTGACAATCGGCCCAAGATTAATCACCGCTGCCGATTCCCCTTCGGTTACTGCGTACAGGTCGCATCCGCCAATCCCGGCGGGGCGGTCGCAGCCGCAGAAGTAGGCGGTGATGCCGAACGGGTCGCCGGCGGGGGACCATGCAAGGGTTGCTTCCTCATAGCCATCGCTGCCGGGGGCAAGCTGGTAGTGGAAGGCTTCATCCCACCGCTCGGACAATCGCATGGAAGAAAAAAGGTGCGCTGGCCGAACATCAGCAAGTTGCTGGCGCAGCCCGCCGGTTCCGGGAAGGTCGCGGTTGCTGGTGAAAATAATCGTTCCGGTATCCTGAAGAACCGGGGCGTAGTCATCGAACGGTGAGTTGATTTCCGGCCCAAGATTACCAAACGCCGAAACGCTTGTGCAACGGCTGGAGCCGCAGCCGGAAACCGCAAACAGAAGTGGGATGCTCAACAAGAAGAGCGAAAACGGGAGCTTCATCGGCGGCAAAGATGAAGTTTTTTTTTGACTGAAGCGAACTCAATCAGTGAATCACCCCCGATTCGTCAGCGGCCAACACTATCTTGAACCCAATCGTTGAAGCCAATCCTTTTCCGGAAAAGCGGAGCCAACGACCAACGTATCAAACCAACGATCAACCAAACGAACACGATGAAAACGGTATCCATCCTGCTGCTACTGGTAGTGCTGTCCCCAATGATGCTGCTTGCCCGAACAATCCACGTTAGCCCAAACGGCAACGACGCTGCCGGCAATGGCAGCCCCGGCAACCCCTACCAAACCTTGATGAAAGCCTTGGAGGAGGCCAGCGATAACGACGTGATCGAGCTGCAAACCGGAACCTACCAAAGCAACGAACTCCGCATCACCCAGAACAACCTCACCATCCGCTCGGCCAATGGCCAATGGGCCAAAATTGTTGCCCCGGTTGATGTGGAGGAGATCGCCTCCTGCCTCTGGTACCGCGAGCCAGAGGTGGACGGTGGAAGGCTTGAGCGGTTGGAGATTGTGGGGGGCTACTACTACGGCATCAAGTTTGAAACCAACTGGGATTTCACCGACGACTACGGCGTGCAGCTTCAGCTATCGCAGCGGCGCGGAGTGAAAGGGGTCACCATCATCGGCTGCAAAATCCACGACACCGGGCGCGATTGCATCAAACTGACCCCGGGCTGTGCGGACATCTCCATCATCGCCTGCGAGATTTACCGCAGTGGCGTTGGCCCTGCCAACGACCCGGGCAACCCCGACCCATACTCGCACAACGCCGAAGGGATTGACAACGTGAACGCTGCGCGGATGGTGGTTCGCAACTGCTACTTCCACGACATCTCCACCACTGGGGTCTATGCCAAAGGTGGGGCCACCGATTGTGTAATCGAGCAAAATTTGATTGTCAACACCGGCGATGGAGGAATCTTCCTGGGGTTCGATACCGATCTTGAGTTTTTCGACACCATCCAGAACCCAAACCACTACGATTGCATCCGTGGGATTGCGCGGAACAACATCATCCTGAACACTGGTGCTGCCGGGATTGGATTCTGGGGAGCAAAGGATTGCCAAGCGATCAACAACACCGTCATCACCGCAAGCACCAACTTCCACGCGCCGTTGTTTATCAACCATAACTCCATGTACTACGGCGAAGAACCCGAACCCAGCGTGGAGATGCCATGCGAAGGGCTGGTGGTGAAGAACAACATCTTTGTTGACAACACCGGAACGGGTGACGAAGATTACACAGCGATCATCCGCCCAATGGCGTTGGTGGGGAACAACAGCTTCAACAACAACTGCTACTTCAAAGCTGGCATTGCGGCACAGTTCGACATTGCCGGTGATGCTGCCGTGAATTTCAGTCAGTGGAAGGCATTTGTGAAAGGGGAGACCCAGAGCGTGGAAGCTGATCCGCAGCTGAACGGCCAGCACCACCTGAACGCCGGAAGCCCTTGCATTGACAAGGGGGAAGCAACGCCAGGAACCACCAACGACTACGACGGCAACCCACGCAGCGGCGCGATTGACATTGGTGCCGACGAGTTCGGCGGGGCTGCGCTGGCCACGCCGCCGGAAGCGGGAACGGTGGGAACAGGGCTGAACGGACTAACCAGCGGAGTTCACGACGACGTGCTAACGCCCGCCGCAGTTCGGATTGTTCGGGGGGAAGAAGGGAGATTTTTGATTGAGTTGCCATTGCCAGTTCGCCAGCAAATCGCGCGGGTCTTCTCGGTCAGCGGCCAGCAGGTTGCTTCTGTTCAGATTGAGACCGAGACGCTAACAGTCAATTTGGCATCGCAACCGGACGGCATCTACTTGCTGCAACTTGCGGGGGAAACGGTGGCGTTGGTGAAGCTGTAAGTAACTGACCTTACGCAAGGTCAGTGGTCAGTGGTCAGTTGCAAAGAGGGTCATGGGTCACTGACCTTATGCAAACCATTGGCAGCGTGTCCGATGTTCTCCGAAAAACCGCATCGCTCCTTGCAATGACGGGAGAGCAAAAAAGAGAGCGCGGCAGAGATTTCTCAATCTCTGCCGCGCTCTCTTTCCGAGCGATGCCGGGCTTACTCCTCAACCTTGTTCCGTTCCTGGAACTGGCGTGGGACGTAGAAACTTGGGTCAACGTCGGTGCGTGGGCTATCGGCACCCGGCTGCCAGCGGAAGGCGTTGAAGATGGTTGAGCGGGCATCCAAGTATGGTTTCATCTTCATGCCGTAGGGGATCACCTCGATCCGAACGCTCCGTTGCGAAAGGTAGTAGGTCCGCACAAAGGCTGTGCCCCCTTTCGTGGCCGAGTCGCTATCAACGTAGGTGTAGCCGCCGTTGGTGCGGGCACTGTCGGGGATTGCTGGCGGGGCAACCGTGACGGTGAACCGGAACTCACCCGCACCAGAAATCCGATAGACCCTCCGCTCAAAACGCTCGGTGGGGTTCCATCCGCTTGCTGCCGAGTCCAGCACGGCTTCGGCGGGGATGCTTGCCACGTAGCCTTTGCGGCTTTCAATCCGTTGTGCGGTCATCGGGTTCGATTCCGGTAGCTGCGGTTGCGCCGAAGCTGCACCAGCCACAAGCAGCAACAGCAACAACCGGATAGCGCCGGTTGCTGCTGTTGTGATGTGCTTGTTCCTTTGGCCGGTCATCGGCTTGGCCCTTTGTTATCGAAGTAGCGGCCCTTCTCGTAATCCTTCGGGTTGCGTCCATATCGCCACGCATCTAACTCCTTCACCCCATTCGGCATCGGCACAAAGCTGTCTTTGATTGCTTGGACCTTCTCCCCGTACTCCGTTTCCCCTTTTGCCGTCAGAAGAATTTCAATCTCCACGGTGTTCTCTTTCAGGATATAGACCCGTTTGAAAATTTTCCCGTTGCGCCCAACGGAGTCGGGGTCGTGGTAGTGAACGCCATCCATCATCTTGAAGTCACGCGGGACCATGCGCCACTCCTTGATATGCCGAATGGTGATTGCCCCCGCGCCGCCGGGAAGGATGTAGTTCTGCTTCTCGGTCTCCCCGGCCGGAAGAACCTCGCTGCCAATCTTGTTGTACTTGGCCTTGTTCGGCAGCAGGAAGCTGTAGCCGAACTGGCTTTCAAATTTTTGGGAAACCGAGGTGTCGGTGGCTTTGGTGGTTTCAATCGCGCTGATCTCGGTACGGGCAACCGTGTCGCCATCAACGATTGTTTGCAGCCAGTACTGGCGTTTCTCTTTCAGTGGTATCGGGAGGGTGTTCCCCAGGGTCACGCTAAACATGAATTTTCCCCCTTCGGTGGGGGCCAGCGGGACGTTCGGCTGGGATTCTTCCCACAATTTTTTCCCACCAGTCTGGGCATCCCAGATGCTAAAAATGAAATTCACGGTTGGCGTTGGATTCGCTTTTGCGTCCTCCGGCGGGAACTCAATGATCCCCTGATACTGCATTGTCAGCGGAAGCTGGGCGAACGCTGCGGTGGTCAGCAGCAGAAAACCAAGAAGGGAAAGTGCGGAACGTTGTGTACGGTTCATCGGTTGTATCTGGTATTGTTGAATCTCTCTCTGGCTGCCATGGGCGCGCAATGTGCGGCTGGGACTGGCACTGTTCTGTTTGGTTTAGGGAAGGGAAGCGTTTCCGGCAACGGCTGCAATATCACTCCCAACCCAATGTTGAGCAAGCCCTTCAGCAAAATCCTTCCTCCAGCAACATCTTTCTTCAAGGCAATTTCCCCCGCAAGCCGTAACCACTTCTTGATTTGCCGTCCGTTCCCGCTTCGCTATGTTTGCGGGCTACGTACGCCAGTCCTTTGTTTAACTCACACCAGCTTCACAGAAACATCAGCATGGATATTGCCGGAAAAACCGTTCTTGTTCTTGGCGGATGGGGCCTTGTTGGGTCCAGCGTTTGCCGCCGCCTGCTTGCCGAACGCCCTGCTCGGCTTGTTGTCACTTCGCTCCATGAATCCGAGGCCCACGACGCAGTGGAATCCCTTCGCCGTGATGTTCCAGACGGAACCAGCGTGGAGTTTGTCCCGTGGTGGGGGAATATCTTCGGGCGGTTTGCCCACCGAACCGCCTCGCGGGAATCATTGCTTGCCGAACACCCCAGCAGAATGACCCTGATCCACGACATCTTCGACGAACTTAGCGATGATATCCTCCACAACTCCGCACTCTACCGGCTGATTGTTGACCACAAGGTGGATGCCGTTGTTGACTGCATCAACACCGCAACGGCGATTGCCTACCAGGACATCTACGGATCGGTCCGCACCACGCTGAAGGCCGCCGATGCCGAAGGCCGCTACGATGGGGAAACGGTGGAGCGGCTGATTGCATCACAGTACACCCCGCAGCTGATCCGGCATATCCAACTCCTTTACCGCTCGATGCTGGATGCCGGAACCGCAATGTATGTGAAGATCGGAACCGCAGGATCGGGGGGGATGGGGCTGAATATCCCCTACACCCACTCGGAGGAACGCCCCTCGCGGGTGTTGCTGAGCAAAAGCTCGGTTGCCGGCGCGCAAACGCTGCTGCTGTTCCTGATGGCACGCACCCCGAACGGCCCAGTCATCAAGGAGATTAAGCCCACCGCAACCATTGCCTGGAAACGGATCCAACATGGCGAGGTGCTTCGCAAAGGGCATCCAATCCCACTGGTGGATTGCCCGCCGGAGCAAGGGGTGAAGTTGGAGGGAAGCCTAAAATTGAAAGGGGAAGGAATTGCCACCCCCACCGGACAGAACCTGACGGCTCCATTTATTGACACCGGCGAAAACGGGATTTTCTCGCGCGGGGAGTTCGAGGCAATTTCGTCGTTGCAGCAGATGGAGATGATTACCCCGGAAGAAATCGCCGAAGCAACCGTGTTCGAGCTGAAAGGGGGGAACTCCGGCCACGACGTGATTGCCGCGCTTGACTCCACAGTCTATGGCCCCACCTACCGTGGCGGATACTTGCGAAGCCGTGCGGTGCAGCGTTTGGCGAAACTGGAAGAGGAGTCGGGGATTCCGTCGGTGGCGTTCGAGATGTTGGGGCCGCCTCGGTTGTCGAAGCTGTTGTTCGAGGCGCACCTGCTTGGCCACGTTGCCGGGTCGCTTGCCAATGTTGTCGGCAGCGATGCCGAGACGCTTTCGGTGGCAGCCGATGCGGTAATCCGCGCCAATGCCGATCTGCGCAGCCGCGCCATTTCCATCGGAATCCCAATTCTGATGCGCGACGGGGTTACGCTGCTTCGGGGGGATAGCATGAAAATCCCGCCATTCCGTGGCGATTGGGAGCTACCGATTACGCCGGAGGAAATGGATCATTGGGCGCACGCCGGTTGGATTGATCTGCGAACCGAAAACATGGAGGCTTGGAAGAATCGGCTGGCGCGAATCCAAGCCGAAACCGAAGCCCACCGCGACGACGACACCAGCAGCCGCAACAACTTCCCGATGGATCACTGGGAATCCTTCCAAACCATGCCAATCGGAAAAATCGCAGCCTGGATATTTACGGTGGAAGACGAAGGGGCACGGATGAAGGCGTGATGTTGGGGGGGGGTAAATCAAATTCCGCTCATCATTATCTATTGGCGGTGAGCGGAATTAATTTTTTAAACAATTTGATTATACGTAGAATTATTCAGTAAAGCTCTTCAAAAATACATTTCTACAATCCACGAAGCCAGTAATTATACTCGCGTGCGTTGAGATCGCGGAATTCTATTCCTGTCATGCCTTGTATATCCTCGCCTTCGCGGGTGGTAATTTCGTAAACTGAAGGCACGCGAGGATAAAAATTAATTAGAAGTATTTTTTGATGGTATGGCTTGTGAGCAAATCAAATATGCCATGCCAGCGAAAGCGAGAATTTATACTCAAACGCAAGGAGAGTGCAAAATTCGAAAAAAATAAAATCCACCACTCCACTCAAAACTTATACTCACGTGCTTTGAGTTTGCGAAATTCGGGGAATATGGAAATTCAGGGTTAGAAGACTCTCTAACTCTGCTTTGTAGTTCTTGATGTTCTTGAAAAATTTCAGTATCGCCTCCCGAAATC